>DASWMJ010000029.1:0-3085 GCA_036399775.1 Chloroflexia bacterium | reverse complement strand
TCGAAGTTGTTGATCTTGCGAGTGTTGCCCTGCGCGTATGCGCCGGTGCTTGCGGCAGGCAAGATGGAGACAACCATTGCGCCGATTACGCTAGCGTAAAGGGCTATGCGGCCCAGACCACGCTTTGAGTAATTCATTCTTCCTTCCTGCCTTTCCGTGCCGATTCTCCCTTCAAAGAATATGATGCCATCGTCCACCCTACGGGTACTTTGCGTAGTCGGCTTAATTACTCCTTTGTTATTCTTCAAAACTGTTTAAGTGGTCTAATGGTTCAATCCGCTAGCGTTGCGTTTACATCGGTTTTGGACAAAGGCAAGGTTCTATACCTCATGCGCGTCAACCAAGAGAATCAAAAAGCCCTCTGCGAGCAATAAGTGTCAGTCACGCAGAGGGCTAGAAGCATCGGGAGTTGGCTATTCGGGACGTAACTCCTCGCTAGGCATCGGGACGATATCCTGGTGAGTAGTAGGGGCAAAGGCGACCGGCAGAGCAGGGCTGCGTACCTCAGCAGGGTCGGGGAAGATGATTTCCGAGGTTACCACAGGCGGTTCTACCAGGGAATCACGAGGTGAGGCATGGGGCACCTGAGGAGGTACGTCTTGTGGATCCCACTCGACAATAGTAATGGGATTGGTCCTCGTGTACAGCGGGCCGACCTCACCATTCAATAGCTGCGATACATTCGCCCCTAATACCATCATCATCACCGTCAACGCTATCCCGCCAGGCAGCAACCGTGCCGAAGCCGTGCCGGTCAAGAACCTGTAGAAGCGCCCGGACGGCTTGGAAGCCCGGAAAGGCGAGGTTGGCATATCAGAAGTAAGCGACGGCAAAAACGGCCTTGAAGAAGGCAGAGATGCGTGTATGGGGAGATTTCCAGCAACCTCCTCATCATGCGATATAAGCCGCTCCACGCGAGCGTACTGGCCGGCGGGTGGCTCCACGCCCTCGAAATCGGCGCGCATAAAGAGGCGCAACTGCGCGTCTAGCAAGGCGTCTTCGTAGCTTAGTTCGTCAGGAGGAGCATCCCCCTCTTCAGAGACATTGTACAGCGTTGGTTTCGAGGGGGTAGGGAAAAGTTGCGGCCGGTCAAAGCGCCGCGATCCTCTATATTTGAAAGTTATGAAAGGAGAAAATATCATAATATACCACCGCGTTTGAGAGCTAACGGCTTATTGGCAAAGCGAGACTCCTTTGTCCCCTACCTCATTTGTTGTTGTGAAGCCGGGAGAAGAGTACGGCCCTCACTCACCAGAGTGAGATCGGGCCGTACCGATTTCCGGCGGAACGGCTAGCAGGCCGAGACCTGCTAGCTATACGATACTACGATTACGGTGCGAGATACCACTGGGTGATGTTCCACCACTGAGGAGCAGAGCTGTTGGTCGTCTTGCGGTTCTTCAGCTTGCCCGAGTAGATCTCGATGTTGGCGCGCTGCACCAGGGGTATGAGGGCGATGTCTGTCGCCAGTTCCACCTGGGCGATAGCCGACTGCTCGGCGATGACCTTGCGGTCAACTTCGGAGCTGAAGGCGCGGTTAGCGGCGTCAACCTTGGGGTTCTTGTACTGCTGGCGGTTGCCCAGGCCAGGGTTCTCCGGGGTCGGGATCTGGCTGGAGTCCCACGAGTCGAAGTTGCTGGTGGTCAGCTGCACGTATGCGAACTCGGCCAGCTTGGTCTTGCCCGTGGCGATGGGTCCGTCGTTGTCGAAGAAGCCGGTCGGGTAGATCGCCTGGACAGCGTTGATACCGATGGCCTTCAGGTCGTTGATCACGAGCTGCTGAGCGGCCTGGCGGATCGCGCTGCGGGTGGTGCCATACTCGAATTCGAGCTTCACGCCGTTCTTGGCGCGGATGCCATCAGCACCGGGTACCCAGCCAGCGTCCTGAAGCAGCTTGGTAGCCGCTGCGCGGTCGAATGGATAGCTGGGCAGCTTGTACTTGGCGGCCAGGTCGGGGAAGTTCTTGGCGTAGTCGGCGTTCTGCAGAGAGTGGTATGCGGTCGGGGGCACGACGGTATCCATGACGGCACCGGCACCCTTGAAGACCACGTCCACCACCTGCTGGCGGTTGATGCCACGGATCATGGCTTCGCGTACCGCCTTGTCCTTGAACGGCTCGAAGCCGAAGAAGAAGTCCAGGTGCTCCCATGAGAGCGCGGGGACTGTGTCTACTACGTGCCCTGCGGCGCGGATCTGCGGGGTCTGCTCAGGAGCGACCACGAGACCTTCGCTGGCGATAGCATCAATGTTGCCCGTCAGCATGGCATTGATGTTGGCGTTCACGTCGGTCTGGAAGCGAACCACGATCCTCTTGAACAGAGGCTTGGCTGTCAGGTTGTAGTTGTCGTTCTGCACCAGGATCATCTGGTCGCCGACCTTCCACTCCTGAACCTTGTAGGGTCCGTAGCCAATCGGGTTCTGAGCGTAGGAGCTTTGCTGCAACTTGTCTATGGGCAGCTTCTCCATGATGTGCTTGGGGTGTACCGTGCCTACCAGTACGTAGTTCTGGTCGATAACGGGCTTCTTGGCGTCAATGAAGGTGTCGAGGAAGGAGAACTCAACGTCACCCGCCTTCTCTACCTTCTTGGCCTTAGCGTCGTTGAGGGACATCCAGTTGTACACGATGGTGTACTTATCAGGGTTCTCGATGTTGGCGACCCGGATCTGGACCGAGCGGCCCGAAGACTGCGGGTCATTGATGATCAGGCCGTAGGAGAAGACGGCGTCGTTGGAAGTCAATTCCTTGCCGTCCGCCCACTTGATGCCCTGGCGTATCTTGAACTTGGTCACCATGTGCCGGTCATCGCCAGCGCCTGTGAAGTACGAGCCACCATTCTCCAGGGTAGGCACGTACCAGGCTGCCAGCGGGAAGAGGTTCTCCTTGTCGTCGAAGCCAACCAGGGCGTCCTGGAACGTCACGGCCCAGATGATCCTCTGGAGCACCACGGTGTTCTCCTCGATACCAACCAGGGTGCTAGGCTCCTGGAGGGAACCCTGCACCAGGGTATCGCGGGCACTGGTTACACCAGTGGGAGGAGCGATAGGCAGGTCGTTGGCGGCCACAGGAGTGGTCTTGAACTGCTGT
>DASWMJ010000028.1:0-93841 GCA_036399775.1 Chloroflexia bacterium | reverse complement strand
AACCCCACCAGGGCGACCCACCGGGTCGCCCCTACCTCAAATGTGAACGCTTACGTTGGTAAGCAAGCGTTCACATTTGAGGTAGGAAAACAAATGTGGGGCGCGATAAATCGCGCCCCTACGGCTCAATTGCCAACACTTATCACGGCCACCACATACGCAATCAAAAGAGCAATTTCACCCTTGCTCGACTAGCATTTGCCGTTCGCGATCTGCCGCATAACTAAGGCACGCAAGTATATCTTCTTCAGTTAGATACGAGAAGTCCTCAGGCACTTCTTGCTGGGTCATGCCCGACGCAAGGTAGGAAAGCACGTCATAGACCGTGATCCGCATACCACGTATACACGGCTTCCCTCCGCGTTTGCCAGGCTCGATTGTAATGATCCGGCGATAATCTACACTCATATCTAACCCCTTGGGGCACTACAAGCTGACTTGTTACTGATCTCTCCTACTATAACACAGGTGAAACTGGACGTTCACTTGCATCTACCTCAGGCCCTTATATCCTCGATCTCAAGCGACATTTCGCTTATTCTACGCCTGCCTTGCAGCGACCTTTAGCAATGTACCTGTCCGTATACCGCTTCTATGCACTCAATAATTGCCCCCTCCTCATACCGTGCCAGCGTGCGCTTACCCTCCTCCACCAGCGAGACGCGCAGCGCGGGGTCGGACAGCACACGCATAATACCTCTTGCCAGGGCAGCCGGGTCTTCGGGCGTGACGAGCACGCCATTTATGCCATCCTGGATCATCTCATTCACGACGGGTATGTTCGTTGCGATTACCGGGCAGCCCGCCGCCATCGCTTCGAGGGGCGGGAGGCCAAAGCTCTCGTAGCGCGTCGGGTAGACCAGGCATTCAGCAGAGCGCATTAGCCTGACTTTGTCCTCCTCGCTTACTTTGCCCAGCAGCACCAGGCTAGCAAGCGTGCCGTTGCGCTCACATATTTCGGTCAGGTGGCCGGCGCGGGCGGGGTTCTGACCCGCGAAGAGAAATGTCGTGGTGGGGCACGCTTCCAGCACCAGTGGCATTGCCTGGGCAAGCGTATCGTACCCTTTGCGCTCCTTCAGTTGGCCGAAGAACAATACGTGGGGCGAAGAGTAGTTTGCGGCCAGGGAAGGGGCGTGGGGCAGCGCCTCTATATAGGGCACGTCTATCCACAGGGGGATGCGCTCCACCTTACCGCCCTTGATACCCAGGCGGGCCAATACCCCTACCTCATGCCGCGACAGGGCTATCAACTTATCTGCTGCTTTCAAGGGGTAGTGCATGCACCAGTTCTGCCACGTCGAGAGGGGCTTGCGAAAGCGCGATCTTACCAGCCTGCGTGCAAGTTGCAGGGGTGTGTACAGGAGCCGCCGGGGGTACATCTTTCCCAGGTAAGGGCGTTCGCGGTCGTCCACGAGGTAGGGGTCGTGGAAGGGGCCGACTACGGTAAAGACGACAGGGATGCCGAACAGCTTGCCCAGCAGAGTGGCTTGCCAGTTCAGCGCGTTACGCAGGTGGAAGAGGTGTATCACGTCGGGGCGGAAGCGCAACAGGAGCGGGGCCAGCGTCGGTGCCGTCCACACTTTGCTCACTTTGACGCGATAGACCTCTATGCCGTCAACGTCTTCGCGGCTCCGGCCCGTAATGTCCGAGCCTTCCTCGTGCAAAGTGAAAGCCGCAACGTCGTGCCCACGCGCCACCAGCGCACGCCCCAGTATAGCTTCGGGCCACTGGCGGAACTGGCGCGTCACGCCCGCAGTGGTGACGATGGCAACGCGCACGCTACAGGAACCTCAGCGCCAGGTTCATGAAGGGCAAGCGAAGGCTGCGGAATCGCTCCTTGTCCTCCGGCTCGATGCCGCCCAACCCTTTGAACGCCAGCAGGAAGACCGCCACGCCAGCCGCCACCATCAGGATGGTAGAGGGCCAGTTCGGCGGCAAGAATGCCAGTATGGGCAGTAACGCGAAGCCCATGACGAGCGATGCCGTGCCCACCCGCGTGAAGAAGCGCGTCGGGAAGGGCAGTTGCAGGCGACGCAAGGCATACACCAGCGCGAGCATGCGAGAGCCGAGGCCCGCCACCGACACCGCGATAGCCGCCCCCACCGCCCCGTATTGCGGCACCAGCAGCGCCAATAGCGGTATGCTCACCAGCGAGAAGAGGCGCGCCCCCACGACAGCGCGGTAGTCCTCATAAACCACGAGCACGTTGAGCGCGACGCTTATCATCGCCTCACCAAACAGGCCGACAGCCAGGATAACCGTGCAGGCCACCGTAGCAGACCTTGTCAGTGGGCTTAGCACCGCATCAGGCCCCACCTGCCCGTACAGCACCTGCAAGAGGTTGCCCCCCGCCACTATCAAGCCGACACCCGCAGGCAGCAGAGCCAGCATGAGGAACTTCGTGATGGTGGCATATGCCGTCCGCAGGCCGTCTATGCGTCCCTCTGCGTACAGGCGGGCGAATAAGGGTGTTTGCACCCCAGTAAGGGGCACTACCAGGGCGCGCAAAAACTCTTTGGTGAACTTGTAGGCGAGCGATATGGTCGCTACCGGGAACTTCAACTCATCGGGAGCCAGGACAAAGGACATGAACAGCACTACAAAATCGCGGTCGTACAGGTAGACGCTCCAATTGACCAGGTAGTTCAGCCCGGCGAATGACACGACCCTGTCGCGGAGGGAGCGTTCGGACGGGCGCTTTACGCCAGCCGCTTTCCGGTGAGGCTCATCAGGTATTATCTTGAGCAGTCGCCACGCCTGCCAGAGAGATAATCCGACGGCGACAATCGTCGTCAGCAGAAGGGCCAGTATCGCACCGAGCGCGCCCCAGCCGACCAGGATGAAGATGGCCGTCAGGCTGGGCCGAGCAACGGCTACCAGTATGTCGAGCGCGTTGGTGACTTTCTGCTTGAAGTGCGTATAGAGCAGTTGTATCGAAACGTCGGACGCCGCCCCCAGCACCAGCAAGACCGCGACCATAGCAAGGAGCCAGCCGCCATCCTGACCCAAGTCGAACTGCCTGATCCAGTAGTCTGCCCCGATAGCCAGCGCCGCCACTAGCGCGAGAAGCGCAACACCCTTGATGAGCGTAATCCACATCAGGAAGCGCACGATGCCTCTGCGCCCGAATCTCATCTCTATTTCGGGGTAGAAGCGGGGCAGCGTGCGCTCGATGCCGAAATCGGAGAAAAGACCCAGCGTATTCAGCAGGGCAAGCGTGACATTGTAGAGGGCGAACCCCTCGGCCCGCAACTGGCGCACGACTACGATCCCTGCCAGCAACGGTATGAGCACCTTCAAGGGGAAGAAGGCGACGTTCCAGAATACCGCCCCTCCCGCCCGCTCGACTAATGGCTTGTTTTTCGCGCTCACGCCCTGCATCTAGCGCCTTTCACCGTTGCCCGCGACTTCAGTCGCGGGCAACGTCTACAAAGTCGCCCTACGGCGACTAGCATACTACTCTCTCCCTCATAGTCCGCGTAGGCGGACTTCGTAACCGTTGCCCGCGACTATGAGCGTAGCGAACTCTCGCCGGGCAAGGTTAGCCATTGGAATAGGTAGATGCATTATGGACCCACCCTCACAGCATCCACCTGTATCCCCAGCGTGCGGGCGTCATAGCTCAACCCCGCCTGTAGCCCCGACC
This sequence comes from Chloroflexia bacterium, assembly GCA_036399775.1. GTDB lineage: Bacteria > Chloroflexota > Chloroflexia > QHBQ01 > JADMIH01 > JADMIH01. Next base: position 90,195 of record DASWMJ010000028.1, on the reverse strand, counting down.
ACGTTGGCGCGGTGATACGCAGCATTGCGTACCCTTCAGGACTCCTTCGTTTCGACAGGCCGGGCGGCACCTGTATTGTGTACTCTCCGAACTCAGAGCCAGGAGGCACTATCACCTCGCTTATGGGAGTGTCGTCTAAGGAGAGGGTCACTGTCAAGGGGTCGGTCCGGCGGAATGGCTGGCCTGTGATGGGAGTTTCCGGGCGCAGGCTCAAAGTGACGCGCCCGCCCTGAAGCCTGGAGATCGCGGCGCTGGAGGGCCAGGGCAGCCGGAGGAGAGCCTGGTCGCCCGTCCAGCGCCAGTAGGGTGAGGCGGGGTTATCGCGCTCCTGCCTGTGCCAGCCCGCCACCAGCGTGGGGTAGTCCATGTCGCCTATGTCAATACTGTAAGGCCACGCGGGAGGCGGCGTCTTGGGCTGCACCGAGTACAACCCCCAGGGGAGGTACGCGCTCGAAACGTTGAAGGGTTTCTGGTAGTAAAGCTGCTCGAATTCAGGCACGGCGTAGTCCCAGCTACCCTCCTCTTTAAGCGAGTAGCCCGGCAGGTGGAGCTTGCCGCCGTTCGCGCTCATGAGCACCCACACGTTATACCCTTGCTTGCGCCACCGGGTCACTATGCTGTCGAGCGCGTCGTTATTGATGTTGGGATAGGTGCGGTTCGCCACGAAGCTCTCTATCCCAAATATGTATTGCAGCGGAGTGGCTACTACGTTAGGCTCGTCCCGCTCGTTGCTGAATATCACCACCGTGTTCGCGGGTATCCTGTTTGCCAGATCGGCCAGTTGGGCCACCGCGCCACCCTCTTCTACGTGGGCCACGATAGCGCGCCCGGTGTAGCCGAAGAAAAGAGCAAGTCCTCCCGCAACCAGAAGAGCGAGCGCCGTGCCGACCAGCCTGGGCCGCACCCGCGACCACAAGAATTGGCAAGCCCACGCGAAGCCTAATACCAGCGCGGGCAGTATCACGGGCACGTACCGGCGCATCGTATATATGTAGTGCGCGTCCGTATACGTCTCCTGGATGAAAACGAAGCTCGAAATGAGAAGGCAGCCGAAGAAGAGCAGCGTTGCATGGCCCAGCCTGCCCCAAATCCACCGCAGCAGCCCAGCCACCCCCACCACAATCCCCAGCGGCGAAAGGTACCACCCTATCCTGAGCAGGTTGTACCTCTCGCCCAGGTCAACGGGCGCGCCTATATAGCTCTCCCATGTGGTGAATACAGTCTGCGCGAGCGGCCTGCCCGCGTTATCCTCGCGCATGTTGGGCAGCCAGGGTCCGATAGCGTAATGGTAAGCCGCGTAACCCCCGACGGCCAAAACGAGCAAGCCCGCCCAAACCCACCTGTACCTCACTACCCACCGTTCGGCGGCGGTCCACGCGCGGCGCAGGCGCGGGTAGAATCTGTCCAGGGCGAATACCAGCAACACGCCCACGTACAGGGCCAGCAGCAGCGGGCCCCACAACCGGCGCACGTCCTGGATTACGTTGTGGTAGAGGTCGAGGGTGTAAGCGAAGCCGAAGAAGGCGAAGTGCAAAGCGTACTGCGCCAGTATCAGCCCCAGGCTCCCCAGGAACCACGTGTACGGCGCGCGATACTTGCGAGCCAGCCGCCAGTAGAGCGCGTAGCCCACAACGGCTATGAGGTAGAAAATGAAGTCGGGCCGCGCCAGGGAAAGTTGCCCCAGCGACACGCCCGCCACGACTCCAAAGAACGACGCCCAATGCTCCCGCGCTCTATCGCTATCAGCCATCTCTACATTTTCAGCTACCATGCCCTCCCCTTGTAGGCTCACCATCCTCAAGAAAGCATAGAATCCCCCGAATGCAAGCAAGCCGGTAAGCACCTCGGAGACCGGATAGCGCGCGAACCATATCATCACCGGGCAGAGCACAAGCAGCGCCAGGGCCAGCAACGCCGCTCCGGGCGACATGGCACGCCTGGCGAAATAGTAGACCGCCAGCACGAGCAGGAGCATCAACATCGGTGTGGCGTAGAGCGCGCCCCAGATGCCGAAAAGCGAATAGAGCAACCCTATCCAGGCCGGGTAGAGCGAATAGTGTTGTGGGAGGACGAGCGCGGCCTTCTTATCGAGCACGTAGAAGCCCGATAGCCGCAGCCTGTCCAGCGTGTAGCGGTAGAGGCTCTGCCCTTGCAGCAGTTCGTTGCCTTCGCCCGCGTCGTCGTTGAGCTGGCGCATCAGCACGTCGCGCTGGAGGATCGCCCCGGTGCGGCCAAGCGCCACTCCAGCATTTACATAGACCCCTGAATCGAGCGCGCCCCGCAACATCTCGGCGGGCCGCGAGAAGAGCGCAACCGCAACAACGACTATAACAGCAAGCGACATGGCACGCAGCCGGGACTGCCGGTGGTCAGCCTGCCTCAACGGGAGCGGCGCGGGCACCTTCACCAATTCAACGAGCGTTTGCCACCGCCAGGGGCGTAGAGAGATACCACCCAATGCCAGGGCTATCGCCAGCGAAAGCAGACACACTATCGGATGAATCAGCCACCACCAGAAGAGGCCCACCTCGGCAAGCACGAACCCGACGCCGCCCGTGACCAGCAGGCTCACAAGCACAGCCGCAAACACCCACTCGTCCCGGCTGGCGAAGGCCGCGCGGTAGGGGCGTTTCATGGCAAGCGAGTTTAGCGTGACGGCGCCCGGCACATAGAGCAAGAAGAGCAGTACAGGCACGCCTAGCAGGGTCACAAGGAGGTCTAGCATGGGCGCGCGGCTACCTCCTGAACCGGGCACGCGCCCTTTTCGTCGCGCAGGCGGTAGAATAGCTCTAACGTCTGCGCGGCGATGCGCTCCCAACTGAACTTCTCAGCCGCCAGTTGCGCGCCCGCCTGCCCCATCGCCTCACGCTCGTAGGGGTGCGTTGCCAGCCAGGCGATCTTGGAGGCAAGCTGCTCCGGCTGCCCAGGCTTCACCAGGAAGCCTGTCCCGCCTTCAACTACCTTGTCCGGTATGCCGCCAACCGCGCTCGCCACCACAGGCAGACCATGAGCCATCGCCTCAAGCGTGACCAGCGAGCTACCCTCGTACAGGGTGGGGTGCGTGAAGAGATCAGACATGCCGTACAGGTTGTGCAACTCGGCGTCGCTCAGACCTCCCGCGAAAGAGATGTGTTCCCCCAAATTAAGCTCAGGGACCACCGCCTGCAACTTGCCCTTGAGCGAGCCTTCTCCCACGATTACCCACTGCCAGGAGTCGCCCAACGCATCCCGCGCCATATCTAGCGCCCGCAACAAAAACTCGAAACCCTTGTTTTCCTCTAGCCTGCCCACGCTGATGCCCTTCAACACTCCCGGCGAGGACAGGGCGGACCAACGCTGCGCCAGGGTAGCCTGAACGCCTGGATTGAGGTGCGCTCTTGCCTCCTCTATATCCACGCCGTTAGGGATAACCACCACCTTCTCCGGCCTGAGCCTAAGCAGCCGTGAGACCTCTTCACGCATCGCGTAGTCGGTAGCAATCACACGGTCGGAAGAACGACATGCAGACCGCATCCAGGCGCGGAACGGCGCATAAGCTAACCGCTTGAGAGGGTCTTTCACCTTGAACTCTTCCATACCATGCGGGTTCACCACCACGGGCACTCCCCACTCGGCGGCGGCACGCACTCCCCAGGCGCACAGCCCATGCGCGTATATACCATCCAACATCTCCTTGTAGGCCATCGCCCGGATTCGCTTGCCTATGTCTTCAACAAACGCGCGGTAGTTGGTCAGCCTTGCCGGGATGCCGTTCGCCCGCAGCGGTAGCCGCCCATAGCGCGCGGTACGCACCATCAGCCTCCCACGCGAACCGGAAGGCAGCATGAGAGGCATGCCCACGGGCAGAGGGCGTGTGAAGAGTGTAACGTCCACGCCTTGCGCCAGTATATGCTTCAGCAGAGCTGAGCTAGAGCGTTCCAACCCGCCGTAACCATGCTGGGGGAAGATGGCACGCACGCAGTATGCCAGCCTCATACTCTGCCCACCTCCGCGAGTAGGCTGCGATATAGCTCCTCCACCTGGGCTGAGACCTTCGGTGCCGCGAACTTCTCTTCGGCGCGCCCCCTTGCTCCTATTCGCAAGCGGTCGTTCAATTCGGGGTCGCCCGCTACCCGCTTGATACCCTCTATAAACTCCGCCTCGGAGTTTGCAAGCCAGCCGCTCTCGCTGTGAACAATGACGTCGGCTGTTCCGCCTGTGTTCAGCGCCACGATTGCCGCGCCCGCCGCGCAACCTTCCAGCAAGACCCTGCTCAACGGCTCCTGCCATGCCGAGGGGAAGAGCAGCGCCGCCGCATGTTTCATCAGGAGAAGTATGGCATCGTTGTCCAGCCAGTTATAGAAGCGAAAATCGAGGCCCAGACGGGCCGCATCGGTCTCCAGTTGAGCGCGAAGAGGGCCGTCGCCCGCCAGCACTACAGGTAGCCACACTTCCGCCCTTGCTAGCGCGCCCGGAAGCACCTGCGCGCCCTTGTTCGCGTCCCACTTGCCCACGAAGAGCAGGAATGGGTCGCCCGGCGAGAGGTCTTCCAACGGCCAGGGTCCGGACATGGCCTTCTCCACGCTCGGCAGGTGCAGCAAGTTCGGTATGTTCTTCAGCTTTTCAGGCGCTACCCTGCCGCTACGCTCAAGCTCTCCACGCACATAGTCGCTCACGGCTATGACCGCGTCGCACTTCGCCAGTTGGCGGCTGGCACGCATGGTCTGCACCCACCGCGCAACCGCGAATGGCCGCGTCCGCAAACCACCTTTGTCACTCGCGCGTGTGCATCTCATGTAATCACGAAAACGGTGGCAGTCTTGACACTCAAATATCGCGCCCCGGCTGTCCGCGAAGAGGCGCGTGCTGGTGGGGCATAGCGGCCAGTAGTCGCGCACCGTTCCCACCGAAACTACCTTGCTCCTTTGCCCGCGAGCATTATCCGCAGCCCCCGACGCCGCAATGATGGATACCGCGTGCTGGCCGTGCAATACATCCGCCTCACCTTTGAGGGCCAGGGCGGTTGCCCTGCGCCTCATGAGCCTCCCGGCTGCCCTCTCCGACCACGCCCTATGCAAGCCAGGCCTCTGCGCCCACCCAGGCGCGGGGGGTACCAACAATTCCTCTACAGCCAGCCCTCCGTACTCTCCGGCACGTCTCTTTGGGCTAGACACCCTTTCGCCATAGATCGGGCGCAGCACCCGGACGTGGTTGCCTCTCTCCGCGAGGGCCTTTCCCAGGTAATAGGTGCTCCACCCGCTCCCTCCGCTACGTGGCGGGAAAACGTCTGTCAGAAGCCACACTTTGAGAGGCTTACCATCAGCGCGCATGAGTAATCTTTCTAAGGAGCTTATCAAGCGCGACACAATGCGCCTGCCAGCTATATCTCTCGGTTACGCGCACCCTGCCCGCTACGCCTAGCTTATAGCGTAGCTCCTGGTCGCCGCCAAGTCGCTCAATTGCTCCTACGAGGCCGCCCATATCCCCCGGACTGTAAAGCAATGCTTCCCGTTCGTGGCGCGCTATCTCGTTCAGAGGCGCAACGTCAACAGTCACCACCGGCAGGCCCATCGCCATATATTCGAACACCTTGAGGGGGGACCAGTAGAACCCGAAGGTCGTGAGCGGGGGGTGCGCCGACAGGTCGAAGGGTGCCACGCCGACGTGGGCCAGGGCCAGCAGTTCCGGCACGCGTTCGTGGGGCTGCGGCCCGGCGAAAACGAAGCGCCCCGGCGGCAGGCCCCACCCTGCCACCTTCTCCCGCAGAGACTCAAGCTCCGGCCCGCCGCCAATCGCCAGGAAAGCCACCTCGCGCCCACTCTCAAGAATGCGACGCGCCGCCTCCGCGAAGTGTCCCACGCCATGCCACGCCCGGAAGCTCCCCAGGAACGCGACCACAGGCACCCCACGCTCAAGGCCCAACTCGGCAGCTAGCTCTTCCAATCTACTCGCATGCTCCCTCTTAATAGCCGGGTCGAAACGCTCGACGTTCGCGCCCCAGGGCAACTCTGCTATCTTGTGGCGGGCCACTTCGGGCGGCACCGTAGCCGCGAGCGGCGTAACGATGGCCGCGCTCCACTTCGCCTGTCGGACCGCCCACCGACGCATCGTGCCTAGCAGCACCCGGTCAACCTTGCTCTTGAGCGACCCCGGCGGGTCCATCATCGGCGCGTTCACTTCCAGGAGCGAGGGGATGCCTTTGCGATGGGCGAGCAACACGCCCGCACCCGCGAAGTTGTAAAAACGCTCCATGACCACATCCGGCTTGAAACTGCGAATTGCTCGTGCCACCTGCGGCAGACCCAGCAAAGCCAGTTCCTTCCGCCAACGAGAGGCCCGTACAGGCACCCCGCACTCCAATTTGCTTACCGTCTCAGGTGAGGCAGGGCGAGCAACGACAAGCACTTTATGCCCAAGCGCCGCCAGCCCGCAAGCCACTTCGCTCACGTGGGTCGAGCCGCCTGATGTACCGCCTGCTTCAACCGCACTCGCCACGTAAAGCACTTTCACTGCCGACAGGCCTTGCCCGGCGACTGAAGTCGCGGGCAACATCTACAAAGTCGCCCTGCGGCGACTACTCTTATGGTGGAGTCCGCGCAGGCGGACTTCGTTTGGGTAGCCCGTGACTTCAGTCGCCGGGCGCTGTCGGCAGCAAAGAACGGCACTCTCACGCCTGCTCCTCGCGTCGCGCCAGCAGGAAATATGGCCCTGCGCGCCACCGCCCAAACAGCACGAGGTCCAGCCACATCAACTCGGTCAGCAGGGCCATTATCCTGTACATCAAGCCCCTTTTCGCCAGCTTGCTCCTCATAGTCGAGCGCACCTGGTCCTCGCCTAACTGCTCGCCAATCGTGTTGCTCTTTGACCCCTTTTTCACTCTCCGCAGGGCCGACTCCGCAATCTTAATCAGCAGATTCTCGATGATACTCTGAAACAGCCCATTCCAGAAGACCACCCTCTCAACCCGAAAGCCGCATCGCGCCAACGTCTGCTCCAGCTGCGGGTAGGTCTCAATCGCCTTCACATGGTCGGACTTTCGCAGGGTATCGCGTGTGTTGTCAATAATGCCTATCTCACCCAGGCGGCGCGACAGCACCCGCGCTCCACGCACGATGAAGTCGAGTCGCGAGCCTTCCCGCGTGTTGGAGAAAACGAAGAGCCTGCCACCCGGCGCTAGCACCCTGCGCGCCTCCCGCAGATACGCCTCAAGATCGGCAAGTGGTAGGTGCTCCAATACGTCAATAGACATGGCAGCCGTGAACGCTCCATCGCTGAAGGGTAGCACGCGCGCGTCGGCCCTGCACAGGTCCACACATAAGAGAGCTTCGTGTGCGAATAGAGGCGCGGGGTCGATTCCCACGCTCCATTCTACCTGCCGCCTGTTCCAGAAGACGAACTTGCCGTTGCCGCACCCCAATTCTATGAGCCGGTCGTCGCCGCGTGGCCTCAGCATGCGGCGTATAGCCCTTTGCCGCACGCCCGCCCCAAGCAGAGGCACCCCTATCCTCCTGTAATCAAGGGTCTCCGCGAATTCCGCCTCATGCGCCACGTAGAGCGAAGTATGCCCCCCATCCTGCGCGGGCATGAGGTCTATATACCCCTCTCTATCCAAAACATAAACACGACCGCACCGCCCACACCGCAACTCACCATCTATACTCATGCCAAGCAAAGGGGCAACCCCTGCGCTACGGCATTCCGCCGAAGTACATGCCACAGAATCAACAAGACGCTCAGAAATCAAAACAACTCCCGATAACCGCTAAATGCGCCACACCCTAATCCCTGACCCCTGACCCCTGACCCCTGGCCCGTCGTCAACACTGCCGCGTCTGCCGGTAGAACCTCTGCCGGTCGGTTAGATAGTCCCAAATCAGGCCAGCGGCCCTGCCGGGCATCTCCAGTTGACCTTTCAAGACGGCAGCCCAATCGAGACCCTGCCTCTGGGGAGAGCACCATAAAGCATACTGCATCAACAGCCCCGCGTTCCACGCCACAAAGAGCGCCGCAACCCCCGCGACAAGCCACCTGGGACAACCATTCGCCAGCGCCCACGCCACGAGCGCGCACGCCCCCAGGACGAAAATGGAGGTGCTGTTGATGAAGCGGCGCTGCCCGAACGAACCCGCGCTCTGCCAGGTCAGGAACGACCCGGCCACATACACCTGTAGCAAGAACGCCACCGACAATGCCAGCGTGAGCGTCCTATCTTTGCGCCACAAAAGGAGTAACCCGAACAGCACCAACACGATTACAGGCGTCCAGGGTATCAATCCATGCTCAGGCGAAAAGAGCACGTTGAGCGCGTTGGGCGCGGTCCAGGTAAACTTGCCCGCAACCACCTTAGAGGGGCCGAACCTGCCTGTAATCACGCGGTATGCAAGCAGTTGAGGTATAAAGACCAGCGCCGCAATAACGCCCATCAACAACAAGCCGACCACCCACCGCTTGATGTTAGCCGTAAGAGCCTGAGCTTTCGCACGCCAATCACCAACCAGGGCAAGCGCCGCCTCCGTCGCGGGCACCACCATGAAGAGTGCATCCTGCTCGCGCACCAGCATCATCAAGCCCGCGCTCGCCCCTAGCAGCGCCCACTCCCGGAGGCTGCGGCCCTCTTTGCGCCGGGTGCGGTTCCAGTACCAGAGGAAGAGCGTCACCGTAAAGAGGGATGTGGCGTGCGACCAGGGCGGCGCGACCACAGTGTAGAACACGAGCGGCGTGGCAAGCCAGATCGCGGCCACAGCCAGGGCGGCAACCCCACTCCCGAACAGCCTCTTCGCCAGCAAATAGCATAAGAGCAGGCCGAGGCACCCGTACAGGTAAGAAGTCAGGCAGATCGCCGCAATGTAAGGCTGAGAATAACCGTTTGCGAGGATGTCCACCCCCATCGCCGAGGTCACCAGCACGAAACCATGCGCCGCCGCGAACGAGGGCATCCAGAGCAGCCCTGTGCCGATGGGGGCAACATTGATGGGCAGGTCCGTCTCAGGCTCGTGCTTCAAGTACAGGTCTTCGTAAATAGCCTGGAACTTCACCCTATCCGACTCGTAGAAGTGGAGGTACTGGTTGCTGAAATCGAGGTCGCCGTCGAAGAAGAGCGAATGGGTGTAGGCGAAGTATTGTATCTCGTCGCTGGCGTAGATGCGGCTGGTCACGAGTGGGGCGACCACCACGAAGAGCGCCAGGAGGGCAACCAACGGGCGGTCGTGCCACCATCTGCGGGCGACGCTCCTCTCAGACTTGAGCATAGCGGCCTGGACGGCTATCGGCAACTCTTCACCGCCTCGGCCACCCTTTCGGCCCTGGCCTGGTAAGTGTAGCGCGCCGAACGCCGCAGCGCTTCCTCTCCCAACCGCTTAGATAGCATAGCGTCCTTCCGAAGAGTGTGTAGCGCTCCTGCAAGGGCGCCCGCATCGCCTTCGGGGAAGAAAATGGCGCAACTCTCGTCCACGATCTCCCTCAGCGCGGGTAAATCTTTGCACACTATCGGCTTCCCCACCGCCATATACTCAAACAATTTCAAAGGAGACGCGGTCATACCCGTAACGGTATCGGGGATCACAAGTACGTCGGCGGCTCTCATATAGTTGGAACTCTGCGCTTGCCCGACCTGGCCGGGGGTTATCAGCCTATGCGCAGGTATGCCCAATCTCTCTCCAAGCTCCCGCAACTCTTTTACCTCACCTGGCCGCCCGCCCACCAATAGCAACACGCCTTCGGGGCCATCGCTTGTTGCCTTCGCGAACGCTTCTACCAGCAGGTCCAGCCTCCGGTAAGCGAACGTCAGCCCGGCGTAGCCCGTAATGTGCGCGTCGAGTGGTAGGCCGAGGGCGCGCCGGGCCTCAAGCGCATCACCAGGATAGCACAAAGCGGGATCGAAGGCATCGGGTATAACCGCCACGTCGCGCAGGCTTCGTATCCCGCGCTCTACAACCCACTCCCTGAAAGTCTCCGTGAGGGAGACCAGCTTGCAAGCTCTCCGCAAGGCAACGCCGTCCAGCCAGGGCAGGAAGAGCGACCAGAAGCGGCGGGGCCACTTCGACGCTTTGCTGGGGTGCGCGGCCTCAAGGTCATGCACCTCGTACACGACCTTTGCACCGTGCGCCCACCCGAATACGCACAGCCAGGCCGCGCACACGGCATCCCTGACGTAGAGCACTCTGTAGCCACGCCCTGTTACCCGCCAAATCATCAGGAGTATAACGAGCATGAGGCTATACAGGGTGCGCTCAATGTAAGACCACCCAGCCCACGGCACGAACCTGGAGAGCTTGTTGACGGCGGGGCGGGGCAGGTGCAACGCGTCCAGGTCGGAGAAGGCGCTCTTTTCGCGCAGCCACCTGGGCACCACCAGCCGCACGCCGGGCATAATCTTACGAAGCTCGCGCACGGTGTTATGGGTCTGGATGGCGTTGGCCGCGCCGAGGTCGAGGCGCATCGGGTAGGCTACGTAGAGGAGGGGACGAGACACCCGTAGACCTCCTCCAATCTATCCGCTACCGCTTCCCAGCTAAAGGTAGCCAGCACTCGCTCGCGCCCCGCCCGCCCCATCTCCCGCGCCATGTCAGGGTCGGCAAGTAGCATGTTTATCCTTTCGGCCAGGTCGCCGGGGTCCTGAGGGCGCGCAAGGAGGCCGGTCACGCCTGGGTCCACTACCTCCTTGAAGCCGCCGAAGTCGCTGGCGACCACGGCAGCACCGCAAGCCATTGCCTCGCACAACGCCATGCCGAAGGTCTCATTCACGAAAGATGTAGCCACCAGCATGGCACACGAACGGTATAGCGCGGCCAGGTCGCCCTGCTCGACCTTCCCCAGGAAGCGCACCCTGCCTGCCACGCCCAATCTCTCTGTAAGCTCCCGCAGGGTATCCTCATACGTCCCTTCGCCCGCTATCCACAGCACGGTTGACTTTGGAGCGATTATGGGCAGCGCCTTGATGAGGTATTCAACCCCCTTCCAGCGTACTAACCTTCCCGCGTACAGCAAGGCGGGACGCTGCGCAGATGAAGCCTCCAATCCATACTTCGCCAGCACATCGGCGTCGCGTTCTCCGGCAGGGGTGAAGCGTTCCAGGTCCACGCCGTTATATACGACGACAGGCGAGATGCCATAGCGCGCATGCACCTGTGATGCGTTGAAGCGGCTGGCCGACACCGCGCCGTCCACGAAGCGCACGAATAGGCGGTCGCCCAACCAGAAGTCTTTACCGTGACACCCGAATAGCAGCTTCGCTCCCGAAAGCTTTGCCAGGACGCCCACCGGCAGGTCGTAGGGCTTCTGGATATGCGCCACGTCGAAGCCGCCTGTGAGGAGCGTGGCCAGGGCGAACGGTGCCATGCTGATCCTCTCAAGCAGCTTGGTTAGCGTGTACTGGCGGTTGAGCACGGGCAGCTTGCGCCACAGGTCGCGGTCTATGTAGGGGAAGCGCCGCACCCTCACACCTGGGATGTGGCGCATAAGCTCCGGCTTGCCGCGCCCGCCGAATATCTCTACCTGGTGCCCCCTGGCGGCCAGTTGCGCGGCGATCTCCCACACGAACGACTCCACACCACCCCAGCGCGTGGTGGTGGTCAGGTTGTAGAGCGCGATCTTCACCGGGGCTTGACCAGCATAATCTGGTATGTGCCCTGCCAGCCGTACCTGTAGAGGCGATAGAGAGGCGATAGGAGGCCCAGTCGCCCCGCCACGCCTGGCAGCACGCGCCGCCACCCGTGAAGCTGCCTTATTTCCCCCTTGCTGATGCGAGCATATACCTGGTCGCGCACCCGAAACCCCAGGCCCGATGCCATCTTCTTGAAAGCGCCCCAGCTATAAGTGTTTAGCTCGGAGAGGCCCTGCCTGTCGTGCAGCATCCCGCCACTCTTGGACCGACCCCGTACCTCTACTATCTTCTCAGCCAACCCTCGCGGCAGCCAGTTTATCATGGGAAGGTGATAATGCGGGTCTCGAAAGGCGTGGCGGTTGGGCACGGTAGTCAACGTCACGCCGCCGGGCTTGAGGACGCGGTATATCTCCGACAGCACTAACCCCGCATCCGCGACGTGCTCCAACACGTCCAGGCAAACTACTATATCGAATGCCTCAGCCACGTAAGGAAGACTCTCGCCTGCGGCAACCAATATGGGCAGCCTCAGGCCATACCTTTCGGCGCGCAGACTGGCTATGCGGCAGTAGTCAGGGTTGTAGTCCATAGCCTGCAAGCGGAGACCTTCCGGGCATAGCTCCCGCATGAGCGCCACCGATAGCCCGCCCATGCCCGCGCCCAGGTCGAGCAGCGTCTTACCCGCCACCTGCATGCCTAGCGCCCGCCGCACGTCCTTCACATTCTCAGCCTGGTGATTCTCCTGCCAGATGCGCCGCTCGCGCCACGCCTCAAAGTCCTTACGCCACGTCATATGGCTCAGCCAGGGTCCTATGGAGGCAGCTAACCTCTCCTCAAGGTCGGGAGCAGCCGAATGGGCGATATTCTCTTCAGCTTGAGTGGTCTGTAGCAAGGTGGCTAAAAGACTGAGTAATAGGCCCAGTCACGTGCAGATGCGTAATCACGAAGGGAAATTAGGGCTATGTTTTGCGAAAGTCTTATTTACCTCTTTTCGATAGTACCAATTCTGAACAAAATAGAATGCAATAGCTATGATGAGCGCTGAAGGTACTGACCAAAGTGTAGGAACAAGCCAGACCATCGTAAATAGGAGCAGCACACCAATGCACGCCAGGAAGGCATTTACGAGACTCATCATACCAGCAATGTCATAGAAAAGAATGGCCCAGTCCGGTTGCTTTTTCATATCATCGGTGAAAGGCTCAATGAAGAAAGGGTGCAAGTCGGGGTACATTTGAAAGAAGAAGTGCCTGACACGACGTTCTCCCATGGTAAAGACTCTAATACGTGTGCTACGGTTTGCGGTTCTAAAGAAGCTTAGAAGCCCAAATAGTAGGAGAGCGATATAGATGAAGCTACTTATCCAATTGGCTAGCTCATTTGGCTTCACCCACTGATTGATAAGCCCAATGCCAGCAGTTACACCAGCGATTACAGTTAGCAGAAATCGCAGTCGATTCTCGCCGTAGCCAATGTAATCTCGTCGACGCTCCTGCAGTAAAGTGTACTCCGCCAGCATTACAGTAATTTTCTGCTCGTTAGCATCCTTCGACAACTGGCTATTTGTAGGGTTGACGGTCATGGGATCGCCCCCAATCATAATGGGTAACTGACTTGCTGTCGGTTGACTGCTCATCTATTGCTTTCTGTAACTCTTCTGTTCTTTTGAAAGACTCTTTAGAAAAGACAGTTGGATGAAGGACTATGTAGAGTTGGCACGCAGCCAATCGTAAGTGTAGATGCCGTCATGGTGGCCGTCGGCCCAGAAGGGCATGATGGCGTAGCGGCCTATCGGTTGCACGTCTACCAGAGTGGTTTCTTCAGGAGAAAGGGCCTGCACGGAGTCGAGACGGCCTGGTATGCCCATCTCTCCCCGGCAGGTCGCGCAGGGACATTGCCAGCGCAGCCACTCGATAGGATATGTCGTTGTGCGCTCGTCACTCCACTCGATAATTAACTTGTTGGACGCTTCCTCCGCCACCACCGAAAGGGGCACTACCGGCTCGTAATCTACACTCTTCTGGTCCATGCGCCAATTATAACATAGCACGCGGGGCTTTACCGCCGCCTGAAAAGGAGCAGCCCCTCGCGCTCAGCCACCCGCTCCCATTCGGGCAGTTGCGCCAGCCACTCTAGGCCGCTTTTGCCTTCTATCTTATTTTCCTCCTCCTTCAGCGCGGAGGCTTCGGGGTCAACCAGGATGTAGTCAAGCTCGGAGTAACGCTCGCTACGGCGCGGCCCGAAATTATATGGGGAATAGGCTGCGGGCGGGAAATTATATATGTAGCGGCGGGGGAGCAGGTGTGGGGCGAGCTTGGAGCTTACCGCCACCTTCGCCTCCCGCGGCACCATACCGATAAGATCGTGCGCCGCAGCCACCCGCGCGGGCGGCTCAGGGTAGAGAAACGCGCTGACCGCCGGGTTCTTGTACGGCACCTGCATAGCAAGCGTCCAAACGACTAATGCCATCGCGCCAAGTTGTACGGGCGCGAGACTTATTCCTTCCTTCCCGTGCCGCTTCGCACGCTTGGCCCACATCCTCTGTAACGCATCCGCGCCATAAATAGCGGATGCCAACAGGCCAGGGATGAGGAGAAGGCTGTAATGGTGCGCGTAGTCGAATTGTGCCGCGCGCAGCGACAGCAAGTTCAGCGCGAGGATAGGCAGTCCCAGCACAAGGGGGCGCGGCGCGAGCAGTGGGAGGAAGGCAAGAGGCACGAGCAGCGACAAGATATACCACAGCTTCGGCCCAGTAAACATCAGTTGCGCTACCTCGATGGGGTGCGCCAGGATATATCCGATAATCTCAGGTCCGCTCCTCCCCAGGTGCCCGTAATAGGCAAGGATAGGATTGCTGCCGCAAGGCCAACACTGCATCGAGCCGTCGCCCGCCGCGCTGAACGCCGCAGGGTGCAAGAAGGATGGCACTATCACGAAGGTCGAGAGCGCGAAATAGCCAAAGCCGAGCGCAAGAGGGGCAACCACATAAGGCCACCTCCGGCGCGTCAACAGCCCGTAGACGCCGAACATCGCCACCACCAGGGCGACATCCGTGCGCGCCAGCATCGCGAGCAAAGCGCACGCCGCGAACAGTTTCCAATTCGATCTCTCGAAGTGATAGAAGCCGAATAGCAGCAGCGTGAGGGCGAATAACCGCACCTGGAATGGGTTGAGCGCGGTGTGCAGGAGGGTCGGGTAGAGCAGGTAGACCGCGCCGAAGCACAGGCCCACCAACTTGCTCCCAAGACGGTCTCGCGCCAGCCAGTAGACGGGCACCGCGCCCAAAGCCGAAGCCGCTATCTGCAAGAAGAATAGCGCGTGGGCAGACGGTATCAAGGCATAAACCGGCACGAAGAAGAGCAGCATCGGCATCCAGTCCATGCCGAAGATGGAGTCGGTGAAGTCGAACCGGGAGTCCTCCATCACGCGGCCCTGGGTCGTATTCCAGATTGCCTGCTCGAAATCTACCTGGTCGTAACCCTGCCCGAACGTCTCGTACTTGTAGGCGCTGGCCGCGAAGATCACTCCTATCCACAATACGATGAGAGCACCCAGCAGTATAGGCGCGTGGGCTTCCAGTTTATTAAGCAAGCTAGATAGTCGGGACTGGCTGACACCTTGCCCGGCGACTGAAGTCGCGGGCAACGAAAACAAAGTCGCCCTTCGGCGACTATTGTCCCTTTGAGAGTCCGCGCAGGCGGACTTCGTAAACGTTGCCCGCGACTTCAGTCGCCGGGCATAGTCACCCGGAGAGCAATTAGCCGGAACAGACGCAGCCAAACTCTTGCCCCTACTCCCCTGTGCGCTGAGCTACGCACACCACAGACAGGCCGAAAGGCAGACTGTACTTCCTGAGCAGGCGGGCCTCCATGCGATAGTAGGCGATTAGCAGTTTGTTCACAAAGCCGGGTACGGGCATGAAGTCGGTCTCAGGGTCTTTCGACTCGCTACGGGCTTCGGCGGCCTTCTGGCGCATGCTCTTGAGGATACGCACCAGCACCACCGGCGGCAGGATAATGGCGTTGCTGTAGCTCACCTTACGCACGCGCAGGCCGGAGCGCGACACGACCTCCCGCATAGCGCCTGTGGTATAGCGCCTGCGATGCCCCAGGATGTCGTCCCAGTAAGTCCACAGCGCCGGGTAGGCCGGTACGCTGATGATGAGCAGGCCGCCCGGACGCAGCACGCGGCGCAACTCGGTCAGCGCGTCGAGGTCGTCGTCAAGGTGTTCTATCACGTCGAGGGCGGTGATTATGTCAAATTGCTTGTCGGGGAAAGGCAGTTCTGCGGCGTCGGCCTTGCACAGCAGTTTATGGCCGCGCTCAAGGCAAAAGTGCAGCGCCTCCTCGGAGAAATCGGTGCCCACGGGCTGCGCGTAATCTGAGAGATGGTCGAGGTTGAGGCCCGTCCCGCACCCCAAATCGAGGGCGCGCCGCTCCTGCTTGCTCTTGTTTCGGGGCAGGTAGCGATTCAGCAGGCTGTAAACGATGGCGCGCTTGCCGACGTGCCACCAGTAGTCCTGTTCCTTTACGTATAGGTCGTAATATAAATCTTGTCTCATAAAGCTCCAGTAAGTTTTTCTCTCGAATCGCCCGCCTCAGCAGGCATAGCCAAAATCATACTCCAGCGCCGATGTAGCGTCAAGCAAAGCTATGTAGACGCCCGCACCAACCGCTCAACCCAGAAAATTAGCGCCTGCCAGCCGATGGCGCCAAACGCCAGAACCATCAGCGCGGTTGCCCACCTGCCCCGCCTGCCGAACTCCCACAGCGCCACGCCGCCCGCCGCAGCTACAGGTAACATGGTGAAGAAAAGGTGCTTGCCTATCATGTCCACCCGGTAATTGACCAATAGGAATGCAGGCGCGATGCTTGCCCATGCCAGGAGCAGCCAGAATGTTCGCTCTACGCTTTCGCTCCTACCGACCGCCGTCTTACCACGCAACCTGACCAAGAGGAAGGCCAGTCCAAGAAAAGCAAGCAGCGCGGGCAAGAGTGTAACGACGTAATCTGCGGTCCACGTAAGCAGGTCAGCGAACCCGCCGGGCCACCGGACGGTTGAGCCGCCGGCTTTGGGTGCGATCAACGCCTGCGCCGACGTAATCATAGGCGAGATATACAGCCCGTAGTAGCCCCACACCGCCAGCAGCCATGCTCCAAATAATACCAACGGAACCCGCCACTCCACCGTCCGAGGCCGCGACATGAGCCACCATAACGCCGCCGAAGCCAGGGCAACCATCGTCAAAAAGACGGCCACCGTAGGGAATGCCACCAACGCCAGCGCCGCAAGCAGCGTGACCGCCAGCCATGACATCCACCTCCTCCGTTGCCCGCTCAATGCGAGGAACGCTACCAGAGTGCCTACGGCAAGCCATTGAGCGAAGATAGTCGGCAGGATGCCATAAGCGAAAGCCCTGAACGCGATCGGCATAAACGCATAGAGCGCCGCGCCCATGACAGCCGAGATGCGCCCGCCGCCCACGCGCAAAACCAGCCAGAAAACAGCTAAAACCAGCGTGGCATCTAATAAACAGATTAGCCACTTGGTTGATGTCTCAAGATCGAATGGTAGCAAATTAAGGGGTGCGAAGGCAAAATAGAATAGAGGCGACTTAGGGATGAGCAGTTCCAAGCCCCACTCGCGTGGCACCGCGCTCAATCCGCCAGGAAAGTAGAGCGACTGCCAATCCCCGGCGAGCAGCGTCCTCAACCACTTCATATGCCACGGCATGTCTATGATGACCGACTGCGGCAGGGCCATACCCGCATACCTCACGCCGAACGCCAGGGCAAGGCACAATGCCAACCCATGAGCCGCTCCATCCCTGCGCCCCACCAACCTGCTCGCAATCACATTCCCTGCCAGAAAGAGCAAAATCATGCTAACCAGCGTAACCGACAGATGACTCGCCGCAGCCGCTACCGCGACGTGGCTCTGCGCCAGCAATACGGCCAGCGTCACGCCTAGAGATAAGGCCGAAAGCAAAGCCCATGAGCGCGCCCTGTTGAGTGAGGCAAAGTCCATGAGCGCACGCCCCACAAACAGGTAGAACAGCAACACCCCACCCGACAGCAGGGCCAGGGCCGAATAGGCAGGCGTGATCAAGCCTCCTACAGCCTCCTGCTCCACAACCGCACTATCCAGCTTCACCCCCTTGGGCTGGCCCGGCGCGTCAGGCGTGCGGTAGTCGGGTGCGCGTATCTCCAGCACCATATCGCGGGAGGCCAGCGCGCCCGGATGCTGCTCGTTGACCGGGAGAGTAAGCGTCTGCCAACCGGGCTGCAACTCACCCTCGAACAAAGTCTCACCGTTGACGATGATGGTGACGGGAGCCGTGCGCTCAGGGTTGAGGGTCAGGGTCGCGGTGAATGGGCGGCCCCCACCCAGGCCGGGGAAGGCCACGTAGCTGTAGACGCCGGACCATCTATAAGATGGCGTTTCTCCTTCGCTGCGCCCGTGAAAGTTGCGCACGTAAAGTTGGTCCTGCGCGCTGCCGACATCCACCGCATAAGTGTGGGGTACCTGGTATGCCAGCGTCAGCCCCAGCAGCACTCCCGCCAGCGCCGCCCAGGCAGGCCACCAGCGAAGCAGCCGAAGCCACGTAGCGACCTCCCCACGCAGCCAGTCTAAAGCAGCGCGTAAAGCAACGCGCAAACCGCGTGCGATGCTACTTGAGCGCATAGTTGATCCTGTAGTGCCAGAGCGCCAGCATCTCGGCCACGAAGTACGCCACCAGCATCAGGGAGAGCACGACGCCCCATCGCCCGGCCCGGCGCATACCTGACGCTAGGATGCCCGCGCCTATGGTTATCGCGGGCAGCGCGAAGAGCATGTACCGCACGTAGAGGTTCATCGTCCAACCTATCAGGGCGAACACCGCGACGGCCAGCATCCATGCCAGCGCCGCCAGCACCAACCGCGAGCGCGCATTCTCTCTCAGCAGTGTTATGCCCTTCCTGCTCGCAGGCCACACCAGTAGATAGCCAAGTAAAGCGCCCGCCAGGGGCCAAACATGATAATACGCCTGTGCCTCCTGCCAGAAGCCGCGCAGCCCGCCAAAGAACCACTCCCGTCTCGTTTCCGCATATCGCACCACCAGGCCCAGGCTCCTATCCGATACAGAGCCGCCGATGAGCAGGTGCAGCCCTCCCTTCTGCGCCTCGGCTGCCTGCTCTCGGCGTATGTCCTCAAGCGTGGTGAGCATATGCTGGAGGAAGTGGCTGTAGTAGAAGGTGAAAGCCAGCAACGTAGCCGCCGCGAGCGTGCCCATGAGCCACGCCGCCTGCGCCTTTCGCCCCGCCATGCGCCTTGACGCCAGCCATATGAGCGCCATCAACCCAAAAGTCAGCCCCGTAAGCTGCACGACGCCGGGGTGGCTGAGGAGTGCGATAAAGAACATGAACAATAACGCCCATAAAGCGGGACGGTTGGGCCGGAGATTGGGGTATGCGCCCACTGCGATCGCCAGCGCGCACACAGCAAAGAACTCGCCAAAGACGTTGGTAGTCACACCCCACGACAACGGTATGACGGAGATCGGCATGCTCAAATATAGCACGCTGGCTGACATAGCAGCCCACCCGCTGCGCACCGCCCGCTTCACCAGGTAGAACACCGCGAACGCGCCAAGCACCGAGATGGCGCACGTAAAGATGCGTATAATCAACCGTTCGTCATGGAGCAGCCATTGTAGGGGGAGCATAAAGACGTAGGCGGTGGGCAGATAGAAGTTGTAGCGGTTGCCCCACTCGGAAGAGAAGGTCAGGAAGAGGAGTTGGCCCGACTCGACCGTCTGGAAGCGGTGCTCGTGGAAGCCGAGGTCAACCACGTATATCTGCGGGTGCAACTGTCCGGCCAGCCTCACCACGAACGCGGCGAATAGCACGGTCAGGAAGATGCGGCGCTGAATTGCCGTCCAGTCCGCCCCGCCCGCGCGCATCAGCCACCCGCCCACCGGCCTGAACAGCAACAACAACGCCGCCCCTGCTAAAAGAGTCTGAGGCCAGGCTTCATACCACTGCCGGGACGTGAGCCACAGCCGGTCAGCGACCAGCAGCCACGCGGCGAACGCGCCCACAATACCTGTGCCCAGCGCCACCCCGCCAACTCCCCAGCCGAGCGCCGCAAGCACCAACCCCAGCATAGCAACCGCGCCCACTATCCACACTAACGGGCCAATGGGAGGCTCGATGAAGCGGTCGGGGTTCGCGGAAGGGGCCACGCGCAAATGCGTTACCACCACGCCAAGCTCCCGTTCGTCGCCGGGAGGGGAGAAGGCATTGGCCGTGAGGTGCAATCGTAGCGTGCCATTCTCGACCGCCTCACGCGGCACCTGGAAGGAGTAGACGGTCAGTTGGATTGGCGGTGCCACCTTCAGCAGGCTCTTACCCCCCGCGCTGACCTCAATCGAGGGGGGAGGCTGTCCCGCCGGGCGCGAGCCACTGACCGAGAGCGCCACGTCGAAGTCCTGCCGCCCGACGTCTTGCAGGGTGATATAGGCATCGCCGGACGACCACCTGTACCTGAAAGTCTCGTCGTCGGGCGCTTTCTCGTCCGCGTGGAAACCCTGTAGCAGCACGCCGTCAATAGGGGTGCCGAAGGGGATGTCATACGTAGGGCGAAACTGGTACGCGCCCAGCATGAGAATGCCCGCGAGCAGCACTCCCGCGTAGATGCCGGGGTTCAGCCATACCCGTAACAGGCGCGACATCATCAAGGCGCGCGCCCCGTCGAAGCGATACCCGGTCCGCGCTTGTAGAGCGCCACGAACTCGTTAGACCAAATCCGGTTCTCCAGCACATAGCCCGCCAGCGTGGGGTCCTGCGCCGCCCAGAGCACGGCGTATTCGGGACGGTTCGCCGGGTCAAGCTCACGTATGGGTTGGCCAAAGCTGAGGCGCGCATCGCCATAGAGTGGGTGATCGCGCAGGAAGTGGCCTACCGCCGCCATGTAGCCACCGTACACCAGCGCGCCCTGTCCCTTCTCCGGGTCGTATTCCGGGTCGCCCAGAAGGATTGGCGCGCCATCCGCTATCATCGCCTTCATGTCTGCCAGATCGCCCGGCCCATTGAGCTGATAAACGCGATCGGGGCCGAATTCTTGTACGAGGATAAAATCGTCCAGCACCTTCCCAACCGGGCTGGTGGAGCGCCATGTGAAATCGGTGCGCTGCGGGTCGCTCAGGTTCTCAAGGTGGACCACCACGTATTCGACGCCCATCGCCCACAGCGCGCCCAGGCTCTCAGGGCAGGGGAAGCAGTCCTCAGTCTCGCGTACAAGGGCCGAGTAGGCAAACGGGCGGATGGTTGTGCTGCCGTTTATCATGTAGTGCCAGTGGTAGGCGCTGTAATACTGGTAGAGGTTCGCCATCTCCACGCTGGGGTCGCCGCGCTTGTAATGCACCATCGGGTATTCGACTATGATGGTGCGAGGCTGCGCGGCCAGCCACCTGTAGACCTCCGGCACAGCGCCACGAGTACCCACAGGCTGCATGCTGATGGGCGCGCTCCAACTCTCAAATATGGGCAGGAGTGCGAGCAAAACGGCCACGATAGGCACAGCCCCACGGGCCATACTCCCCGCCCTGAAACGCCCCCCAGCCCACCTCAGTACGAAGAACGCCCCTATGCCAGCCAGCACGCTCAATCCGAGCGCCGTCAAGACATCAATTCTAGCTACCACGCGCATGCTCTGGAAGCCCGGCACCCACTCGTGCAACAGCAAATAGGGTAGCGGCACTATACGCTGGATGGCGCTGGGATCGTAGTTGGAGGGTGCGTAAGTAAGCTGCAAGCTGGGGCCGAGCGACAGAAATGCGCTCAGCAGGGCGACTATGGCGTAGAAGACGGCGTGCTTGCCGAGGTCGCGGGGTGATGGCGCAGATTTGGTGCCGGAGCGGTCAGAACGGGAGTAGCGCCGCGCCCCTATCACCCCCAATACCGACAAGACGACCACGGCCAGTCCTGGGAAAGCCGATCGTTCTATGGACCACGTTCCAGGGTCGGCAAACGGTGATAGGAGCCAGTGGTATAGAGGGTTGCCCCGGAAGACGGCCAGGAAGCTGGCGAGCGTGTTGGAGAAGCGCTCGGCCTCAAAAAGATTGCGCCTGAAGTCGTGCTCGCCTTGCAACTCCACGTATGGGAGCAAGATAGGCAGCATTACGATCAGCGAACCTGCCATACCCGCAGCCAGCTTGCCGAAAAAGCCCCACGAAAAGAGGCCGCGCTGCACCACGAAATAGTAGGCTACGAACAAACCAAGCAGCATTGCCGAATAGAACGCCAGGTAATGCCCCGACAACGCCTGCAAGGTAAAGAAGCCCGCCAGCGCCCACGCCCAGCCCCAGGAGCGCGTCCAGAGCAGCTTGTACGCGGACATGAGAATGAACGGCATCCATTGCGTGCTGTCAAGCGTGATATGCGGGAGGTGGTTCATCCGGTAGAAGCTGAAGGCGAAAGCCGACCCGGCGACAAATCCCGCCCACCCACTGCCTGTAAGCTCCCTTACGAGGAGCCATACGCCATAACCCGACAGTACGAAGCTGGCGAATAAGACAAGGTTGTGGCTGAGGACAGGATTACCCGTCAGCCAGTAGACGGGCGCGGCCATGACCGCCTGCGAGAAAGATAGCTCGTCGAAAGTCAGCGTGCCGGTGAAGGGGTACATGATATTGGTGTCGAACATCCCAAGCGGGTTGGTCGCGAGCGCATGGGCCTGCCAGGCCATCGCCCACACGCTATAGAGCGGGTCGCCCTTGTCTATGACGTATCCGCCAAGCTGCGGGAACATGGGCCAGGTTGCTGTGATGCTCAATAGGGTAAATGCAAGAAGGGCGAGTAGATGGGGAACCAGCCGCGTGCGCCACGCCCCGCTCGGCTGAGCAGCGTCAGGCTCAGCCGAGGGCAGATCGGCCTTGCCGTGCCCGTTGTCCATGAGCGTCTTTTCGCCTGGCTCAGCTTCTCGTAACATGCCTGTGCCGTATCTTTCCAGTAGGTCCCCCAACTCAGCGTTCAGAATTGTGCCCCATAGGCGTCATCCTGAATAAACTATGTGCTTGTAGAGGCTCGCCCTCGCATGCCCTCTCGCCCTTGTCATTCTGAGCGAAGCGAAGAATCTCGCTCCTCGCTTAGATGCTCATTATAGAGTTCTAAATGCAAGAGGGTATGCGAGGGACGAGATTCTTCGGTTCGCTCAGAATGACAGGGATAGTTGGTGCTTGCATGGCAACTATTATTCCTTGAACGCTCGTGCCAATGCCTATGAGGCACGATAAACCCCGCATCTACGAACGCGCACACTTTTTTTTTACCCTTTGTAGTACGCGCAATAAGGTCGCAGCCCCGCGCTCCCACCTGAAACGCTCGCTGACGAAGCGTGCGCCTGCTTTGCCCATCTGCCGCGCTCTATCAGACTGCGAAAGCATTCCGGCTATAGCATCACCCAACGCTTCCGGCGTCGGCGCGACAAGGCATCCGCTTATGCCATGCTGCACGGTATCTCGCGGCCCTCCCTCGTCCACCGCGACCACCGGAAGGCCCAACCGCAACGCCTCTATTACCGAGAGGCCGAAACTCTCTTCGCGCCCGGTGTGAACGTACACGTTTGCTAAAGCGTAGTGGGCGGGTAGCTCCTCTTCGGGCACCGCGCCTGTGAATACCACGTCGCGCCCCACTTCCATACCTAGCTCGCTCGCGAGCGCATGAAGGCGATCACGCTCCGGCCCATCACCAACAATCAGGGCTGTGGCGTTGGGCACCCTTTGCCCTGCCAGGTGAACGGAGCGCAAGAATAGGGCTATCCTCTTCCTGGGGTGCAAGTGGTTGACCGTGACGGCTACAACCCTGCCGTTAAGTCTGTATCTTGAGCGCAGGTTGCTGATCTCCTCATTCGTGGGCGTGGCGAAGTCAACGCCGTGCTCGATCACCACTGCTTTCCTCTTGTAAGCGTCCCATATGCGCCTCGACCCGTAAGGGCTGTTCGACAGTATGCGATGGGCTGCCCCTACCATACGGCGGTCCAACCATCGGTACAAGGTGAAAGCCGGGGGCAGCAGCCTGCCCAAGCCTCCCAACCTCGCCACTATATCCGACGTGTCGCTGTAGATGAAGCGGGGAGGCTCGAAGCAGAAGTAGAGCGCAGGCACACGTTTGCCTATAAGTGGGAACAATATCCGCCGAGCGAACCACATCGCGGGCACACTTGGCGGCCCGAAAAAGACTACCCCACTCAACCGCCGCAGGGGGAGGCGCAACGCCAGCGCCGGGCCGAGTGCGTATTCCACTGCCGCATCCAGGTAGTGATTGCCGGTCACTTCCAGGGGCCACCTCGTTTCCACCAGCCTGACGCTCTCCGCCAGCGCGGGGCGGCATTCGTCAGCGAAGCGGTGGGTGAGCAGCGTCACGTCGCCCTCTGTGCCCAACTGCCGCGCCGTGTAGTCCGCCAGCTTGAGGATGAGACGCTCGGCCCCGGTCAGCTTCTTGAATTGCGGGTAGAAAAAGACCAGCGACACTACGCTTACTTTCTGACCATTTCCGCTTCTTCTTCGAGCATGATGGGTATGCCATCGCGCACCGGGTAGCCACGCCCACATTGCTCGCACACGAGGTAATCCCCCTCAAGCGTCACCTTCGCCTTGTCAACAGGGCAAACCAGTATGTCCAGCAACTCTTTCGGAAGCGTCGTCTGCTTGCCTGCCATGGTTTCCTCCCGATTTCGAATTTGGAATTTCGGATTTCGAATTTATTCGTTCCAAGCGCTACAGCTAACTCAAAACTTATAATTCAAAACTCAAAACTTTTACCGTGGGACGTAGATGTTCTCTACGTTGCCCTGGTCCAGTTTATAATTATCCTTGACCGCTTGCAAGATTGCGGGGGAAACGTCGCCCGCGCTGATCCTGCCCGGCTCGAAGACGTCTACCCTCAAGATAATCTGGCTGAAACTCTTACTGCTTATAGCGTCCACCAGCTTGCTCTCGTCCCAGCGCCCGAACTGGGTGGCGTGTGTCTGGGTGAAGGGGTCGGTGGTCCACAGCTTCTTGCGCGCAGCCAGAAGAAGACTAACGTTGTCGGAGTAAGCGGTGCCGCCGTTGTTGGTCACGTACTGGAAGATGCTCATCATCGCACCGCGCCTCTCCGAGTCGATCTGGCCGAACTCCGCCCGCATCCAGCCGGGGTGCGAGAATAGCCCAGGCACGAACGCCAGTATCAGCAATCCGGCGAGGGCACCCGCTACCCTCACCTGCCATACATTTATCCGGCGCAGCATCGCTAGACCCAGCCCCAGCCCCAGGCAGGAGGACGCCGCCCATTCCAGCAGGTGATTGTGCTGCCCGCCGTGCGTGCCCGTGCCCACTGAGGCCACTATCGTCATGCCCAGGTAGAAAAGGAGGAGCAAAGCGGCATCACGCGGCACAAGTTGAGCCTCTTTGCGCAGCCGCCGCAACACCCACATACTCCCCAGGACAAGCAACACCAACGTACCGGGCAGCGCAAACGGCCAGTAGGTAGCCAGGAAGTTGCCCACGAAGAGCATATACCGCTCCTCGAACCATGGGAGATCGTGGATGGTGAAGAGGTGGTAAAAGTAGCCTCCATCGGTGAGCCAGTTGAGCGCCAGCGTCGGCAAGACCGCGCCTACTGCATACAACCCGCCAAAGGCTATCGCGGTGCGGGGCCGCGTGAAAAGCAGCCACCCTATGGCAGCCACCGCCGCTGCGATTGCTGTCTGCTTCGTATAGATAGCGCCCAGGAAGAAAGGGAGCGCCCACCACACCTGCGATTGCGGACGCGAGATGAGCCACCACAGCCCGGCCAACCCCAGCGCCACCGCCAGCAGGTCGGGCTTGACGAGGCTTCCCCAGTAGGTCACCAGGCTGAGCGACCACCAGGCCAGCCCGCCCACCACCCCCGCCAGCCTGTCGCGGGTCAGTGACGAGACGATACCGAATATAGCAACGCCGACGAACAGAGCGCATAAGAGCGAGAGGGCGCGCCCTCCCTTGAAGGTCGGTTCCGCGCCCGACAGGTGCTGGATGGGCCAGTTCAGGAGGTAAAAGAGAGGAGGGTAAGGTGCCGAGATGAAGAGGTCGGGTGTGGGTAGGGCGAATATGCCTATGCCCTGGTCCATGAGCATAGTCTCTGCGACTATCATCCCCTCCGACTCATCGAACTGGAAGGGATAAAGGAACATTTCGGTAGCGGTGGCAGCCGACGCCACACCCTTAGCGAGAAGGGCGGCAATCAACAGAGCAACAACCACGGTGAGCGCGATACCTGCCAGTTTCGACAGACGAACGTCCGGTGGGGGCGCGCTCAACGCTAACTCAGTTTGTTCTCGCTCTTCCACTATCATCTATCTCTGCCTATACGCGAGACCCGCACGCCCAGCAGGCGTGGGTCGCTTCCAGCTCCTATGAAGCCTTCCGTGTGGAAGTACAATCCTAATTCCGGCTGCCCCCGGTCCAGGTTGCTCGCCAACTCTATGGCTGTGGTCTCCCAACCCTGACTGTTGGCAAGCGTGAACTCGGCGGGAGCGCCGTCCTGGCATCGCGCAGTCACCCTTGCCTGGCCGACGGGACGCCAACCACTCCACTCTATCGAATTACCAGCCCCGCAGAAGCCTCTTATGCGCGCTTCTGTGCCCATCCACCTGAAGCTTACGCCCGCCGGGTCCGTCTCCGGCGCGTAGAAGCCACGAATGTAGCCCACGTCCAGGCCGCTCCCGATGTCGAGGGTGTTGGTGACGGGAGGGCGCAGGTGGTCCCATGCCCACACCAGGGCTTCATCACCCGCAACCTGCACGGGCCTCGCATTGAACAACGAACGAGCGGAGTTGAGGTCGCCCGCGATGCGCGCCGCTTCTCCCCTTATTATAGAGGGTTCGTAGCGGTCGGGTGGCTCGTTACCCGTCAGTTGAGCGAGAGCATCCTGGGTCTGCCCCGTTTGGAGGTAAGCGGCGGCCAGGCTGTAGCGCGTGTCTATCAACCGCTGGTTGGCCTGCTTGTAATGCTGGATAGCCTCCTGGGGCTTATTGTCGCGTAGTAGAGCCTCCCCTTGCCGGAAAGGTTCCTGCCGGCCCCACCGCTCAATGCCGAGTAGAGTATCGCCAACGGGCAAGGCGGGCAGCACCACCAGACCGATTGCTACCATACCCGCCAATAACGCCAACTTACCCCACTGCGGCACCAGCCGAAAGCGCGCTATGACGATTTCCCCTGATGACAGCGTGGCAGCACCCACCCCCGCCCAGGGGACGAGCAGCGCCACGATAGGCAGGCGGAAGCGCGTGACCGCGAAGAAGATGAACGCGATCAACACCCACAGCAGCACCCACAGGCCGGTCAGCGACTTGAGCGGGTGAGGGGGAGTTAGAGCTAATCCGAGCAGCGCCAGCAGTAAGATAGCCACATAAAGCAGGTCGTCAAAGATGAACAGCGCGGCGAGGTGCCAGGCGGGTACGCGGCCCAGCGCGTAGCCCCTTATCTGCCTCTCCTCCGCGCTGAAGAGCGGCCTCCAGAGGTCGAGGCTCTCCTTCAACCCCTTGCCCGCGAAGCCGAGCGGGTCGGCTGCTATGTTCCCCATGCCGCGTGCGTAGGCGTAGTCCTGCCGCTCTGCCGGGTTGGAGATCGGGCGCAGATCGGCTTGCAGGCGGTCCTCGTCCCGCACCCCGACGCTTGCCAGCCACAGATTGTAGCCGCCCGTCGTATCCACCAGCACCAGCTTGCCGTATGCAGCGTAGTTTCGCACCGTCCAGGGCACGAGGCAAAGCAGGCACACCGCAAACAGTAACCCTCCCGCCAGGACACGCCTACCCAAAGGCTGCTGCCTTATACTTAGTACCAACCACAGCACCGCCAAAGGGACAAATCCCAGCGCGGTAGCCCGTGTCAGCCCCCCCAACCCCAGGAGTAAGCCAGCCGCTAGTGACCAGTGACCAGTGACCAGTGACCAGCGAGGCATGAAACGCGAAACGCGAGTTGGAGGCTGGTCCCTGACCCCTGACCCCTGATCCCTGACCCCTGATCCCTCATCACTGACCACTGACCACTGACCACTGACCACTAGAAAGAGCATGGCCCAGGAGAAGAGGAAGATGAAGAGCGTTTCGGAGAGGAGGAGGCCCGCGAAAAGGGTAAAAGGCATGTAGAGAAGGCCAATTAGCATGGTCCAGCGCGCCGCCTGGGTGCCCTTCACTCTGTGGGCGAGCCAGCCTAGAGGCAGGAGAGTGGCTGCGCTCAGTAGAGATTGGAGCAGGAGGACAAGCAAGTAGCTGTTGGCGGCGAGTTTGAAAGTCAGGCCGAGCAGGGCCACGTAGAGAGGAGGGCGCACCCACATTGCGGTGTCGAAGAAAGTGAAACCGCGCCCCTCAGCGAGCATGTGCGCCGCGCCGAAGTATTCGCGCTCGTCAATGATGAAGGGAGAGAAGGTGTCGCCGCCTGGGTGCAAAGCCAGGTTGTACAGCACCCTTACCAGGAAGGCGGCGGCCACTATGCCCCATATTACGGGGTCGCGCCAGTAAGCCTGGGGCGGCGTGCGCTCTGCGCCTGGATTGGAGGTGTGTTCGGGTTTCAACTATGAGGATGCGGTCATTCGCCCCGGCCACGCCCGCGCTTCTTGCGGTTGGCGGCGCTCGCGTAGAGTCTGGCGAAGGTGGCGGCGGTGGTCTCCCAGTTAAGCTCGTCCTCCACCCTGCGGCGGCTGGCCTCGCCGTACTGGACGCGCAGTTCGGGCGCTCTCAGCAGCAGGTTGATAGCGGCGGAAAGCTCGCCCGGCTGCTTTTCGGGCACTAGCAGGCCGTTGTCGCCGTCCTTCACCGCCAGGGGGATGCCCGCGACGTTGGTCGCCACCA
This sequence comes from Chloroflexia bacterium, assembly GCA_036399775.1. Taxonomy (GTDB): domain Bacteria; phylum Chloroflexota; class Chloroflexia; order QHBQ01; family JADMIH01; genus JADMIH01. Next base: position 61,763 of record DASWMJ010000028.1, on the reverse strand, counting down.
CCGGGCGTGCAGAGGCCATCGCCTCAAGCAACGTATTTGGCAGGCCGTCCACGTTGCCCTGCTGGTCTACTACCGAGGGTAAAACGAAGAGGTCGCAGCCGCTGAAGTAGAGGGGCAGGCGGTCGCGGGCTATCCAGCCAGGCATGATGACCGACTTTTCCACGCCCAACTGTTTGACCAACGACACCAGCCTGGGTTCAAGGTCGCCGCCGCCGCCCAGCACGATCTTCGCGTTGGGGTGCTCGCGCAGGATGGCGGGCACGGCGCGTATAAGGTACTCGAAGCCCTTCTTGTAGACCATGCGGCCCACCGCGAAGACCACCGGAGCGTCGGGCGGCAACCCCAACTCCACCCTGAGCAATGGCCCAGCCTGCTTGATGCGGGTGAACTGGCCGGGGTCCACGCCGTAGGGCACGAGGTGGCAGCGCGAGGGAGGCGCGCCCAGCTTTATCGCACGCTGGCGAAGGTCCTCGCTGGGTGCGGTGATGGCGCTCGCGGCCCTGAAGCACCAGCGCGCCACTCGCGACACCAGTTTGCTCTGCTCCGCGATGAATATATCCGAACCATGCAGGCTCAACACGAGGGGCAGGCGTCTCAGGCGCGCCATGATGGTGGATACGGGGCCGTTGGGGATTACCCAATGCCCATGCATCACGTCGAACTTGATGCGCGCGGTCAGCCGCCAGAGGTTTGCAAAGCTGCTGAGGAAAACTATAGGTGTGAGGGGATAAATCGCGCCCTTGACGCGCACGTCGGCTTCCAGGGCCTCTGCGTAGCCCCAGATGTTGAGGTGGCGGAAGGGGCTGTACTTGAAGAAGTGGAGATGCACCCCCTTCTCGACCGGCTCGCGGCGCACTTCGGGGTGATAGGGGGCAAGCACGTGTACTTCGTTGCCCTGCGCCGCCACGCTCGACGCTATAGATTCGATGAACGGGGCGGTAACGTCCCCCTCATACTTGGGGTAGGAGGAAGTCACCATGCAAATCTTCATGGGAGTATTTTACACGATTTGGGGGCGAGGGGTCAGGGGTTGGGGATCAGGGATCAGGAATGGTGGAGTCAAAGGCAATGGCTGCATCCCTTGACAGCGATAATAATGCGGGCCATAATTGCGGCTAAGGGACTGGGCATACCCGGCCGGCAAGAGGCTCTGACGAATGTCAGGGCTTCTCGCTTCTATGGGAATATCGTCAATCCTCAATCTGATGTGTTTCCTCTGTATGATACACTTTCCTGGATGGCGCAATCAAAAGAAGACGACAAGTTTGAACAACTGGTCCAAAGGATTGACCACAGGAGCAAGCTGCTTCGCACATGGGAGTTGAAGGCGGGCGTCTCAGCGCAGGTGACGGCGCTTGAGATCGATCGGCCTGATGGCCTGACACAAAGGCTGGTTGTGCGCCGTCATGGTGACGCGGACCTCAAACAGAACCCAAATATAGCATCGGACGAGTTCAGGCTCTTGCAGATATTGCGCGCCGCAGGGGTGGCCGCTCCAACGCCCTGTTACCTCGATCAATCGGGTGAGATTTTTCCCAGGCCATATGTTGTCCTTGAATACATCGAGGGCGAACCGGAGTTCGCGCCTACCAATTTGCCCGATTTCCTACTTCAGCTAGCCGCGCATCTCTCAAGAGTTCACGCTGTAGATTGCTCAAACCTGGATTTGGCCTTTCTGCCTGAACAGGAGAAGATGTGCGCCGAAAGGCTTAGGGAACGGCCCGCGAAAATGGATGAAGAATTAGGCGAAGGGCGTATCCGGGCTGCCCTGGAAGCGGTGTGGCCGTTGCCCCAGCGAAATAGACCCGTATTGCTGCACGGGGATTTTTGGCCCGGCAACGCACTGTGGAAGGATGGTCAGCTTGTCGCCGTCATAGACTGGGAGGACGCACAGATAGGGGACCCGCTCGCTGATTTAGCCAACAGCAGGCTTGAGATACTATGGGCGTTCGGAATCGAGGCCATGCATAGTTTCACTCATAACTATGCATCACAAGCGACAATTGATTTCACCGACCTACCCTATTGGGACCTGTGCGCCGCCTTGCGACACGCTTCCAAGAGTGACGAATGGGCCACCTACGTAACCAACGAGGAAACGATGCGGCGAGGATACAGCCTGTTTATCGCCCATGCATTCGAGAAGATATCCGTTCTCGAAAATAGGTAAAGCGACAAGTCAGGCCTGGGTGGCAAATGGCGGACCCGCCTTGCGCTGCACCTGTATATACTTCTGGAGACCGTTGCCCTCCATCGGAGTGGGTGCCTATACTGGTAGGCTCTCCGATTTGTTGAGAGTTGTGATGTTGTGACCTGCCCACCGGCGGCGCTCTAGAAGCTCATATACGTGGTATTAGATACCTATAACCGAACATCTCGCTCTGCTATTCAATCGCGCCAGCGCCACAAGCGAGTGCTTGCGGTGCGTGCCATGCTGAGCGAAGTCGCCTGGCTGGCGGGCCGGGTGCTTTGGCATGAGGGGCGTGTGGTCTGGGAGAGCAGGCATAGAATCATCTCGCCCAGCGCCGCCGATCTCGCCCTGGCCCAGCGCCGCCTCAACCAGATAGCCCGGCATACCAGGGCGTCCAGGATAGTGCTGGGTGATACTACAGCCTGGCTGTCCGACCGCAACGCTCGCCTGGCAGTGGTAAAGAGACTGCGAGTGCTGAATGTGCCAGACCTACCGGCGCTCACCCACTCAGCACGCAGGCACGATCCCCAGGCGGCGCAGCAGCTTGTAGCTTTGCTCGCAGCCGAGGCTCTATGCGTGAACGGCCTGCCGGCCTCTCCTGCTATGGCGTTGGCCGGTTGGGGCGAGCTTGCCGCTGCTCCCCTGTACGTTCTTCTCGCAGATGAGTCCGCGCCACAGGCAGCGCGCGCCCTGGCGGCTCTCTCGCTCGGTGCCAACCACCGCAATAGCGACGACCCCTATGATGCTCCCAGGATACCGGGCGCAGCCCTGAGGGAAGGGTGGATAGGCCGCGCCTATGCGTGGGGCCGCCGCTCAGGTATGCCTGATAATCCCGCCCTCACGGTAGCCCTCCTTGAGGTGCCGGATGGGGAGGAGCTTGCGCGCCGGTGCATCAAGACAGGCAAGGTGCCCGCCCAGATTGAAGTGCCCGGCATGTTGCTGCGCGAGATGCTTGCCGCAGGAACGCCTACGGAGAGAGTTGTAGAGATGGCTGAGGCCCTGGCCGCCACCACTTCGATGGCGGAGCGCGTCATGCGCTACCGCCACGAGCTACCGGCTCCGTACCCGCGCCGCAGGCAGCAGCGCCTCCAGGAAGCTTGGCGTTTGCAGGAGCATCGCCGCCGCGTGCTGGGCGACCTGACAGACATTCTACGCAAGTACGTCTCTGACACCGCAGACCCGGAGGTGGTGCGCCTCGCGGTGCGTTTCGCCCACGCGATACTCGACCTGGGCGAGAAGACCACTCTACTGAGCGATGCGCTGGTGAATGTTCTCAATGCGGGCGTGACCCTGCCTGCCGAACTTCAGAGACCCTTCCTGGAAGTGCTGGTTGAAGCGAATGGCCGCATCTGGAATAGCCAGGGAGCGCACGACAGCGCAGCAGCGGGTTCCCTGGAGAACTGGCTTACGCACCGTTGCGAACAAGATGTCCCGTACATAGCAAAGCTTCTCGCGCTCACGAAGGGGGACGTGCGTATTGTTTGCGATGCGATAGAAGCAGAGTTGCATAGAACACTCGCACACTACAAGCTCCGCGACCCCGACATGTACCGCATGACTCTGACGATGGTACGCGATCTGGACATCCAGTTCGGGGTGTGGCAGCTTTGCGACGCTCTCACAGGTTTCCCCAACGCCCGATCTGCGCGTAGCGTGTTCCAGCCTGTCATACATATCCTTATGCAGGCACCCGAAGGTCGCCGCCAGGAGTTGACGGACAACTTGCTAAGCGAGCTTCCAGGCAGCTACGAGGGTGTCCGCGTGGCCGTTTCCAGGCTGATGCGTTTCCTCCCCCGGCTGGTGGACTTCGCCGTGAGCGAGGCGGGCCAGTTCATTTACTTTGGCTCGCTCGTGGCTGGCGCGAAGGCGCTATACGAGGGCGTACCTGGGCAGGCAGCCACATGGCTCGATTGGCTCCTCTCATATATGGCCGATCCGCAGTACAAGGACGAGCAAGCCCAGTCGGAGGGCCTGCCCATAGGTTCGAGCGTTTCACTGGCGGTGGCGCTGGCGGGCGGGGACCTCGCTATCTTCCAGGCGGTATTCCGCGCAGCCAGGCAGCATAGCTTCGACAGGCATCACGACTTGATGGAGAAGGGTATCGCGGCTCTGGGCCGCTACCCGGCCTTGCGCGTGGGCATGGCCCGGTTGTTCCCGCGCCAGCCCCACCGCTGCCTGCAACTGCTCGTGCGGCTCGGCCTTATTACGCGCCTGGGGGCGAGTGTGCTCGCCCCGCTCTCCGAATTGGAAGCCGGTTGGCCGGATGCGCTCGGTGAGGGGAGTCCCATACCGCCCGGCTGGCAAGCGGTGGCGGAAATCGCGCCGGAACTGGTACCTCTGGTGGCGACATACTTGCGTGCCCAGGAGATGCTGGGTGCCAGCCCTGACTTGCCACCCGGCGTGCGTAGGGCAATAGAGCAGCCTGGCAAGTGGGCCAACGAGCTTGCCCATATCGAGGGTATGCTAGAGAGCAACCCTGGCCGCTCAGACCTCGCCATTCGTGCAGGCAACTTGCGCGCTCGCCTGGGCGATCCCAGGCTGATGTTGGGCGTGCGCGAGGAACTGGCAGGCAGACTCGGCCAGATAACCGCCGAAGCACAATTCGCCGCTGCTGAAAACCAGGTGCTGGCCTGCTATCGCGCGCGGCTGGCGAGCCTGGCGGGGCCGCTCCCGACCGACCTCGTGTTGAGCCAGGACTTACTGAATGCTACCCTGCTGGCGGCGGATATAGACCAGAATCGCCGCTTGCTGCTGCGACTGGTGCGCGCACATATCAGGGGCGACCACCGTTGGGTCGAGCAGCACCCGGCCAATCTCATGTTCCTGCGCACATTGGAGGCGCGGGGTGTCAGCGCGGAGGCATGGCAGAGCGCGCGCCCGCGTGCCTTCGCCTGTGAGGGCGTGGCGGGTGGCCGCTTGCGCCTGCGCCTGGAACGCGACCCCCTGCACGTCCTTCAAATGGGCAACTACTTCGATACCTGCCTCAGCTTCGGCGGCGTCAATGCCTTCTCGACTGTGGCTAACGCAAGCGAGATAAACAAGCGCGTTATTTACGCCCGCGATGGCACGGGGCGAGTGGTAGGGCGCAAGCTGATAGCGATCAATTCGGACGGTAAGCTTGTAGGCTTCAACACTTACACGATGCACACCGGAGAAGTGGGGCGCAACTTGCGCTCAGTATTCAGGCGCTATGCCACAGACTTCGCGGGTGAATGCGGCCTGGAGATGTCCGACGAGAACAGCACGGTGCCGAAGCTCTTCGCCGAGGCCTGGTATGACGATGGCATAGTGGCGTGGAATGCTGACGAAGTGCCTCACAAGCGGAAATCGTAACACCAATCTTGCGACCTTTTGCGCCCACCTTGCGTAACTACGACTGAAAGCTTTGAATTGAATTAGAAATGATACCGATGTTTCACGAAAAAGCGTCCCTGCCTTCATTGGGACGCTTCTTGAATTTTGGGTGTGTTCTATAATTAGCCCATGTCTACGCCAATTCTGGCTACAAAACTTTATATCCCCCCTCCTCGACCTAAAGTTGTGCCGCGCCCACGCCTGATCGAGAGGCTGAACGAGGGTTTGCATCGCAAGCTGACCCTCATCGCGGCCCCCGCAGGCTTCGGTAAAACCACCCTGGTCAGCGCATGGGCCGCCGGTTGCGACCGGCAGGTGGCCTGGCTGTCGCTGGACGAGGGGGATAACGACCCCGCACGCTTTCTGTCCTACCTCGTTGCGGCTTTGCGGACCATTGACCCGCATATTGGAGAAGGGGTGCTGGGTTTGCTCCAATCGCCTCAGCCACCGCCAGCCGAAACTATTTTGACGGCACTGCTCAATGAGATTACCGCCGTACATGACAATTTCGTCCTCGTCCTTGACGACTATCACGTTATTGATGCCAGGCCGGTTGACGATGCCCTCACCTTTCTGCTTGAGCACCTGCCACCACAGATGCGACTGGTCATCGCCACGCGTGAGGATCCACAGCTACCCCTGGCACGGCTGCGCGCCGGAGACCAATTGACCGAGATGCGCGTCACGGACTTGCGTTTTACCCCCTCCGAAGCCGGCGGATTTCTCAACCGGGTGATGGGCCTGGACCTGTCGGCGGAAGATATCGATGCGCTGGAAACGCGCACGGAAGGGTGGATTGCGGGTCTGCAATTGGCCGCGATTTCCTTGCAGGGACATCAAGCGCCCACCAGCTTCATCAAATCTTTCACAGGCAGCCACCATTTCGTGCTGGATTACCTGGTCGAAGAAGTTCTACAACAGCAGCCCGAAAGCGTCCAGACTTTCTTGCTGCACACATCTATCCTCGAGCGCTTGTGCGGCCCCCTTTGTGATGCCGTGCTGCTTGATGCGTCTGCCTCCGGAGAAGATACCCTCACATATCTTGAACGCGCCAACCTCTTCATCGTCCCCCTGGACGACGAGCGGCGCTGGTACCGCTATCACCATCTCTTTGCCGATTTGCTGCGACACCGGCTGCGCCAGAGCGCGACCTCGTCGATAGGGGATGAGAGGGATCGCGTAGCCGAGTTACACATACGTGCCAGCCAATGGTTGGAGGACAATGGCCTGGAGATAGAAGCTTTCCACCATGCGGTTGCCGCCAACGATATTGAGCGCGCTGAGCATCTGATAGAAGGAAGAGGGATTCCTCTGCATTTTCGTGGCGCGGTGACCGCTATACTGGACTGGCTGGGGTCGCTGCCGGCGAAAGTGATGAATGCCAGGCCCTCGTTGTGGGTGAGGTATGCGGCGCTGCTGCTGATTAGCGGACATACGACGGGGGTGGAAGAGAAGCTACAGGCTGCTGAAACCGCCCTGCAAGGCACCGAGGAGGACGACAAGACCCGGTATCTTGTCGGACATATCGCCGCCGCCAGGGCTACGTTGGCCCTCACCCGGTACGATGTAGAAACCATGCTTGCCCAGTCGCGCCGCGCCCTGGAATATCTGCACCCCAGGCACCGGACTTTACGCGCTAACGCTAACTGGACGATGGGCTTTGCTTACCTCCTCCAGGGGGACCGTGCCGCAGCCCGCCTGGCCCTTACTGAAGCCATATCTCTAAGCCAGGCTGTCGGGGATATCTTCACCACCATATTAGCGACGATCGGCCTGGGTCAAGTAGAGGAAGTAGAAAACCAGCTCTATGCAGCAGCTGAGACCTACCGGCGCGTCCTGCAATTGGCAGGTGAACAGCCGCTTCAGGTTATCGGTGAAGCGCATCTGGGCCTTGCCCATGTGCTCTACGAATGGAACGACCTTGAGGCCGCTGAGCAACATGGTCGCCAGGCCCACCACCTGGCGCGGCAGTACGATAGAGTTATCGACAGATTTATTATCCATGAGGTGTTTCTTGCACGCCTGAAACTGGCCCAGAGAGATGTGGACGGCGCGGCTGCAATGCTGGCCCAGGCCAGCCAGTCCGCCCGCCAGCCAAACTTTGCGCATCGCATCCCTGAGGTTGCTGCCGCGCAAGTGCTGACGTTGCTTCGGCAGGGCAAAGTTGAGGAGTCCGCGCATCTCGCGCAGATGCACGATCTCCCTCTCAGCCAGGCCCGCGTCTACCTGGCCCAGGGCGATCCGTCCGCAGCCCTGGCTGTGCTAGAACCATTGCGCCAGCAGGCAGAGGCAAAAGGTTGGGAGGATGAACTGCTCAAAGTTATAGTGCTACAGGCAGTCGCCCTCCATGCGCGTGGCGAAAAGGAAGAGGCTGTGCGACTGCTGGGTGACGCGCTGGCGCGGGCAGAGCCGGGCGGCTTCATCCGTATCTTCGTGGACGAAGGCGCTCCAATGGCTCGATTATTGGCCGAAGCAGCCACCCGCAGGATGATGCCGGATTATATAGGTAAGTTGCTGGCAGCATTTGAAGCTGAGAAACAGAGTGACGCAGGCGAATCTCCTCTTCCCCCTTTGTCCACTTCGCAGCCCCTTGTTGAGCCACTAAGCCAGCGCGAGCTAGAAGTGCTGCAACTCATCGCCCAGGGACTCTCGAACCGTGAGATAAGCGAGAGGCTCTTCCTCGCCCTGGACACGGTTAAAGGGCACAATCGGAAAATCTTTGGCAAGCTACAAGTCCAAAGTCGCACCGAAGCTATAGCGCGTGCTCGCGAGCTGGGGCTGTTATAGGCTAAACGCCAGTTGGCACGCCAGTCCGTATGAAGAACTCCATAAAGCCAAAGCTTTGGAACATCTGTCCCCTCCATGTCCGCCCGCAAAATGGATGTTGAGCATAGAATATGAGTGTTCAGCAATCTGAACACCGCATGGGCAGACCCGACATCGCCACGCACTTCGTGCGCTGGTCGTGCCTACGGGCGGTATTGCATTCCGGCTACTGGTTAGTCACGAGCCTATACCTCGTCGTGGACGCCGGCCTGTCTCCATATCAGCTAGTGCTCATCGGGGTCGCTCAAGGCATTGTTTCACTCTTATTCGAGATCCCTACCGGTGTCATGGCCGACACAATCAGCCGTAAGTGGTCACTAGTTATCTTTCACATCCTGGTCGGCATCAGCATGGTTATAACGGGGCTGGTCACGTCCTTTCCGGCGTTGCTCGCGACGCAGATGCTATGGGGGATTGCATGGACCTTCGCGAGTGGCGCTGACATCGCTTTGATCACCGATGAGCTCAACTACCCGGAACGCACGGCTGTGGTGTTGGCGGCACAAGCGCGCTGGCAGCAGATCGGCGCGGCTAGCGGCATGCTGGGATTTGGCGCGCTGGCATGGGCCACCAACCGCAGCACAGCGATGGTGGGCGCAGGCGGCATGATGGCATTGCTTGGGCTGTATGTCGTGGGGCGGTTCACCGAACGGCACTTCACCCCAGCCCACGCACAGCGCTGGCAGCGTGCGGCTGCTATCCTCCGGCGCGGCGTGGCTCTCGCGCGCCGCGATCCCGAGATCCTGGTGGTTTTCGTCGCGACGTTCCTGGTGAACGGGGCCGCCGATACATTTGGGCGACTGTATCCCAAGCAGTTGGTTGGCCTGGGCTTCCCGAACCGGCTAGATCCAATTGTATGGTTCACCGGGCTTGGGATTGTCACGTTTGTGGCCGGTGCCCTCGCACTTCGGATAGTCGAGGCGCGCATTGCCAGCGCGGGTGTCGCACGGCGCGCCTATGCGGCAGCGTGCGGTCTCGGCGTGCTTGGCGTGCTCCTACTTGCCGCTGCGCCCGACAGCATGACCGGCAGCGCCGGTGTGCTTCTGGCGACCGGCATGTCATGGACTGTGACCCGCGCCGTCGGCGTGATCTGGGTCAATAGCCGCACCACCAGTGACGTGAGGGCGACGGTGCAATCGTTCCTCGCCCAGGTCGAGTATTCTGGTGAAATTCTCTGCGGCCTGGCACTGGCGGCTGTCGTCCAGGCCACATCAATCACCGGCGCTCTAGTGGGAGCAAGCGCGCTGGTCGCGTGTGCCGGAGTGATGGTGATGCGGTCGCTCGCCAGCCGCGACTGAATAGGTCCCGTCGCCGCAAAGAGGCGATCAAGCGATCACGAGGGCGCATCCGGCTGGGACCGTTTGGGACCGTTTGGGACCGTTTGGGACCGTTGGCGACGCGACGGGAAATATCAACACCTCAAACAACACTTTAGTGTCTATCCTCGAATACTTAATGGAGATATGCTGCGTGTAGATTGAGCAAGCGGCACAGACTGTCGTGGGCAGTCGTAACGGATACAGGCTAATGTCAAACAACCCCAGCCCAGAAACTGATCCAGGCCAACCCGCGTCTTATCAAATCAGGATCAAGGGCCACCTGGGCCGCCAATGGGCAGACTGGTTTGGGGGCCTGACCATCACGCTGGAAGATAACGGCGATACGCTCTTGACCGGCCCGGTGGTGGACCAGGCCGCGTTGCATGGATTACTTAGAAAGGTGCGAGATTTAGGGATGCCATTGATTTCAGTCAATCGCGCCGAGCCTAAACATGCAAAACCTGGAGGAACCGCGTGAAAGCAGTTGTATGGACAAAATACGGGCCTCCTGATGTTCTTCAGCTCCAAGAGGTTGAAAAACCTGCTCCTAAGGATAATGAGGTACTGATAAGAATTCATGCCACAAGCGTAACCGCAGGTGACATGGAACTGCGGGGGTTGAAAGTCCCAATATTATTCCGGCTCCCAGCGCGAATAATATTGGGTCTCATGAGGCCAACGAGAATAAAAATATTAGGGCAGGAACTGGCCGGGGAAATTGAAGCCGTAGGGAAAGCTGTAAAGCGATATTCAGTTGGTGACCAGGTTTTCGCGGGTACGGGCATCAGTTTGGGTGCTTATGCCGAGTACAAGTGTCTCCCCGAAAATGGGGTGATAGGGATGAAACCCGCCAATATTAGCTACAAGGAAGCTGCTGCTATTTCTATGGGCGGGCTTGAAGCGCTGCGACATATCAGGAAAGCAAAGCTCCAACCAGGGCAGAAGGTTCTAATTATTGCGGCGGGAGGAAGTATCGGCACTTTCGCGGCCCAGCTTGCCAAACACTTTCAAGCTGAGGTGACAGCTCTAGACAGTACGGGGAAGTTGGAGATGCTGCGCTCTATCGGGGCAGATCATGTCATCGATTACACGCGGGAAGACTTCACCAAAAGAGGTGAGACCTATGATGCCATTATTGACGTGGCAAGCAAGAGTTCGTTCTCACGGAGTAAAAGGGCGCTAAAGCAAAATGGGACCTTCATTTCGGATCAGCTTGGGTTGTCACAGATGATACGAGGTGTGTGGACCTCAGTAACAAAGAGGAAGAAAAGAGTAAAGGATTACAGAACCGGCAGGGCCGAAAATCTAGCTCTCCTCAAAGAGCTTATGGAGGCGGGGAAGATAAAAACAGTTATCGACAGGACCTACCCTCTGGAACAGATCGTCGATGCTCACCGGTACGTCGAAGCGGGCGGTAAGAAGGGGAATGTGATCATAACTGTGGAGTAATCATGATGAAAGCGGTTGTTTACACAAAATACGGGCCACCGGAGGTTCTTCAACTCAAAGAGGTAGCGAAACCCACCCCTACAGACGATGAAGTGCTGATCAAGATTCAGGCGGTATCCGTGAATAGGTCTGACTGGGAGGCGCTGACAGGTAGACCGTTGTGGGTCCGGATGTTGGGGCTTAGAAAACCACGCCGCCAGGTACTCGGATCGGACATAGCCGGGCGAGTCGAAGAGGTTGGCAGAAACGTCACGCGATTTAAACCGGGGGATGAGGTTTTTGGGGACATCATCGGGCGTATGGGTGGTTTTGCCGAGTATGTCTGCGTTCGTGGAAAGACCCTGGCGCTGAAACCGGCCAGCATGACATTCGAGGAAGCAGCGGCCGTCCCGCAAGCGGCAGTGATCGCTTTGCAGGGGATTCGCGATAAAGGGCAGGTCGAGCCGGGGCAAAAGGTCTTGGTCAATGGCGCTGGCGGGGGAGCAGGCTCGTTTGCGGTGCAGTTTGCCAAATTATACGGTGCTGAGGTCACCGGGGTGGGTAGCGGTAGCAAGCTGGACTTTATGCGCTCGCTTGGCGCGGACCACGTCATTGATTACACGCGGGAAGATTTCACCAGGAATGGCAAAGAGTATGACCTGATACTTGATGTTATCGCACTTCGTTCGGTTTTCGCCTACAAGCGGGCGCTAAAGCCCAATGGAAGTTACTTCGCCGTCGGAGGCTCAGTGCCTACAGCTTTACAGATTTTGCTGCTGGGACCATTGATTAGAAGAGCCACCGGCAAGAAAATACGCTACCTGATGGTTCAACCGAATGCGAGAGATTTGGCTCATATAACCGAGCTTTGCGCGGCGGGCAAGGTCGTCCCGGTCGTTGACAAATGCTACCCGTTAAGCGAGGTCCCTGAAGCGCTCCGGTATCTGGGAGAAGGACGCGCCAAAGGAAAAATCGTCATCAACGTGGAACAGAATAACAAATGACCACATGCACATGATTGAAACGGAAGAGACAAAGTAACCACAAATTAATCAGGAGGGACCACATGGATATCTACGAGGCAATCTACACGACCCGCTCGATGCGCAGGCTGAAACCCGACCCGATCCCCTACGACGTTCAGGCCCGCATCCTCGATGCTGCCATTCGCGCACCCCACATCGGGGAGGGGTGGCGATTCATCCTGGTTGATGACCCGGAGATCAAGGCCAAGCTCGCGCCCCTCTACAAGCAGGGGATGGAGCGCATGGTTGGCGCGCCGCTCGAGGTCTTCATGGACATGATGAAGGATGACCCGGCTATGGCGCGGACGCTCCGATCAGGCGTTCACCTGGTCGAGCACTTTCACGAAGTGCCGTTGCTGCTGGTCGGATTCGGGCGCACCATAGAGGGGAGCGGAATCTACCCGGCGCTCCAGAACGCGATGCTGGCAGCCCGCGCCGAGGGGGTCGGCTCTACATTGACAGGGTTCTTGCAGAGTTACTTTCCGAATGAGGTTATGGAGATCCTCGGTGTGCCGAAGGACGCAGGCTGGAAGGTGCACGGGGTCGTTACGATGGGTTACCCGCTCGGTAAGTGGGGGGTAGGTCGTCGCAAGCCGGTGCACGAGGTGGCGGCACGCAATAGCTGGGAGGGCGACCTGGGCTTCACGGTGCCGGAGCCTTTGTGGCCGAAATGATGCTTCAGGTGAGCCAGTAGTTGCGTTCGTGCCTGCTTTCACGCCCCGGCGTTTTGCGCGGCCCGACACCGGGGGATAGCTTACGAGTGTACTGTGGGCGTTGGCGGCGTCAAGACGCCAGGCAAGGGTCGGGGTGGAATGAACCTCGGAAGGGGCTGAGTGCTCACTGTGCATTGCTTTATGCTGATTTCGGCGACCAACAACTGCGTTCCCTCGGACTTGCACATTGTTGAGGTGCATGAGCCATTCGAACAATGCTCGTGTCCTTCTCCTGAGCTAATAGAGTTCAAAAATGGGGCACCCGGAGGAGCAGGCTCAATTTCGAGGCTAAGAGTGTCGGTACCCAGCGACACGTTCTGCTGGGTTATGGCAACGTAGGCCACTGCCGATACGGGACAGGCAACCAGCAGGACAAAAGCAATCACTATAGCCCAGGGCAGCAAGCGCCGGGCGGCGCCGGGTCCGGGCGACTTTGTGCTCATCGTTCCTCCGTTGCCACGCACAGAACCAGCAAAGCCGGTCCCTGTTCAGTTTGCTAAGGGGTGCATTCCTCTGGATCTGACATCATCTCGTTTGGCCGTAGCGGGGGTACCGAGTCCGGTTTTGCCTCATGTAATATCTCTCCGGCGTGACCTATTGCCCTGATACTCGTGGGATCCGATGCTCCGGGCATAACTATTATAACGGTGCCTCCCTTCATCTCCTCCTTCGCAGTCTCGCCGTTAGAGTAGCTTACCTCTATGGATGCTACATCTTGAGGGTCTGCTCGGCCAATTACCGCCACATATCCGGGTGTGCCTCCTCCTGCCAACACTGTATAACAGAATACAGCGCTCGCGGGTATGTTCGGATCGGCTACATGGCGCCCGCCTCCAGACGCTCGAACACCGTTCTTGATTGGTCCCACAACCAGGTGCCCACGAACATACTCTCCCGTGCGCCGGTATGCGCTGTAGACTACTATGCCCCCTCCACTGTTGTTTCCGCCTACCAGGGGCTTAGAGCCTTCTATCTGGTAGCTCCTGATTTCGGGGTCGTTACTTAGCTCTTCCCTTAGCTCTTGCTCAGGGCTTTTCTGCACGAAGGGCAGGTCGCAACCGGCAGTGAATAGAATAACTACGAAGGCTATGACCTCCGCGCGACCGTGCAGGAAGCGTGCATGCTGGCCGGTATCATTCACGGCCTGTCTCCATTCTCGTAAATCACTTCTGTCGGTGGCATAAGTTGGCATACCTCCCCCTACCTGGGACGCCTCACTCTTCCTTTAGCCTACGGGCTTTGCTTTTTACCCTCTTGTCATTCTAGCATATAGAATAACCAGCGCTCGAGAATCTTCCTCTTTTTAAGGTGATCTTATGGCTCACCCATTCGATTTTCAGCCTTTCTTCAGCGTGCGTCCCATACAATTACGTCAGAACGAAGCGATACAAAAGAATTCGTCAAATAAACAAAATCAAACCAAAACAAAGAATACAGAAGGAGCATATAAAACAATGTCAAACGTAATCGCAAGCACCCGCAACTCGGTCCGCGTCCTGGGCCTGTTCGCTATCATGATGGCCTTCGCCGCCATGTTCGCCGCAGGTTCCGCCTCGGCAGCCACGCCTGCTAACGGCCTTTCAACCGGACGCAGCACCATCGGTACGTACATCGTAAGGGTCGTAGATGCTAAGACCCAGGAGATCGTCAACGGCGCCGAGATCGAGGTCCTCAACGCCAGCGGCAACGTGGTAGCAAAAGCGGTAGTTGGAGCTAATGACCCCACTGCCCAGAGCGACGCCGTAGAGTTCAGGCTCCAGCAGGGCGCTTACAAGATGTACATCACAGCCGCCGGCTACGAGACGGTAAACACCCAGATCAGCGTCAAGGCTGGCCAGACCGTCAGGTCTCAGGTTGAACTTCAGAAGTAAGAAGTAAGCACAACAATATCTGACAAGGTTGTGAGGGCGAGTTTGGAATTCGCCCTCATATTTATTTAACGCGACGGGTGGGTAGGCTAAAAGTCATCATCCTATTCTCGTTGCTCCGCCACACGGATGGTATAATGCACGCGACACCTCGCCGGGGGTGCGTCATGGTTAAACGAGGTACTCTTGTAAAGACTGCGGCCCGGCAGCCAAGTTCTCATAATCCCTGATCAGGAGGTACTTATGTCTCTCTATCTCATGCGCTTCAGCTATACGCCTGAAACATGGTCGCGGCTGATTCAGAACCCTGAGGACCGCCGCGATGCAGCGCGCGCGTACATCGAACAGGTGGGGGGCACCCTACAGGGCTTTTGGTATGGTTTCGGTGAATACGACGCTTACGCGATCTTTGAGGCGCCAGACAACATCTCGATGTCAGGCGTGGTGCTCGCTATCGCGGCAGGCGGCGCCCTATCCAGGGCCGAGACAACGGTCCTGATGACCGTCGAAGATACGCTCGAGGCACTCGCCAGGGCGAAGGGCATCGGCTACCGCAGACCGGGAGAGTCGTAGGCAGGCTCCACCGGCTCTCGCAGAAACCAGTGACGCTCCTAACTCTCCGAGTAGAAAGGAATCCTGTATGCAAGAAGTAGACAAGAAGTCCGCCAAGAGCACCACCGCGACCGGCAAGAAGTCCAAGGGATTCACGGACGAGGAACGAGCCGCGATGAAGGAGCGCGCCAAAGAGCTGAAAGCAGCCGCGAACGAGGCGGAGGGAGAACGCGCCGTGCTCGCGAAGATCGCTGAGATGACGGAATCGGACCGCGCCATAGGCGAGCGGCTGCATGCTATCATCAGAGCCAGCGCGCCTGCCCTCTCGCCGAAACTCTGGTACGGGATGCCCGCGTATGCCAGGGACGGCAAGATCGTCTGCTTCTTTCAATGCGCGCAGAAGTTCAACACGCGGTACGCGACGCTCGGCTTCAACGACACGGCGAACCTCGATGAAGGCGCCATGTGGCCGACCGCCTTCGCGCTGAAGGAGTTGACCGCCGCCGAAGAGGCGGCGATTGGCGCGCTCGTGAAGCAAGCGGTGAGCTGAGGGCGCGCCGCCTGCGCGGTGGACCGTTCGAGGACCCTCATGCTGTCAGGTCTTACTGGTACAGGCGTGAGTCTGTGAGGACCTTTGGGATATAGGAGAATAATTGTAGGGGCGTGATTTACCGCGCCCTGGCGGGGATACGCACGAAGTTGGTCTGTCTCCCTCACCAGGGCGCGATAAATCACGCCCCTACAGCCTTATTTCGAACACTTAGGAAAGGCAATCAACGGTAAGGGCGACCCACATGCTCGTCCTGGTGGGGTGGCGCGCGAGTATGCGGGTCGCCCCTACCGGAAACATCTTTTAATCTTTGCAACCAAGGTGTTATCTGCATACTCTGCTATACTTGGTCAGGAGGAATGGAGCATTGACGAGCGTGGAGCGGGCGACACCGGATTGGCTCACGGGCGTGCTGCGGGAGCGGGGCGTGTTGAGCGGCGGGCGCGTAATGTCGGTGGACAGGCGCGCGTCGACCATTTTGAACTCATATTCTTATCACCTGGAAGTAAGCTACTCGGATGATGCTCCTGGGGATGCTCCGCGCCGCCTCTTCTTGAAGATGAGCAAGGAACCTGAATGGGGCAGGGAGGAGGTGGCCTTCTACCGTTTCGTGCAGGATAAGGGCGCAGATTTGCCGATGCTCGTGCCCTGCTATGACGCGGCTTATTCGGAGGAAAGCGGCATGTCCCACATGCTGCTTGCCGACCTCTCAGCCACCCACATCACCCCCGTAACGAAGGCGCAATTGCTTGCCGGGGAGACGATGCCCGCGCAGGAGCACCTTGAGCAGATGGTGGATGCTATCGCCGGATTCCACGCCTACTGGTGGGAGCACCCTCAACTGGGCAAGGGGTTCGCCAGTATCAGGACGCAGCTTGACGGTGCGGGGGCGTACAAGGAATACACGGAGAGGCGCATGCGGGAGTGGGCGCTCTTCGTTGAGCAAGCGGGACACATGATTACGTCGGAGGAGCGGGAGCTATATGAGAAGACGCTGTCCTACTTCGCCGGCCTCTGGGACCGCTATCTGGCCGACCGCTTTGGCGACATGCGGGCGATAACGCTTTCGCAGGGCGATTGCTACTTTATCCAGTTTCTTTGCCCCACCGCGCCGGGGCAAGAGAATGCTTACCTCATAGATTTCGATAGCGTTAGCGCCAACCTGCCCGCCTACGACCTGGTGTATATGTTCGCGACGTTCTGGACGCCGGAGCAAAGGAAGGAGATGGGGCGGGAGGAGAAGCTGCTCAGGCGGTATCACAACGCTCTGCTGGCGCATGGAGTCGAGGGGTATAGCTGGCACGACCTGATGATGGATTACCGGCTGTGCGTCCTGTACATGGCCTTCGACCCGGTGTGGGACCAGACGAGCGGGGCGTCCCATGCATACTGGCTGCCGAAGCTGCGCTGTCTCACGGGCGCGTTCATGGACCTCGACTGCATCAGCCTGCTATCATAGTGTTGTAATGAGATCAGAGTTACGCCGCCATGCAATCCGGGGACGGAATTCCCATCCATGAATAGAGCACACCACGACTGGTCAATGCGCAGAAGGTCGGCAAGTCCCGCTTACGTAGTTATGTCAAGTTAGTTACACTGCAACTTATGGGGTTCGCCTGCTATGCCGGTGCATGCCGATGCCGTTCAGCGCGAGCAGCGCACCCAGCGCGAGCAGCCAGCCATAGCCGGGGGCGCTCCCTTCGCCGGTTCGTGGCATGCCAATAGGTCCTGGGCCGGAGACTGCCCTCTGGAGCTTGGCTACCGAGTCGTCGGTAAACGTCAGCGTTATAGATTGCAACCTGTCCCCAACCACTGTGCCCTCGGCGTTGTACTCTAGGAAATCATAACTGTTGGCGGCTAACGTATCCGACGTTTCTCTCCAGACCCATGTGACCATATTCCCCGACGACTGAGGGGTGCCCATTACTTCGTAGCGTACTGCCTCTCGGCGGAGTTGGGGCACGAGAGACAGGATAGAGTCTCTCCCTTCGTAACTCGCCCCGCCGATGTTGGTCGCCTGGGCGGTGTAGCTAAGGACGGCATCCTCTGTAAGGAACATGGCGATATCAGTCTCCTCATAGGAGTTCAAGGCGGCAGTGAGGCCCGCCACCAGGGATGCCGGGTCTGCGGTCTGCGCCCTTGCCAGGTTCGGCGCTGCCAGGAACATAGCCAATAATAGAGTTGCCACGCCGGTGAGCATCCTGAGCATAATTCTCTCCTTCTGCTTGTTGGGTGTGAAGACGTCCTACTTTACTTCGGGACGCAGCGTCGCCATGCAAGATGCGTACCGTGCAACTGGTAACATCAGCGTGGGCCATAGGCGCTCCCCCACCCAGAGCCAGCTTCGCCACCCCACATCGGTCACCCCAAAACAAGAAGGGCCGGAGCACAACGCCCCGGCCCTTTTACGACTCATCCTTAGCCTACTCCTAAGCGTCTACCTCGGTAGGCGGCGGCATATTTAGCAGTCCCTCCATCGCGTGGAACTCGTACATACGCATCAGCGCGCGGCTCGACGGGTCCATGTGCTGGTAGAGCGCCTCGGTGAGACCTTTGCGTATGTCGGGGGGGAAGAGCTTGGTAAACTTGTTGTTCTCGATAGCTACGAAGAGCTTGTAGAGATCGAGCAGCGCGGTCGGGTCCATCGGCAGGTCAATGTCGGTCAGCCTCACCTTGCCCACGTGCATGCGTACCTTCAGGTTGTTCTCCCTGGCGAAGCGGTTCAACTCGTACTCAAACTCCATCGCCTTGCGCGAGTACCCATACATCACCAGCTTGATATAAATGGCTTCCACCGTGTAGCGGAAAAGCTCGATGACGCGGGGCTTGTCGGGCGGAACAGGTTGCACCAACCCCAGCTTCGTCAACCCGTACAGCAGCTTGGCCGTATCGAACTGCGTGCGCGACCTCTTGCGGGCAATGGTCGAAACGTCGCTCACCCCGTCCACCAGCACCAGCACCTCACGCGCCTCGTCCGACAGAGGCCCCGTAACCGGCCTGGGCAGCCGCCTGAACGCCATCAGCACGGAAGGTATCACGGGCGATATGCGTATCCACTCGTCCACTCGGCGCGTGCCCTCAATAATCAGCTTCTCTGCGCTGACCGACACGGGTATGCCGTCCGCCTTCACCAGCAGTTCACCCTGGAAAGTAAAGCGGCAGTTGCGCCACAGGAAAAGCGTGTAAATGGTGCTCTCCATCATCTGCTCTTCGCACCATGCAAGCTCTTCGTGCGTCACCAGCTTATGCTTCAAGAGTATCACCGAGGGGTCGGGCGCGTTGCGCTGAGCGGGTTGGTTGCCGTTGCTGTACCCTGGCGGCTCGAACACTTCTATCCCGCCGTATTCCCCAAGATTAGGGTCGGTAGCCCTGGCCTTCATCAAGTCGCCCGTCGTAGAGCCGCGCCCCAGCCGCCCTGAGCCGTTGCCGTTGCCATTGTGAGAGGCGCTTGCCGCGCCCACTCCCTGCGAGTCGGGCTGCAAGTGATCGGGGTCGGGCACACCCAGGGATTTCTTCCAGTTCGGCCCGAAGTGCCGCTCAAGCTCGCCCACCGTCAGCTTGCCGGTCTGTAGGAGCAGCTCGACCACGTTTGGCAGGCGGGTGGCAGCCGCGATATAGGTGATGCGCCCCTGCTCGTAGCACACGGTACGGGTATTCCAACCCTGTATAAGGGTCAGAGTGCCCGTCTTCTGGGTAAACGACAGGGTTTGCAAAAGGTCGGAAAGGCTGAAGCAGCCTATCCTACCCTGTAAATCGAAATCTTCTTTCTCGTTGTTTTCCATAGCAATTGTGTACCGCGTGCCTGCTAACCGTGACTTTCGCCGCACACTTCCGTACTATTAGACGGCTCGCCACAACGCCCAGCACGCAACACGCTCGAAAAAGCATATGCTCCTGCTTACATAGTAGCACGCCCACCCTCCAGGTGGAACGGGAAAAAGGTACTACACGCCCATAGAACGATTGTCGCCTGGGGGCATAGTAGTCCTACTTTGGTATGTTTCTTGCCGTCTGTTCCATGTATATCACATTCACCATATAGTAAATAGAGGAGAATACTATGTCCGATTGGAACCAGGCCAATATAGACGAATTTCGTGCCAACGGCGGGAAGATCGGTGGAATATTCAAAGGCAAGCCCGTGCTACTGCTGACTACCACAGGCGCTAAATCCGGCAAGCAACGCACCAATCCCCTCATGTACAACACGGACGGGGACCGCGTGCTCGTATTCGCCTCCAAGGGGGGCGCGCCCACCCACCCGGACTGGTACCATAACCTGTTAGCCAATCCAGAGGTGACGGTCGAACTCGGTACGGAGAAGTACAAGGCCAGAGCGACGGTTTTGACGGGCGAGGAGCGGGACCGGCTCTACCAGAAGCAGGGCGAGGAGTTCCCCCAGTTCGCAGACTACCAGACGAAGACTACCCGCAAGATACCCGTCATCGCGTTGGAACGATTAGAGTGAGCTAGCCATGCCCGGCGACTGAAGTCGCGGGCAACTAACACAAAGTCCGCCTACGCGGACTATTCTCCCTTAGACAGTCGCTGAAGAGCGACTTTGTAATCGTTGCCCGCGACTTCAGTCGCCGGGCATGGTCGGGGAGAATAAGGACTGTGGTAGAGAGTAATCTTCCTTGCGCCTGGTGCGGGCAATCGTCTATATTTTAGTATGGGTAGATACGCACCTCTCGCCCAGCGCATCAAGGAGTTACGCCACGTCATGGGGTTCACCCAGCAGGACCTCAGTAGGGCAAGTGGCCTCAGTCGCTCCTACATCTCTCGCCTCGAAATGGGCGACATAGCCCTGCCCTCGCGAGACAAGCTGAGGTCCCTCGCCCACGCCCTCGGCACCACCCTGGACGATCTTCTACAGGCCGCAGGCTTCCTCGACAACCCGGAGGGCGCGCATGATCTCCCCGACATCAAGGTCTACCTTCGCCACAAATACGGCATAAACGACCCCAGGCTGCTGCAAGCTATAGAGAGCATAGTCCAGGGCCTGCAACCTCCCTCCGGCCCCGGCACTTCTATAGACCCCCAGCAAGTTGAAGGTAACAGCGAATCAGCCGCCGAGCCTGACCCTCTCCCTTTCACCGAAACTTAAATAATCCTCCCCGATAATCCTAATGATCTGACGGTAAACTAACTTTGCAGACGTGATGCAAAGTTAGTCAGGTAGTGGCGAGTAAAGGTCCAGATTAGGGATAAAGGAATGTTTCCGGTAGGGGCGACCCGCATATTCGCCCTTGTCCGGGGCAGCAGGTAAGCCCGGTCAAAGAGGCAGACGGCAACGCGGCAACATTCGACATCGGCCTACAAATGGCCCGGGACTCCAGCTACACCAGGAACTTAGTCCTGCCTGGTATCTGGTACCACAGGCGCGACGATTTTAGGACTTTCGGCCCATTTACAGGGGCACGCACATCAGCTAAGATAAGGGCAGAAGAACTAAGTGAAAGTCGCAAAACCCTGCTCCTCCTGGTTCGAGGCCTCGAAAGAGGCCTCATTTCTTTTAACTTCTCTTTGCCCCCAGCCTCTTCATCGCTAACTCAACCAACCCCGACACAGCCACGTAGAGCAAAGGCGGCACCATGATAACCGCCCCGGTCCACCCAGGCAGGTACTCATACGGGGGGGCCATGAAGGGAAACATGCTGTAGAGGGTCATGCTCGTCAGGCAGAGGAGGATGCACGCGTTGAAGAGCCGCCCCGGCCCCTTCAAGGCGATGGGCACAATAAGCCACGACACGTACCAGGGCCACGCCCACGCCGAGCCGATCGTCAGGTAAGCGAACACCGACCACCCCCACCCGGTCAAAAGGCGCGGGAAGGTGCGCGCCCGCCACATCATCGCCAGTACGATCAGCCCCGTAATCCCCAGCAGCGACCACCTCGTAAGCCCGTCTATGCTCATGCCTATCGCGTCTGAGGTCCAGGCTTCGGGCGGCTGCCACCCACGTTCTGCCGCCATCTTACTGAGACCTTCCGGCAGCCTGTACCTGATGATCTGCCCGACCGAGTGCAGGTAGTAGTTCGCGGCAGGGTTCACCAGTATAGCGCGTAGCGCCTGCCCATCCGCCCAGAACGGTATGTAAGCCACCACCCACGAGGCAATTAGGATGGCCCCGGCCTGTCCCGCCCGCCAAACCCCACGCCCCACGTCACGCACTACATCGCTAACTCCTCGCCCCTCGCCCCTCGACCCTCGCCCCTGGCTCCACGCCTGCCAGAAGAGGAATGCCACGTAAGCAGGGAAGAAAAGCAGAGCAGTGATCTTGACCAGGCTAATCAGCGCGAGCGCCAGCGCGGCCAGCCGCCACTTCCCAGCTATGTGCAGCCATATCGCCGCCAGCAATCCCGTCAGGAGCAGCCCGTCGTTATGCGCGCTCAATCCGAACTCGATCAACACGAGCGGGTTCCACGCCAGGGTTACTGTGGCCGCTATCTGCGCCCCCATACGCCAATCAGCTTGCGAAGCCCGCACGGGGACTCCTCCCACGCTACGCGCCGCCCCCCGCTCTCGCGCCTCATGCCCCCGCCAGTACCGCGCAATTACCAGCCCGGCCACTTTCCACAGCAGCGCCACATTGACGAGATGCGCCATATCGGCAAGCAGCCTGTGACCCATCAGGTGGTAAAAGATGTCGTTGCCCGATATGGCATGAGCCAGCTTTGCTATCCCCATCGCCAACAACTGCCACACCGGCCCGTAAACGCTCACCAGGTCGGTGAAAAAGACGTACTGCAACCAGCCTGTAGCGTCTGCGCCTGCGTACTGGACGGGCGTGTTTATGTAAGGGTTGCCTCCCTCTAACGCGGGTATGCGCCCGTACCAGATGTAGCTGAACACGTCGTCGGAGAAATTACCCGCCACGAAGAGCAAAACGAAGAGCATGGCGACAGTGAAGAAGAATATCCATTTGAACGCCTTGCT
This sequence comes from Chloroflexia bacterium, assembly GCA_036399775.1. GTDB lineage: Bacteria > Chloroflexota > Chloroflexia > QHBQ01 > JADMIH01 > JADMIH01. The sequence continues at coordinate 39,000 of DASWMJ010000028.1, read as the reverse complement.
CCCCTGCGTCGCTACGAAAGCGCCCGGCCTGAACAGCAGCCGCAGCGTTACAATATAGACGAGGAACAGGCACGCGATAATCAACAGGTAAAGCCGGACGTTCATCTGTCCCAGGGGCGAACCCCTGTCCGCACCCAACCAATCAGGAGGAAAGAGGCTCCTGAGCCAGTTGAAAACAAGGGGAAAGCGATCCGGTATGAGGGTGGGGTTCTCGGCAAGCGTGGCCGACTGCATCAACGGCAGCAGCGCGAAATACCCGGCTAGCAGTAGGCTTCCGCAGATGAGAAGCACGCGCAATCCCCAGCGTGGCGCAACCTCGCCCGCCCCAGCATAAGCAGGCAAGACCGCACCCTGCCCGGGCGTAGGATTCGCAGGCTCATAAGGAGTGAATTGCGCGTGCCTCAACCCGTAGCCTGGGTAGGCGTGAATGCGAAGCTCAGGACGGTAAGCCATACAACCTCAAATGGGAGCAGATCAGGTCCCCAGTATGTTTCAGCAGGATAGAAGCAAAGTTCGGGCCGAGATATGTGATGCAGGTAGAACAGAGGACAAACCCCGACTGGTTTGGCTGACGCAAAGTCGGGATGCTAAGGGATAGGCACCCCAGCATCTATGTCATTCTGAGCGCAGCGAAGAATCTCGTCCCTCGCGCATTATCTTACCCTCGTTCTTTCGCTTTGCGTCACTCAGCCTGGTACGCGAGGAGCGAGATTCTTCGCTTCGCTCAGAATGACAATACGCAATACGCAATACGCAATACGTTATGCTATACTCTGAAGGATACTGTATGATGGACCCCATGTATGTGCGCCATGTGGACTGACGTGGAAGTGGATAGTTTTGAAGTGCCCGTGCAGATAACTCCACGCGAGGAGTTGGAGGCGCGCGCCGTTCGCTTGCAAGCGTTGATGCGCGATACGGGCGTGGATGGCGTGATGGCGACGCAGAACGCGGATGTCTTTTACCTGTCGGGGGTGATACAGCAGGCGCAGGTCTACCTGCCTGTTGAGGGGAAGCCGGTGCTGATGGTTCGCAAGCATCATGGGCGGGCGCGCATGGTGTCGCAACTGGCGGAGGAGCAAGTGGTAGCCGTCAAATCGCTGAGGGAATTGCCGGGGCTGATAGAGGCGGCGGGAGGAGGGCGGCCTGGACGCATCGGATTCGAGCTTGATACTCTGCCCGTTACCATCTTCCAGGCATACCAGAAGGCGCTCGATGGCCTGGGCGCGGAACTGGTTGACGCCAGCATGCTCTTCCGCAGGGTACGCATGATAAAGAGCGACTACGAAGTGGAGCAGATAAGGCGCGCGGCGAGCGTGGCGGAAGCGGGCTTCCAGGCGGCAATCGCCAACCTGCGGGAAGGCATGGCGGAGATAGAGCTTGCCGTGCTGGTCGAGGCGGCGGCGAGGGCTGCGGGGCACAGCGGGGCTACGCGCATGCGAGCGTTCGGCCAGGAGATGCACATGGGCCACCTCCTGGCGGGTGCGGCGGGCGCTCTACCCTCCTTTATGAACTCGCCCACGGGAGGCTACGGCCCCGGACCCTGGGCACCCTACGGCGCGGGGCGCACACCCATCCGGCGTGGCGAGCCTGTCTTCCTGGACTATTCGGGCGAGTGGGGAGGCTACATCGCCGACCAGACTCGCATGCTCTCCATCGGCCCGCTCTCCGGCTTCTGGGAGGACGCCTACGCCGCCATGCTCGACGTTGAGCGACACCTTGAGTGCGAGGTGCGGCCCGGCGTGACGAGCGGCGACGTATATGATATGGCCCTGCGGCGCGCCCAGTCGCTCGGCTACGGCGACAACTTCATGGGGCCGCCCGAAGAGGAGTCGCCCGGCCAGAAGGTGCCCTTCGTGGGGCATGCGGTGGGGCTTGAATTGGACGAGTGGCCTCCCCTGCAACGCGGCACCACCGCCCCGCTTGAGGCGGGCATGGTGCTGGCGATAGAGCCGAAGCTGCTTTATACGAGCAGAGGCGCGATAGGGATAGAGGATACTTACTTGCTTACCGAGACGGGCCTGGAATCGCTCACTATTTCGTCGCGGGAGATAGTGGTAGTCTAGGGCGTGCCGATGACCGACCCCACACCCGCGCAGACCGCCCTACCCGCCCGCCCTTCTCGAACCACACCGCAGACGCCCGCACCCGCGCCACAACCTTCGCCGCGTCCCATAACTCGATGGCGTCACTTGCAGGCGGACTTGCCGCCATATACACGGCCTCTCTTGATGGCGGTCCCTGCTGTGGTTTTGCTGTCCGTGATAGTGGCGGGGCTAATTTCGCTGGGCAGGGGCATAGAGTTTCGCAGCTTTGAGCAGCATATCAGCGACGCAAGCACCGATACGCTTAACACATCAGTGGTGGCGCAGAGTTTCCATAGCCCCAGGGCAAACTTCAACCGCATCGAGCTACAGCTTTCCAGCTTCTTTGCGCTGCCGGAGGACGGGCGAGTACGCCTGCTCGCGGGGGATGGCCTGGATGGGCCGGTGGTTTATGATGAGCCCCTGAGCGCGGCAAAGTTCGAGAACCCCCTGCTCGCTATTGACTTCCCCGCCATTGCCGACTCGGAGAATGTCACATACACACTCGTACTGGAGACGCCGGGCAGGGCGCTCAGCAGCGCCCTGGGCTTGAGGTACAACTCCGAAGATGCTCTCACCGGCACCCTGTATACCGACGGAGACAGCCTGGACGGCGACCTGTCCCTGTCGGCCTCCTACCATTACGACCTGTGGGCGCTGTGGGGCGACATCGCGCGTGCCCTGTCCAGCGAAGGGCTGCTGATAGTAGCCTGGGCTTTGCTGTTATGGCTGCCCGGGTTGACCCTGCTGGCCTGGATGCCGAGCAGCTTGAGCGCGGGGCAGCGATTCTTAGCCGCGCCAGGGCTAACCGCGCTGATGCTGCCTGTCCTATTCCTGGTGACGCGAGCCGTAGGGTTGCGGGTGGGCGCTCCCGCCCTGTGGGTGATGCTTGCCCTGTGCGCGGGCGCACTCAGCCTGTGGGTGGTGCGGCGCAAGCCTCGCGTTCACTTGCGGGGTATCAAGCCAAGAGATCTGGCGTTCTGGGGGCTGCTGTCAGGCGTCTTTATCGCCACCCTGGTCACGCGCCTCGTATCGCTCAGGGACGCTTTCGCAGGGCTGGGGCTGGACGCGTACCATCACACCCTGATATCGGAGATGTTCATCCGGGCCGGGGGGATACCGTCCAATTACGAGCCTTATGCGCCCCTCGCCTCCTTCACCTACCATTATGGCTTCCACGCGCTCGTAGCCACGATCGGGTGGCTATCGGGGCGCACCGAAGCGGCAGACATGATGTTGCTCATGCCGCAGGTGGGGCAGTTCGCAAGCGCGCTACCTGTGCTCACGCTTACCCTCTTTGGATGGAAGGTGCTGGGCAATCGCTGGGCAGGACTGGCGGCGGGCGCGCTCGCCGGGCTGGTGAGCATCTTCCCTGCGTTTTATGTCAACTGGAGCCGCTATACGCAGGGGCTGGGGCTGGCGCTGCTGCCCGTCGCGTGGGTGTTGCTGCTGGAAGTGTTGGAGCGCGGGAGGCGGGCTGCGCCCGCAGAAAGTACCTCTACGGCATCACCGCCGCCCACGCAACCCGGCAGGCAGATCACCTGGCAGAGCGCGTTGCAGCAGTCGGGGCCGTATATGCTGGCGGTGCTGGCGTCGGCGGGCCTGGCGCTCACACATTATCGCATCGCCATGATTTACGGCGGGTTTGTGGGCCTATACCTCGTGTGGCGCACGCTTGGAGTCTTCCGCAGCCGCGCGCGCATCGCGGAGATGCTACAGCTATTACAGCGCGTAGGGATCATAGGTGCCTTGACTCTGGCCGCGCTGCTCCCCTGGCTCCTCAATCTGACGCAGAACTTCACGCGGCGGTTCGTGGGCATAGAGACTGAAGCCTCTGTGGGTTATTACTCCCTGGATAGGACGCTGGGCGGCACCGACCTTGTTTTCCACCAATCTCTGCTTTTCATGCTGGCGCTATCTGTGGTAGGGGTGGCGATTTCTATCTGGCGGCGCAACCCTTACCCTGCCATACTCGCGTTGACGTGGCTTTTGCTTGGCCTGTGGTCGAACCCCTACCTGCTGCCGTTCAAGCTGCCTTATGCGGGCTACCTGGACGTGACGACCCTGCTGACGGGGGCGTGGGTGGCGCTGGCCTTGCTCGCCGGGTATGCGCTTGGGGAGTTGGCGCGGGGCTTCATGTCGCTTGCCGACACGTACAAGGCTGGCAGGCAGCGATTGTGGCGCATAGCGGCCTTCGCGCTCATGGTGGGCGCTGTACTCGTGGGCGGTATGGCCGTCAGCCTGAACAACTCCGCTCGTATAGACAACAAGCCCTATATCGCCCGCGCCGACGCTGAAGCCCTGGCGTGGGCGCGCGACAACCTGCCACGCGATTCATACGTGCTTGCCAATCCCTTCGCTTTCCTCTGGTCAAATGCGGTGCAGGGTTCCGACTCCGGGCTGTGGGTGCCTCTCGCCGCGCCGGGCGTGCGCGCGTCGGTGCCTCCTCTGCCCGCGAACAACGAGCGTCCGGAGGAGCCGGGCTACCTCAACGACTTGCTGGACATCACTTACGCTACTGATTACCAATCTTCAGGCCCGATGCAGCCCGACTGGGACGCCTTGAAGGCGGCGGGCATAACCCACGTCTATGTAGGCTCGCGGGGTGGCGCGCTGTCGGTGCCTGTGCTCCTCAGGAGCGACCGCACCGATTTGCTCTTCCACAGAGACGCCGTGTGGATATTCAGGCTGAGGTGATCGTGACGATTAAAACAATGTTGCTGTAGGGGCGACCCGGTGGGTCGCCCTGGTGGGGATGGCGAACCAACCTGGCACGCGACCCAGACAGGACGAGCATGCGGGTCGCCCCTATCGTACAGCGTACAGACTACTCGTGGCACGACTATTGCTCGCACTTTGCCGTGCTAGGCATGTGCTGGGAAGACTTGTATCCAGGCATCACGAGGATGCCTGTGCATGGAGGTAGTGAATTGGCTAGACTTCGGGGTAACGTGCATGCAGGCTCCGACCGCGCGGCGGCAACCCTCCTTTTCCTAATTTTGATCGTTACCGTGCTGTTTCTGGCCTGGTGGCTGGGCGACAGATCGGGTTTTCTAGCCTTATGGGATGCGGTTGGCGACACCCTGCACATCAACAAATAGGCGCATTCGGAACGCTCAACACCGGACATGCAGCAGGCGAGGAGATAGCATCGAATGGATAAAAAGGCAAGCGAGCTAATAGGGCTGCCGGTAGTAACGTTCAACCGGGGCACCAAGATATACGACGTGGAAGACATGATACTCGACCCGCAGCGGCGGCAGGTGCTGGCGCTGGTGGTCGAGAACAAGACTATGTTCCACTCGGCCAAAGCCCTCCCCTTTGGGCGCATACAGGCGATAGGGCCGAACGCCATCATCATAGCCGACGGCAAGGCGATCATAGACGTAGACCGCGACCCCGTGCTCAGGAGCCTGGACAACAAGCAGGTAGTTATCGGGCTGAGAGTGCTGACCGACGACGGGCGCAAGCTGGGCGAAGTCAGCGATCTCCTGATTGACGATAAGACCGGCGAGATAAAGGGCTATTACGTCTCCATAGGCAAAGTATTGAGCGTCACGCAGGGTACGCGCTGGCTGCCCACCGACCGCGTTTTGAGCATGGGGCAGCGCATCATGTACGTGCCCGCCGACGTGGCTAAAGAATTCGATGAGCAGTTGGGAGGCTGGTCGGGCGCGCTTGACCAGGCTGGGTCGCGTGTGCGCACGGCGGGCGCGAAACTCAACGAGCAGCTAGAGCAGCTTGGCGGGCAGGTGAGGCAAACGTTGCCCCAGCGCGCCGACTCCATGATCGCGGGCAAGACAGCGCATGGCACCATTACGGCCCCGGACGGCACGGTTATCGTGCAGGAGGGAGAGGTCATCACGCAGGAGCACGTAGCGGCGGCCAGGGAGGCCAACAGGCTTCCGCAGGTATTTATGGCAGCAGGCGCAGGCCCCGCGCAGCAAAACCTCAACTCGCTCGGAGAGAAGGCGAACAGTAGCCTATCGGATATACGCACCGAGGCGAAGGAACTTTGGGAGCAGCTTACGGGCCGCTACACCAGCATAGTGGACGACGCGGACAGCAAGGCCATGCAGAGGCGCATCAAGTACGCCCTGGGCCGCCCAGCGTCGCGTGTGATACTCGACCCGGAGGACAATATTATCCTCAATACGGGCGACATCATCACCAACCGGGCTGTGCAGGCAGCCAGGGATGCGGGCGTGCTCGACATACTGGTGGAGTCGGTGTACGTGGAGCGCCCCAAGCTGAGCCTGGACGATCTGAAGGCCCCGCGCAGTGGTGACGCCAGCCTGAAGAACAACGGCGGCGACACAGGCGGGTCACAGGCGAGAGCAGCAGAGCGATCAATCGCAGACGAAGCAGCCGGCCCGGCAGTCGCTCCCGGCGGTACAGCAACTAACTCGTAAGGAGGCATACCTTTGAATAACCGTCTCTTGGCAGGCATCGCGCTGGTGATAGCAGGCGTACTGGTGCTCATATTCCCGGAGTTTCTACGCATAATCGTGGGCGTCGGGCTGCTCATCGCGGGCCTCTGGTTAGCTTTGCAGAACGCGCCGACCGGCGGTGGGGGAAATATCTAGGCTCTCTAACTGAATGACTCTTTCGGCAGGCGGAGCCACACTCTGCCTGCTTTTTCATGGCTGAAAAGCAGTACGGAACCTGATGGGATGGGAATAGATGGGCGAAGAAGCGCGGGACCTCGCAGAAACACAGGTCTGCCCTGAATGTGGAGCCGCCCGGCATGGCGAGGACACATGTACGGACGACTTCCACCAGATGCTAGCCTGGGAAGCCGAAAACCCGACGTTCTGGGAGGTGCATCACATGATGGTACTGTGCTACCACCTGCAACACCCCAGCCTGTATTCGCCCGACGGGTTGACCTGGGCGACCCACCTCCTGGCTGAATTTGTGGAGCATGGGGTAACCACTCAAGAGGTACGAAGGCGCAACCGCGATACCCTGGACTCAAGCAAGCGCAAATGGAAAGTAACCGGCACGAACGACTCTCACGGCATATATGAGCGCCCTATAGATTGGGAAGTGACCGCCGCAGACGTTATAGCAGGGGGTATGGAGAATTACTGCGAAAATGTGGTAGGGTGGGCACGCGCAACGCTTAAGGCGCTCAAAGCTTCAGGGAATCTATTATGAAAGCGTCGCAAAGCAGGGATGAATGGGAACGCCGCCCCTGCACCCATGTCATTCTGAGCGCAGCGAAGAATCTCGTCGCTCGCACATTCTCTCGCCTGACAAACGTACTACAAGCATGGTATGCGAGGGACGAGATTCTTCGCTGCGCTCAGAATGACAAAGGGGAGTGGGTTCGTTTTCTTCTAACATCAGGACGACAAAGCAGTCTTGCAGGGCAAACATCTGGATTGTGGAATAAGGAGGAGTAGTGGGGAGGATAGCGCAGACGTTCAAGAGGTTGAGGTGGGAGAAGGAGGCGGCGCTGATACCTTATTTGACGGTGGGGTATCCGTCGTTGGAGGTAACGCGGCAGTTGGTACCTGTCATGGCGCGGCAGGGTGCGGACCTTATTGAGTTGGGCGTGCCCTTCAGCGACCCGATAGCTGATGGGGCCACTATACAGAGGGCATCACACGCGGCGCTTGAGAATGGGGTGACGCTGGGCGATTGCTTGACTGTGGCTGCCGAGGCGCGGCGGGCCAACGAAGTGCCGCTCGTGCTGATGAGCTATTACAACCCTATACATAAGTACGGTGTAGAGAGGTTCGCGGCGGATTGCGGGGCTTCCGGCGTAGACGGTGTAATCGTGCCCGATCTGCCGCCCGAAGAAGCCGGGGAGTTGAAAGAAGCCTGCGGAGAGAAAGGGGTTGACCTGATATTCCTGGTCGCGCCCACCAGCACGGACGAGCGACTTAAGCGGGTCGCGGAGATGGCTAGCGGGTTTATCTATTGCGTAGCGGTGGCCGGTGTGACGGGCGCTCGCGCCGAGGTAAGCGAAGGAGTGGCAGACCTGATCGCGCGGGTGAGAGAGCATACCGGCTTACCCCTGGTGGTAGGGTTCGGGCTGAGCACGCCGGAGCACGTGGCTAAGGTGTCCCAGATAGCGGAGGGAGCGGTAGTGGGGAGCGCGATGGTAAACCTGATCGAGGGGCTGGACGAAGAAGAGTTGGTGGGCGGAGTAGCGGAGTTTGTGCGGGAGTTGAAAGAGGCTACTAAGAAGATAGAAGTTAGAAATTAGAAATTAGAAGCCAGAAGTTAGAAGTTAGAAAGCATGCACTATTTGGTAGCTCTATACCTGATTATTAAAGGGTTGAGAGCGAGGAGCAATCTGCATAATGGATACGCGGCGGCCCTCATAATGGTCTTCCGCGAGGTGTTGCCAACCGAGCTTTTCATAAAATCCCTGGGCCGATCTGGTGTAGAGGTAGAGGCGCTGGACCCCCATTTGGGCGGCGCACTCTGTCGCATGGCGGACGAGCGCACTTCCTACGCCCTGCCCGCGACGTTCAGGTTTGACGTACACCCCGGCCAGCCAGGGAGATAAGTCTAAGCGTGTGGACATGTCATGCTCGACCAGGGTTACCGAGCCTAGTAGCTCATCTTCGTCAAGGGCAACATAGGTGGCAGGAATGCGATCCCGGTTGGTACGCTGCCGCAGGCCCTCCGTCCAGGACTGGAGCGAGCCGCCAGGGTCCGTATGCCCCCACTCATCCCAATGCCAACGGGCTACAACGTCTACCAGGTCCAGGTGGTCTGCTATGTTCTCCACGCGCACGAGTGTCATCGTTCTGAAAGGCAGATAGCCATGCTACCTGCCTCTTGCACTTTCGACAGCTTATGAATGCACACCCTTACGGTTTACGGCACAGAATCGCTTCAAGTGTGAACATCTCCCTGGCATGACCCTGGCGAGCCAGTTTCAAGTACGTGAGAAAGCGGCGATAATATTCGGGACCCACCAGTTCCACCAACTCCTTTTTGTGTGCCTGCATATTGCCTATCCAACGCTCCGCAGTCTTCACATAGTGCCAGAGTGGTATTTGATGTACCCGTCGCACTTCAAAGCCTGCCTCTCCGGCAAGGGTCAACTCTTCGCCGAGAGTGCGGTAATTACCTGTGTTTCCATATATCTCATTCACGAACGCCCCCGCGCGACCTAGCTGTGATAGGCTGCGATGTGGGAAATGCAGTTCTTTATTAAGCATACGCCCACCGGCGGGCAGCAGATCGTAGACTTTCATAAAGAACTGGCCCAGGTCGTTGAAATGCACGATTACCTCGTCGGTATAGACCGCGTCAAACCCCTCTGCGTCGTGGAAATCCCGCCAATGACTCAACACAATCTGCGCATCAACTCCATACCTGGCGATCCGTTCCTCGGCGGTGCGCTTCTGAATTGATGAAGTGGTGACGCCTACTCCGCGCACCCCGTATTTCTTACAAAAGTAGACAAGTGGCCCGGCCCAGCCACACCCTACATCCAGGATCCGTTGGCCCGGCTTCAGCTCCATAAGCTGTGCCAGCAGGTCCAGTTTTGCCTCCTGGCTCTCGGTGTCTGTGGTTATCCCGTCGTCCCACAGGTTGCAAGAATAAGTGTTCCATTCACCGCCGGTTATATGTAAAAAGAAGTCGCTCGGCTGCTCATAGTGGACATTGATGCGTTGTTTATCTTCCTCCGTTGCATAGGATTGATAAAACGTGTGACTGGACGTGGACACCGTTCGCTTTTGATTATCCGAAGAAGTCATGGCCCTACCTCCTTATCCATGTGTGATACGAATATCGCTAACTTGCCCTTGCCGTCAGCACGCACATATGTCCTGGCGTTTAACCCGCCTCAACTTCTGAAGGTCTTTTTCCCGGTCCCATCGTGCGTTGTGAGCGCGGGTACGCCCATTTTACTATTATTCTCGAAGTGCGTAATTTCACACATTATATACTATTTATCATATCTTAGAATTGAGCGCGCTTTCAGTATTTCCAAAATTGTTCAACGTAGCTCTCTGGATGACATGGGCTGATGCATTCGCGATTGTTCGACATATTCGCTGCTTTGCACTCACCACTCACCACTCACCACTCGCCCCTCGGCACTCACGTATGTTATACTGGCCTATGCGCGGCTTATCTCTCCCGGACGGAGGTTCACGTTATGTCTACTCATGATTTGAACGACATGCAGCGATACCTGGTGGAGGAAGAGGCCGAGAAGTGGCAGGAAGGGCGGCTCACGCGACGCGATTTTATGCGGCGGGTCAGCTTGATCGTGGGCGCGGCAGCGGCGGGCGGCGTGCTCATGTCATTAGGGTGCGACCCCAACTTGCCTGCGACTACCGTGCCGGAGGCCACTGCTACCGTTACCGGCGCGCCAGTTGCGGCCCCGGAGCCTACCGCGTCCCCTGCGGCAACAGCCGGTGTAACGCCTGCCTCAAGCGCGGAAAGCTCTAGCCCGTTCCATGTGCCCGAAGGCGACCCGGACGTGCGGGCGGAGATGGTTGAGATACCCTCCTCCGATAGCTCGTTTAAGCTGTTGGGGTACTTTGCTGTGTTCGCCACGCCCAAAATGGGACCTGGAAAGCCGCCCGGAGTACTTGTTATACATGAGAACCGGGGACTGACCGACCACATCAAGGATGTTGTGAGGCGGGTGGCGAAGGCGGGTTACGTGGGCTTATGCGTCGATCTGGTGTCGCGGGAGGGAGGTAGCGCGTCCCTTGAGGAGAGCGAGCGCACGGGCGCGCTGGGTAGATTGCAGCCGGAGCAGGCTATCGCGGACCTGTCGGCGGGCCTCGACTACCTCAAGTCGGAAGCTGGCGGGGCCGCTCCTGACAGGCTTGGAGTGACCGGCTTCTGCTTCGGCGGTGGGTATACGTGGCGGCTGGCGACCAAGAGGCCGGACTTGAAAGCGGCGGTGCCCTATTACGGTCCGAACCCGCCGCTTGAGGACGTGCCCAATATCGAGGCTGCTGTGCTGGGCATATACGGCGGAAATGATGCCCGTATCACCGGGCAAGTCCCCGCGCTAGAAGATGCGTTGAAGAAGGCAGGCATCACGTATGAGATAAAGATATATGAAGGTGCCAATCACGCCTTCCACAACGATACGGGCCAGAATTACAAGCGCGACGCAGCCGTAGACGCGTGGGAGAAGACGCTCGACTGGTTCGGGAAATACTTGTAGCCGATCTGGAATTTCGAATTGCGAATATCAAAATTATTTGAGTGTGGTGGACTGTTGATGCTGACAAGGGAGAGATTGTGCAGACTCGTGAAAACTTTGCAGAGCGGGCGGACATAGATGCTATACTCGCGATGAAGCGCATCGCTGTGGTGGGATTATCTTCGGATACGTCGAAACCGAGCTATGGCGTGGCGAGATATTTACAGCGAGCGGGCTATCAGATTACGCCCATAAACCCAAGCGAGCGAGAAGTGCTGGGGGTCAAAGCGTATGGCAGCCTGGCAGATCTACCTGAACCACCCGAAGTGGTAGAGGTATTCAGGCGACCTGAGTTTGTGGGCGAGGTAGTCGAGGCGGCAATCGCAGCCGGGGCTAAAGCTGTATGGATACAGTCAGGCATCATAAACGTGCAGGCCGCCAGGCGAGCGCGTGAAGCCGGCCTGATTACCGTAATGGACAGGTGCATGATGGTAGAGCACGCGAGACGGTAACCAATTTCGAAATTCGAAATAGATTTGTGAGGTGACATGCAGACTGGTGTGATCGGGATAATCGGGGGGTCGGGGTTTTATGATTTGCCTGGGATGGAGGAGGGGCGTACGGTCGAGATAGATACGCCCTTCGGTAAGCCAAGCGACCCTGTCGTAATGGGAAGGATTGGCGGGCGGGAGGTGGCGTTCATCTCGCGGCATGGGAAGGGGCACCGGATCAACCCTACCAACGTGCCTGTGCGGGCAAACGTATTCGCGCTCAAGGCGCTGGGGGTAACGCACCTGGTATCGGTGAGCGCGGTAGGGAGCATGAAGGAGGAGATAGAGCCTCTGCATATGGTGATACCCGACCAGCTTTATGACCGTACCGTGCATCGCCCGCGCACGTTCTTTGACGAGGGACCGCCGGTGGTGCACGTGGCGTTCGCGGAGCCGTATTGCGAGCATCTACGCGAGGCGGCGATAAAGGCGGCTGAGGGCGCGGGGGCGACGGTCCACAAGGGCGGGACGTATATTTGCATCGAGGGTCCGCAGTTTTCCAGCCGCGCCGAGTCGCTGACTTATCGTGCCTGGGGGATGTCGGTGATAGGGATGACCGCGCTGCCGGAGGCACGCCTGGTTAGAGAAGCTGAGATGTGCTACGCGACGCTGGCTATGGCTACCGACTATGATACCTGGCACCCCGACCACGACAGCGTGACGGTTGACCTCGTAGTGCAGAACCTCACGCGCAACGTGCAGCGTGCAAAAGATACGCTGGCCGCGCTTATCCCCATGATTGCAGATAGCCGCGACTGCACATGCGGCGACGCCCTGCAAAACGCTATCATGACCGCACCCGATCTGATAGACGATTCGACACGCGAGAGACTGCGCCCCTTGATTGGGCGATACTTTACGTGAAACGTGAATTGTCACTGATACTAATCCCTGGTCACTGACCACTGACCACTGACCACTGACCACTGACCACTGACCACTGACCACTGACCACTGACCACTGACCACTGACCACTGACCACTGACCACTGACCACTGACCACTGACCACTGACCACTGACCACTGACCACTGAGGAAAGATGAGCGCTAGCCCGGCACCAATTCCATACCAGCCGCCAGCCGCAGGTGGACCTATCACCGCGCGGCAAGGTAGCGCCCCGCCCAGGAGTGTGTGGCGACGCATACTCAGCTTGCGGTGGACGGAGTTTCGGCTGCTGCTGGTACCTTCTATCCTCAGCATAGTGGGAATGCTGATTGTCATACTCGTGCCGACGGGCGACGTGCAGTGGCAGTGGAAAGACCTCTGGATGAGCTTCCTGTTTATAGGTCTATTGTACGGGATACACGTTTGGTTGAATGCGACCAGGCCGAACGCCGATCAAGTGTTGCTGCCGTTGGTGGCGACCATCATGGTGCTGGGCCTCGTGATGGTGCAGAGGCTTGAGCCTGCGCTCGTGATAAAGAGCACGGACTTCGAGGGGATAGCCCGCAAGCAGGTCATATGGATCACGCTTGGTATGTTGGCGATGTGGGGGACGATATTCCTCTTCCGCGACCTCAACTGGCTCAGGCGCTACAAGTATACTTTCGCAATCCTGGGTATCGCGCTGGTGGCGGCTACGCTGGTCTTCGGCAGCGACGCGGGAAGTGGTAGCGGGGTGAGGCTGTGGTTCAACTTCGGCTTCTTCCAGTTCCAACCCTCCGAATTGCTCAAAGTGCTGCTGGTTATCTTCCTGGCCGGGTACCTTGACGACAAGCGGGAGTTGCTGGTGTCGTCATACAAGGTGGGGCCGGTGAAGTTGCCGCCCCTGCCTTATCTTGCACCTTTGCTGCTGATATGGGCACTGGCCCTGGTGCTATTCGTGGTGCAGAGGGACCTGGGGAGCGCGCTGCTCTTCTTCGGCATATTCCTGGCGATGTTGTACGTGGCGAGCGGGCGGGTATTCTACGTGGTGAGCGGGTTGGGGCTGTTCTTCGCGGCGGCTTACACGCTCAACGTCTTCTTCGCATCGCAGTTCACGCACATCCAGGAGCGCATCAACATCTGGCTCGACCCCTGGCCGGTGGGCCAGGACGAGGGGTTCCAGATAGTGCAATCGCTCTTCGCGCTGGCGTCGGGCGGCGTGCTGGGGAGCGGGATAGGGTTTGGGTCGCCGGGCATTATACCCGCCGTGCAGACGGACATGATAATCTCCGCTATAGGGGAAGAGTTGGGGCTGGCGGGCACGATGGCGGTAATCGCGCTCTTCGTAGTGCTGGTCTACAGGGGCTACCATATAGCCTTAAGCGCGAAGACCGGCTATGAGCAATTGCTGGCGGTTGGCTTGACCACCATCCTGGGATTGCAGACCATTATCATCATCGGCGGCGCCATCAAGTTGATACCCCTGACGGGTATCACGCTCCCATTCATCAGCTACGGCGGCTCGTCCCTTATTACGAACTTCGTAGTGATAGGGCTGCTCCTACGAATTTCCGCACCCAGGAGAATATGAAAGTTTGCGTTTTGAGTTACGATTAAGCCTTGACTTACGACCGCTAATGCCCTACCAACTATATTGTGGGGGTAAGCCACCCGTGTCCCAGTGTCATTCTGAGCGAAGCGAAGAATCTCGCTCCTCGCGTAAATGCTTATAACATATTCACTGGGCTAGACGGTATGCGAGGGACGAGATTCTTCGCTTCGCTCAGAATGACATGGGTACTTTTATCTTGCCCCTCACATAAATTGTTAGGGATCTGACTTCTAACTTCTAACTTCTAATTTCTAATTTCTAACTTCTAACTTCCGGTTTTCTTATGCTTCGCAATTCTGCACGTATTCTCTCCCTCCTTGTTGCCCTGGTCCTGCTCGCTTATGGGATGGTGGTCGGGGCGTTGCCTGCATCACCGACAGAGCCGCCTAACGATAGCGTATGGCTGCTTTGCATGGCCGGGGCGTTCCCTCTGCTGCTCGCTTATGCGTGGCTCAGCGTATCGGGCGACCCCCGGACGCAGAGAGCCACGTCGGACGCGCGGTTCCGCCATAACGTGCAGCAGCTTGGGGGCTTCTTGCTGGTCGGGTTCGCGCTTATCAGCCTGCACCTGCTACGAGAGCAGATCGTGGCGGCGGCTTCCATCAAAGCCACGACGGTAGTTACCGAGTCGGGGGAGGTAATACAGGACCCGCGCAAGGTGCCCGCGCAGTTGCGGGTGATGCGCGGGGCGATAATGGCCGGGGATAGGGTGGTAGCATCCAGCGAGGTAATCACGCCTTCGCGCTACGTACACAGGCTTTACCCTGAGCCGAACATCTCTTACCTGGCCGGGTATTACAACCCGACGATTTACGGGTCGGCGGGGCTTGAAAGCTCGTTTGACAACTATCTTTCCGGGTCGGAGGCGCTGGACCCGTTGCTTGAGCAGCAAAGAAGGCTGCTGCACAGGCCGGTGGTAGGGAATGATCTCAGGCTGACGATTGACCCGGCCTTGCAAGACGTGGCTACCGAGGCATTGGGGCAGCGCAAGGGGTCGGTGGTACTGCTGGACGCGCAGACCGGGGCGATACTGGCTATGGTGTCGTGGCCGCACATTGACCCGCAACAGATGTCGTTCAACCCCTATGTTGAGGACTGGGGGGTGGAGAACAAGCGGATCATCGAATATTATGCTGAGATTATAGCGGACCCTGATACGCCCCTGGTGATGCGGGCCACGCAGGGCCTTTACCCGCCCGGCTCGACGTTCAAGACGGTGACTGCGGCGGCGGCGATTGACACCAACCTGGCGCAGCCCCTGTCGGTATTCACGGATACCAATGGGGCGATACAGGTTGAGGCGGGCGGGTACCTGCACCGCGACTGCTCTACGTGCAGGCCGCGCAACCACGGGCCGAGGTTCACGCTCGTAGAGGGGTATAAGTGGTCGCTGAACGTGGTGTTCGCGCAGCTAGGGGTGGAACTGGGGGACGGCAGGACGGTAGAGTATGCGAGGCGGTTCGGGTTCGGCACGCGATACGACATAGGGGTGCCGGTGGAGGTCAGCCGGATCGTGTCGGACACGGAGCAACTGAAGGGCAGGAACCTGCTCGCGGCGACGGCTTACGGCCAGGGAGAGGTGGAGGCCACGCCCTTGCAGATGGCTCTGGTGGCGGCGGCGGTGGCGAGGGGTGGGGAGCTGCCCGCGCCTTATCTTGTCGCGTCGGTACACGAGCCGGAAACGGGCGCTGCCATCTGGCGGTTCGAGCCGCACCCCTTACAGCAGGTGGTGAGCGTGCAGACCAACGACGCGCTCAAGCAGGTGATGATTACGTCGATACAGTCGGGTTGGGCGAAGGAAGCCGCCATACCTGGGGCGACGGTGGGAGGCAAAACGGGCACGGCGGAGACGGGTAGGGGCACGTCTCATTCGTGGTTTATCGGTTTCGCGGGGAAAGACCCCAACAAGCCTCAGTACGCTATCGCCGCGATGGTGGAAGACGGCGGGGAGGGCACGCGGGTGGCCCTGCCTATAGCACGGCAGGTGCTTGTGGCGGCGTTGGAAAGGAAATAAGTACGAAAGCCAGGAGACTACAACCGGGAGACACAGTCGGTATAGTCAGCCCGTCCTGGGGTGGGGCGGGCATCTTCCCGCACCGTGTAGAGATGGGTGTCAAGCAGCTGGAGGCGTTGGGATTCAGGGTTAAGATGGGTGCCCATGCCCTGAACAGCAACGGATTTGTCTCGGATACGGCGGAGCATCGGGTGTCGGATATACATGAGATGTTCCGTGACCCTGAGGTGAAGGCGATCGTAGCAGCCGTAGGTGGGGACCATTCGTGCCATCTGTTGCCGTTGCTCGATTTCGACCTCATTCGTGCTAACCCGAAGATATTTATGGGGTACTCAGATATTACGGTGCTCAACGTCGCTATATGGAAAGCGACGGGGTTGGTGACGTTCAATGGGCCTGCGCTGCTGACCGACTTCGCGGAGTATCCGGCGATGTTTGGCTATACGCAAGAACGCATGATGAAGCTGCTGTGCGAAGCGCAAGCAGGTGTGATAGAGGAATCGCCCTGGTGGACTGAAGAGTTCCTCGATTGGGAGGCAAAGAAGGACCTTGAGAGGCCGCGCGAAATGCGGGCCGCATCGGGTTGGACGTGGTTGAAGGGGGGCGGTCAGGCTGTGGTGGAAGGAACGCTGATAGGCGGGTGCCTGGAGTCGCTGGAGCACCTGAGGGGAACGCGATTCTGGCCGGATATGGAGGACTGGCGCGGCGCTATCTTCTTCTTTGAGACGTCGGAGGATAAGCCGCCCCCGGCGCGCGTAGATGGTATGCTAATGGACTATGAGAACATGGGCGTGCTTGAGAGACTAGGCGGGCTGTTGGTCGGCAGGCCGATGTATTACAGTGATGAAGAAAAAGAGCAGTTGCGCGAAATAGTGTTGGAGCGCACAAGGCAATACGATTTCCCCGTTGTGATGGATATGGACTTCGGGCACACCGCGCCCCAGTTTACGTTGCCAGTGGGCTGCCGAGCGCGAATTGATGTGGGAGCGCGGCGCTTCGAGGTTGTTGAGGCGGCGGTCGTATGACGATATTATTGACATCTACCCAGGTGTGAAGGTAAGTTATAAGGGACGAAGGGGAGATGCCCAATGAATAAGCCTCATAAATCATTTGTCAAGATAAGCAAATTTGCCGCGATTGGCGCTCTTTGTATCGGAGAGCTACTTCTGATAAGTATCGCCCAACTACCTGGCAAGGGCCACGCAACAAATATGTTTGCAGGCAATCAAGGGGGCTATGCAGGCGCGTCCCAAACCGTAGTAGCTGTACAAGATATCGCCCCCGACAAAGCGATTGCCGAGCAAATTAGAGATTTGCCGCAGCATCCCCCTGAGGGGGTACCCGCTATTACGCCGCCGCTTGATGAAGCCAGGGTATCGGAATACTTAGCCAACAACCCGTTGAATATCAGTGAAACAGACGCGACTAAGAGTAATATGCAGGTGACAAGGGTGCAATTCATAACTATGGGTGAGTTGAAGAAGCTATTGAATAATGATCCATCCTGGGATAGCTGGCCGGCAGACGAGCCTGTGATCTATGTGACCTATAAAGGTACTTTCACTATCTACGATATGGATGGGGTTGAGCACGTTTATCCTGCTGCCTATAGAGTGTTTCATGGCCTTACCGGCAATGAGTTGCAGGCGGGAACGATGCTTGCTGGAAACTGAGGGACGATAAGTTGCACAGCGAGAATGAGCTTGAGCGACTTAAGGCGCTACCATACCACATCGAAATGCTTCCGGACGAGGATGGTTCATTTCCATTCCTGATTTGCCAGGGTGCACAGGGAGCCGGGGAGATGATAAGTGACGCACAACGTATGTGGCTCCAGACTGTGTTGGAAGATGACATTGTGGTACCGGAAACTCGTAGCGCGGAAGCATAGCAACGGAGCATGGTCGCGCAGAAATCTGTTATTGAGGAACTTCCCGTCGCCGAAAAAAGCGATCTAGCTGTGGCAGAACGCCGCGCTACTCTAAAATCGCTCTCACCCATATGGCTCGCGCTGGCGATTATGCTGGTGGGGCTTGCCGCGCGCCTGTATAACCTGGATGCGCGGAGCTTCTGGGAAGACGAGGTCACGCAGGCGCACGTAGCGCGCTTCTCTACCCTTGAAGAAGCCTTCAACTACACCCACGCTTATCCTGACGTGATGCCCCTGATGAACGTCATCACGTGGCTGCTGCGGGTGTTTGGAAGTAATGAATGGCTGGTGCGCCTGCCTGCGGCTATCGCCGGTGGGCTGAGCGTCTTTGCCATCTATCTTCTAGGTAGCAAGTTGGGTGGCGTGCGGGTGGGGCTGGTAGCTGCTGTGCTGATGGCGATCTCGCCCCGCGAGGTGTGGTACGGCCAGGAGGCGCGGCCATATACGATACTGCTGCTCCTGGCTACGCTCCAAATGCTCTTTGCTTACCGAGCCGCCGTGCAGGGACGCAAGCTTGACTGGCTGTGGTTCGCGCTCTGCACGGTGGTTAGCCTTTATACGCATTACCTCGCGCTCGGGACTACGGCATCGGCGCTGGCTTTTATTGGGCTGGTGCTGGCGGTCGAGTTAGTAGCGAGCCTGAGACGGGGCAGGCGGCAACCGGGTGCGGAGGGCCGTGAGGGCATGCGCCAGGTTGCCTTGAAGATAGGTCTGGCCGCGACATCGTTGGGGGTGGTAGGGCTTGGCTACATGCCGTGGCTGCCGTACCTGGGCGCCTTCCTGGGCAGGGGCCGCTTCGGCTTCGGTAGGTTCGAGGCCGATTATGCGGCCACGCTCACCGAGGTCAAGCCCATCCTGGACTATTGGGACGTCAGTGGACTAATCCTGGCGCTGGTGGGCATAGGCGTCGTTACGGTAGGCGTAAGGATGGCGGGAGGGGGGTGGACGGAAGGGACACTGATACTGCTTTGGGCCGGGCTGCCGCTCGCGGCGTTCTGGCTGCGGCTGCAAGGGGCAATCGTTACGGTGTGGCCGCGCTATTTTGTCTTCTTGCACCCTGCGGTCTTGCTGCTCGCGGCATGGGGAGCCGACGGGTTGGTGGCAGCCGCAGGCCGCGTCGTGGCGCGTGTGATGCCGGGGCGGGCGAGCATATGGCTGCCCGTCAAGAGAGTAGTCTTCGGGGCCGCGCTGCTCCTGCTGCTTGTAGAGTTTGTACCCGCGCTCGCGCAATCATACAGCTGGCCCAAGAGCGACTTCAGGGGCGCGGCCCAATATCTAACGGCTACCAGCCCGCCCGACTCGGTCGTAATAGGCATCGGGCAGCACAGCCCATCTCTCAACTGGGGGCTGAGGTACTATTTCTGGCGATTCAACTCAACCATCGCCCACGTTGACGGCGTAAAACTCGAAGACCTGGCGATAGCTCGTATCGAGAAGAGCGAAGGGGATGTATGGGCTGCCGTCGCAGACGACGACCCTATCGCGCCCAATTTGCGGGAGGGTGATTTCGAGATAAAGCGCTTTACAGAGTACATCTTCTTCCGACGTGCCTCGACGCGAGGGACGCCACTCGCCCAAGCCTCGGACATCCTGCGGTGGAGCAGCAAGTGGCACCCGGAGTTGGTGCCTGCGGTTGAATTGATAGACGTATGGTCGGGAGTCGTGCAGCCGGGAGAAAATGTGCTTCCGCAGGGGAGCGCGGCTGGGGAGCAGAAGTGGTCCCTCTCGCAGGGGGTAACTACGAGAGCCGAGGACGAAGCATTTGTGCTCGCACCCGGCGGGACCGAGGCAACAGCGATATGGAACACGAAGCAGGTAGCTGCCGGAGAGCGTTACATCTTCAAGTTTGAGTACCGCAACCCCGAACTGACGGGCCGCCAGAGCGTGCATGTGTATGCTTACAGGGCGGATGGGGCCGAATTGAACGCCTTCCCCACGAGCTACGGGCACCCTTGCGACCCAAGCAGCGATTGGAACCGGGGGATGTTCGCGCTCACCCTGCCGGAGGGTACGGCTAGTGTAATGGTGAAGCTGGCTGCCAGGGGGACGGGGAGCGCGGAGTTTCGGAATGTGGTGATGTGGAAGGTTAAGTAGAAACCAGCTTATCTATCTCAAGAATGACATCCTGCGCCAGCAGAATTTGCATGTTGCTCATATCCGCCAGCCGTGCCACGCTGTCGTGGTAATCAGCCCGGCGGCGGTTGTCCATCATGCGGCCAAGTGTAACGCCTATTTGTCTGCGATTAGTGTCTGAGCTTTCCTGGAATTTCCGTATCACGCAACCGTGGTTCTGAAGGCAAGCTGCATCTGCCGCCTGTTCGTCGCGTAACTTGTTCCTGGCGCTGCACCATGCCGCGTAGTATGCGCGGCTTATAGCGGAGCGCCATTTCGCTTCCTGGGTCTGGGGATTCGTTTCCGACCTTGCCTGGATGTCTAGCTCAAATGCAAGCCTAAAGTATTCCGACCAATCGAAGCTCATCGGAGTTCAACATTGATAATAAGCTTGCCTTGTGCCTGGTCAACTTTGTCCAGCCACCAGTCTCTATCGAAACATTTTAGCTGCACAAGCGCGACATCGGAGGAAAGGTTGGTGCCGATAAGCAACAATAATTGCTCGTCCGACGGGCTTCCCTCCGCATCGGATGAAAGGTCCAACACGACCTGTGCCTGTGGGAAGTATTCTGCTATTTGTAGCAGGGCCTCATTCAGTATTGGCACAAGGAATGCCTGGCGCTCAAGAAAGTGCCTCACGTCGCCCTGAATATCTGCCGATGATACTGAGCCATTCCCGGAGGATTTGACGGATCGCAGATCGTGTTCTGTTTTTGCCATGATAATATTCCCCTTTGGACATTATACATCGGGTGA
This sequence comes from Chloroflexia bacterium, assembly GCA_036399775.1. Lineage (GTDB taxonomy): Bacteria > Chloroflexota > Chloroflexia > QHBQ01 > JADMIH01 > JADMIH01. Next base: position 17,936 of record DASWMJ010000028.1, on the reverse strand, counting down.
AAACAAAACGACTGATGGGAGTTGTAGGCGAAAGTGGCAAAGGACCTTTCTACAATAAAAGCAGTTTCTAACCCCTAACCCCTTTATTGCTGTGGCACCTCGTCCACATCCACTTTGGGGCCTAAGAAGCGGGGCTGGTCGTTGAGGAGGATACGGAGGGCGGTGCCTGCGAGGGCGGGCCATTCGCGAATCTCGTTGCTGAAGGTGGGGTAGGGCTGGCGGTCGGCTGAGACGCCCACAGACGCGACGCCGAGGTGGTTGCAGGTGTGCAGGGCGCGGGGCAGGTGGAAGCGCTGGGTGACGATGGTGACGCTCGCAAGGCTGAAGACCTCGCGGGCGCGGTAGCAGCTATCCCAGGTGTTGAAGCCTGCGTAATCCAGGATGATGTCTTCGTAAGGCACGCCGATCTCGAAGGCGGTCTGGCGCATGACCTCCACTTCGTTGTAGTTGACCGTGCTGTTGTCGCCCGTCATGAGCAGCTTATCCACTTTGCCAACGTCGTACAGATCGGCGGCGGTAGCTACACGGTCGTAGAGCATAGCAGAAGGGCCGCCCGCGCGGTTGAGACCCGCGCCCAGCACCAGGGCCACGTGATTGTGGGGGAGGGTGGAGTCGTTATGCTCGTAGATGAGTTTGTTGGTCTGCGTATCTACCCAGAGCTTGTAGGTTAGTAGAGAGATTGCGCCCAGACCGAGTAGCGCCAGGCTAAGGAATACCAGCCTGCGCAAGAGGGTGCCTGCGGTGCTGCGACGGTGAACGGGCCTGTGGAAAGCCCAGCGCCGGGGACCGAGCCTGCCCAGGTTGGAGGCGGGAAGGGGGCGGGAGGCGACGTACCTATGGTGCGGCTTTGTCACGCTTTACCTCCTCCCACACCCTGTCCATTTCCTCGATGCTCATGCCGCGCAGCTTGCCCCCGCGTTCAACGATAGCGGCCTCCATATCGGTGAAGCGGCGCAGGAACTTGTCGTTGGCGCGGCGCAGTGCCTCCTCAGGGTTGATACCCATCCAGCGTCCCAGGTTCACCAGGGCAAAGATGAGGTCGCCTAGCTCGTCGGTGCGGCGGTCTATATTTTCCTCTGCCTGTAGCTCGCTGACCTCCTCGCGTACCTTCTCGAAGACATCCGTAATGTCGGACCAGTCGAAGCCGACGCGGGCAGCCCTGACCTGAAGCTGCTGGGCGCGCTCAAGGGCGGGCATAGCGCGGGGCACGCTGAGGAGCAGGCCCGTGCCCTCAAGACCCTGTTCCGTCGCCTGGGCTGCCTCGAACTTGCGGCCCGCTTTGGCCTTCGCTTCGCGCTCTCCGGCCTTGATGACTTCCCAGTTGCGTATGACGTGCTCCGCGCCCGTAACCTCTACGTCCCCGAAGACGTGTGGGTGGCGGCGCACCAGCTTTGAGACGATATGGCCCACCACGTCGGCCAGGGTAAACTCTTCGGCTGAGACGGCAAGCTGAGAGTGAAAGACGACCTGTAAGAGCAGATCGCCTAGCTCTTCGGCCAGCAGGTCGGGATCGCCAGCGTCCATAGCGTCAACCGTCTCGTAAGCCTCTTCCAAAAGATGGTGCTTGATAGAGTCGTGGGTCTGCTCGCGATCCCAGGGGCAGCCCCCCGGCCCGCGCAGGCGGCCCATGACGTAGACCAGCGAGGCGAACTCGCGCGGGAGTGCGAGCGGCTCAAGGGGAGGCAGGTAGACGCACGCCAGGTGGTTGATGCCGTGATTGTGGTCTAGCTCGGCCAGGGTGGTATGTATAACTTGCTCCTGGTCCGGCACGCCCGCGTTGAGGACCACCATGACAGGATGCTCGTCAGGGTAACGCTCCATGAGTATAAGCTTGCATGCCGAGGCAACGCGGTCGTTGTACACCTGGCAGAGAAGCACAGGGTACATGGGTGAGAGACCGGCAACGGCGGGGAAGGAATCAGGCGCTACGGGGAGAGAGTAAGGGCTGAAGAGGAAAGGCTCTTCGGATTTTGGACTTTCGATTTTAGATTTTAGATTGCCAGCTATATGCGTTCCGTAGCCTGCCAGGTCTGTGCCGTCTACTATTTGCAGGCCGCGTTCGAGGGGGTCAATGCCGAGCGCGGTGCAGACAGGCTCGATGAAGGAGAGGCCGGCTACCAGCTTGAGAGTTATGCCCGCCTCTGAGGCCAGGGAGCGCAGGTGGCGGACCGAGGCTTCGCCTACGGCGGGGTGGCCGGGTACGCAGTAGATGATGGGGACGGAGGTGCCAGAGGAAGCCAGGGAGATTAGCTCGTCGGCTATTTGTTGGTAGATGCGCTCGAACTGCTCTTCACGCTCGTAGAGGTAGTCGAAGGTGCGGACATCCAGGTGGGCGGGCAGGTGGTTGGCGGTGGGGTGAGTGCTGGTGCGCAGGTAGATGGTGGTGGCGGCGTCGAGGAGGGTCTTGACTTCGAGGGTGACTTGCTCCCAGGCTCCGGGTCCGAGGCCCGCGATGATAATCTGTGGCATGGAATTGGCTCTTTCTGAGGGGTAGGGTACGCCTCTCACTGCATGAGGGGGTGCTTTCATATGATACCACGAGTGGTGGGAGGGAGCAATGATACACATCGGCACGAGCGGGTACAGCTACGACGATTGGAAGGGACCTTACTACCCGGAGAATATCAAGAGCAACGAGATGCTTGATTTTTATGCGCGGGAGTTCAAGGCTACCGAGATAAACTACACGTACTACAGGATGCCCTCGGCGCGGACCCTGGCGGCGATGGCTAAGAAGGTGCCTGACGACTTTGTGTTTACGGTCAAGGCGAGCAAGGAGCTTACGCACGAACGGGACGAGGAGGACGAGGGTGGTGGTGCCACGCCTGAGAACTTCAGGGCGTTCAGGCAGGCGCTACAACCATTGATGGACGAGGGGAAGTTTGGGGCGGTGCTGGCGCAGTTCCCTAGCTCGTTCAAGCCAACGCGAGAGAACCAGGACTATCTGGAGACATTCCGGGAGCGCATGGGCGATCTGCCCGTAGTGGTGGAGTTCCGCAACTCGACCTGGGTGACGGACGAGACCATGCAACTGCTGAGGAAGAACAACCTGGGTTACTGCTGCGTGGATGAGCCGCGCATGAGGGGGCTGATACCTCCTATCGCGGTGGCTACCACGCCTATAGCCTACGTGCGCTTTCATGGGAGGAACGCGAAGAAGTGGTGGCACCACGACCAGGCTTTCGAGCGATACAGTTACGAGTACAAGCCCGAAGAGCTTGAGGAGTGGGTGCCTAAGATAGACAAGCTGGAGAATACTGCCCAGCAAACCTTCATATTCACTAACAATCACTACAGAGGCGCGGCCATCAATACCGCCCGGCAGCTACGCGACTTGCTAGAGCAGGCAGGTGAGAAGGTACACTGAGACGTATTGCGTAGTACGTATTGCGTAATTACGGAACCACAAAGCCACAAAGAGCACAAAGTTCGCTAAGGTTTAGGTTTAAGGTTTACGCAATACGTACTACGCAATACGCAACACGTTTTACGTGCTTAGAACGACCGCACTCTCTTCCAGGCTGAAGCTGTGGGAGGAGGAGCGGCGGGAGCGAAGGGGGCGGACTTCAGTGTGGCGGTACCCTGCTATGCGGGCAAGCTCGGCGGTGAGGTGGGGGACGGGCACTAGCACGCCTGCGTGGGCCGATTCGCCCAGGATGAATACCAATTTGGCTCGTGGCGCAAGCATGGTGCGTATTGATTCGAGGGCGCGGAAGAGGCCGCCGAAATACTGGCGGGTCATACGAGCGTAGTCCCAACCCCAGCCCCGGTCGCCTAGCTTCTCATCAATCGCGTTGGCGACAGCCCTGATTGACGGCACCTCTTCTACGCGCCGCCAATCTTCTATGTCCTTGTAGGTCGCTTTGGCGTCACAGATCATCATGCGCTTGCGGAGCTGCTTGAGTTCTTCCATATCGTGCGTGAAGCCGAGGAAGAAAAGCTCCAGGCGGGTCTGCATGGTGTAATCGAGGTTGTTCAGGTAGGGAGGGGAACCTATCGCCAGGTCCGCCGGTAAGAGTGGGTACTGCAAGCCGCGGGCTGCTCTAATATCGCCTTGAAGCGTATCGGCGTGTCCGAGACCATCCTGGCTTGCTAGCCACTCTATATCGGCGAGCATCTTGCGTAGCTTCGCCTCGAATAGAAGCATTACAGGCGCATCGTGCTTCACTTCGCGTGACCCGAAGGCGTGAGGAGAGAGCTTCATGTTGCTGGCACCCCGCAGGATAGAAGCGAGCGCCAGCATATGCAGATCGCGATTCTGAGGGCTGACGTATTCCTCTATGCACTCCTTGAGAGCAAGCACCTTGTAGGCTACGCGGCGGGCTATCCACCTTTCGAGGCGGGGCATGTCGGGCAGCTTATCGGCAAGCTGAGGGGATATGTCGCAGTCCAACTCTGCCAGGCGGGTACGGGCGGCCTGTACCAACGTTTGACTTTCCATTTGCAGGTCAGGCAGGTCGAAATCGGAGCGATTCTTGACGCGGGAGGCAAAGCATAGGAAAGGGTTTACCTCTATGCCCAGGGCGTTGCGGCCTTTCATGCGGGCGGCAAGCAGAGTAGTGCCGGTCCCACAGAACGGGTCGAGAACCGTACCCCCCGGTGGGACCGCAAACTCCTCCAGGGCATCGTAAACAAGCGGGGCTGAATAAGCCTCCGGCATCAAATACCAATCAAAAAGCGGCGTATTGCGGTTGAGTTGAGCCGTAGTCGCGCCTGGCATGGGGAGAGCCTCCTAAGCTGAGTTTGGAGTACGGGTGATTATACGCGAGTTTGGGGTAGGATGCCAGTAGTTAGGGGTCACATTCAGTGGCAGCAAATACGAAACGAAACCGCCAAGACGCCAAGAGCGCCAAGCACCCGCCAAGCTATTGTTGTATGTATGCCGTAGGAGTGGGGTAACCTTTTGAACACGACTCCCTAAATACTTGGCGGTATCTTGGCGCTCTTGGCGTCTTGGCGGTTTCGTTCCCCACTCTCATTTAGATGCATTTGCCCTGGATCAAAAGAGACAGTATACGCCTCAACAAATCGGGGCGAGCAGGGCTAGACGGGGTCGGAGGGGATGCGGGAGAATACGTGGGTGCTGCGTATGCCACCGCCGCCATGTTGCAGGCTGTCGTTGCGCAAAGTGCCTTCGTGTACGAATCCTAGCCGCCTCGCTACGGCTGCGCTGCGGGTGTTGAGCGCATCGCATAGTATTTCTACGCGGTTGGCTTTGAGGTCGTTCAGGGCGTAGTTGGTGAGGAGGCTGACCGCTTCGGCCATGTAGCCATGTCCTTCGGCGGACTTGCGGAGCCAGTAGCCGATCTCGAAGTGACCAACGTCCCAATCGTGCGGGTGGAGGCCGACGCCGCCCAGGTAGCGGCCAGGGGAATCATTCTCACAAACAGCCATGTTCATATTCTTACGCAGGAGCCACGCGGCCTGCTGCTGGATGATCCAGTCGAGGCTCTCCTCGATGGTCTGGTGGTTGTCGGCGAAGGGCAACCAGGGGCGCAAGTGGTCGCGCGACTCGGCGACGGCGTCAAACAGATCCTGGGCGTCGGCTTCGCGGTAGGCGCGGATGGTAACGCGAGGGCCGCGTAGCTCCTCGAATAAAGGGATGAGCGTGCGATAGGGTGCCTTATCCATAACTTCAACCTCCGGGCGTATATTATGCCATAGCTCCTTCGTGCCCACAACCCTTACTTCTACAAGAAAGAAATTATCTTTGAGTGAAAAATGGGCGGCTTCGCGGCCCATTTTTCACTCAAAGACAAAAGAGAACTTCTCGTCGCTTGCCGTATACGGGCAGTAGGCCTGACCTGACACAGCCGCACCCGATCCCTGATCCCTAACCTCTGACCCCGATCTTCATATGGGTATCAGACAGAGGTATAAGAAGCCGTTTGAGGCAGAATAGGGCTTGTAGCTTGACATATGCTTGCAAGCTAACCTATAATCCGTATGGCAGTCTTCAGACTGTAATTATTCAATTATGAATTAATTGGGTAGTGGCGCGCATACTGAATTATGCAATGTGGGGATTTAGCTACTTTTAGAGTAGCAGGGGCCTCGCATCGGACTTGATTCGCCGCTGCTTTCGTCTGTGAAGTGATTTATTAGGGGTAGGCTCACGGGCTTGCCAGAGGAGATAGTATCACTGATGATAGGCCCTTTGAACGCTTTGTTCGGCCTTTTCAGCCGCGACCTGGGTATAGACCTGGGAACGGCGAATACTTTGGTACACGTCAGGGGCAAGGGCATCGTGGTGTCCGAGCCTTCTGTTGTTGCTATAGACAAGCGAACGCGCAAGCCTTATGCAGTGGGCGCGGAAGCCAAGGCGATGGTGGGCAAGACCCCGGGCTACATCGTAGCTATCCGCCCACTCAAGGATGGGGTAATCGCCGACTTCGATATGGTCGAGACCATGCTGAAGCACTTTATTCGCAAAGTGCATTCGCAGGGCCTCATGTCGCCCAAGCCGCGTGTGGTTATCGGCATACCGTCGGGAGTGACCGAGGTGGAACGCCGGGCGGCGCATGACGCGGCCATCAACGCGGGTGCGCGGGAGGCTTACCCGATAGAGGAGCCAATGGCTGCGGCTATCGGGGCGGGGCTGCCGGTGCAGGAGCCAATCGGCTCGATGATCATTGACATAGGCGGCGGCACGACCGAGGTTGCCGTCATATCGCTGGGCGGCATCGTCATCAACCACTCGATACGCACGGCGGGCGACGAGATAGACGAGTCTATCATCCAGTACGCCCGGCGCGAGCACAACCTTCATATAGGCGAGCGCATGGCGGAAGCTGCTAAGATAGCGGCGGGGTCGGCCTACCCTCTTGACGAGGAGATGTCAGTCACTCTGCGCGGGCGCGACGTGATTACCGGTCTGCCGAAGGCGGTTGAAGTGAGCAGCGTCGAATTGCGTGATGCTATCACCCAGCCGGTCTCCGAGATCATAGAGGTCGTGAGGACCGCGCTGGAAGAGACGCCCCCCGAACTCGTAGCCGACATCATGCAGCACGGTATCACCCTGGCGGGCGGCGGCGCGCTCCTGAAGGGCCTCGACAGGCGCATCAACATCGAGACGAAGATGCCCGTGAACATCGCTGAGGACCCGCTGACGTGCGTGGTACGCGGTGCCGGGCGCATAGTAGAATCGCTGGAGCAATACGACCGCATCCTCAAGTCGAGCGCGCAGAACCGGCGTGCTGTGATTGTTAATGCGTGATTCGTATTACGTAGTACGTATTGCGTATTGGTATCAAGGATAGCTGATAGCGGTCTGAGATATTACGGAATACGTACTACGCAATACGCACTACGTAGGCTGGTGCTATGAAGCAGAAGGACCGATCTCTTTCCTGGACGCGGACGCTCTACCTGCTGGTGGCGCTGGTGCTTGTTAGCCTGGCGCTGATCTTTCTGAGCCAGGGGCGGTATTTGCAGCCTGTAGAGAGCGTGGCGGGGCAGGTGCTGACGCCTATACAGCAGGCGGCATCGGACGCAACCTCCGGCATAGGTAGCTGGATTGATGCTATCAGCCGGGCGAAGAACCTGGAGGAAGAGAACGCAAAGCTACGAGCGGCGTTCGAGTCGGTGACCGCGGAGAACGCGCAGCTACAGGAGCTGAAGCGCGAGAACGAGCAGTTCCGGAAGATGCTGAAGTTCCAGGCTGAGCGGCCTGAGATAAGAGGGGTGCTCGCCAACAATATAGGAGGCGACCCCACCGGCCTGAAGGAGATGCTGACCATAGACAAAGGCAGCAATTCCGGCATAGCCCCCGGTATGGCGGTGGTAAGCCCCGGCGGTATCCTTGTGGGGCTGGTGACGGAGGTCAAAGCCGACCGTGCAACGGTGCTGAAGATTACGGACGTGGAGTCGTCCATAGGCGTGACGACCCAGCGCACGCAGACGCCCGGCGTGCTGGAAGGCAAGTGGCAGACGGGCGGGCGGCTGCTGATGCGCCGCATACCCAGGGACGCCGACGTGATAGAAGGCGACATATTGCTCACGTCGGGCATAGGCGGCGACTTCCCAAAGGGCTTGATAGCCGGGCAGATACTCAACGTCCGGCAGAACGACGTACAGACCGATAAAGAAGCCGAGGCATACCCTCTGGTAGAGCTAAACTCCCTTGAGGGTGTGCTGGTGATTACGAGTGGAGCGCAAAAATGAGGGATCAGGGGTCAGGGATCAGTAGCCTTGCTACGACACGATTCCTGACCCCTGACCCCTGACCCCTGACATGGTATACATAGGCGCGATATTCCTCTTTATAGCTAGCCTGGTGCAGGCTGTGGTATTGCCGCAGTCGCTTCCGGTGTCGGCCAGGCCGCACTTCGTGGTGCTCCTCGTGGTGGCGGTGTGCCTGGCCGAGAGCCTTTACGACGCGACGATGTGGGCGTTCGTGGGCGGCATAATGCTCGACCTGATGAACGGCCCCATCTACCCGCTCGGCAGCAACGCGCTGATACTGCTCCTGATCGCGCTACTCGCCAGCCTGGGGCAGGCAAACCCCTTCCACAACCTGATCTTCGTGCCCCTGGTCACGGTCTTCGCGGCCACTATCTTTTATTACCTGATGACTATGGGGCTGCTGTTCGCGCTGGGGCACCACGAGGTGGCCTTCGTGGACAACATGCTCAGGGTGGCGCTGCCGGGGGCGCTTTTGAACGCGATATTGATGCCGGTAGCCTACAGCGCGATGCTGTGGCTCAGTGAAAGGGTTGGACGCAGAGTGAGAGTAGAATGGTAGAGCAGACGAACAAACGGTCCTACATGACGATGTATGTGGCGATGGCCGTCATATTCTTGCTGCTGGGCGGCAAGCTCTTCCACATGCAGATCTTGGAGGGGAACAGCTACGCGGCCCTGGCGCAGGTCAACCGCGAGCGCATAGTCAGCACGAAGCCCACGCGGGGTGTAATCTACGACCGCAACGGCCAGCGCCTTGTGCTCAACAACCCCTCTTACTCGGTGGCAGTAACGGCGGCAGACGTGCCCGACATGAACTGTGCGGCGGGCGGGTTGGAGTTCCAAGTCCAGGAGTCGCAGGTCTTTACGGACCTTGTGCAGACGCTCATTACTCCAAAGGATGGCGTCGCCCCAATGGTGGCCGTCTCCGACGTTATTGCTTTGCAGCCCAAGTATCTCCCTGAAGAGAAGGCGGGAGAAGTGGCGAACAGGCTGTCGGTGCTACTGCAAGTGCAGGCCGATACGCTGCGCGGCCCGATATTCGACACGAAGAAGAACTACCCTTCGAGCGATTATCTCTTCCCCATCAGGAAGGATGTCGCGCCGGAGGTGGGCAAAGCGGTGCGGGCCGAGCTAGAGAACTTGCCCGGCGTGATGGTGTTCAACGAATTGCAGTTCAACTTCCTCACGCGGTTCGACAACTGCCTCAAGCCTGTGGTCGTGAAGCGTGGGTTCGACTACAACACCATGCTGCGGGTGGAGACCGAGCACAGCGCCCTGCCGGGAGTCAGCATCGTGCCTGAGCCGGTGCGCCAGTACGTGGACGGGCCGCTATTCTCGCATATCCTGGGCTACGTCGGCCCCATCAACCGCGAGGATTATGAGAAAGAAAAGGACCTCTACGAGCCGGACGACAAGATAGGGCAGACCGGCATGGAAGCGTGGCTGGAAGAAGTGTTGAGGGGCAGCAAGGGGGCCGAGCAGGTGCTTGTCGACTCGAAGGAGCGCATCGTCTCCACGATTGCTTCGCAAGCGCCCATCACCGGCAACAGCGTATCGTTGACGCTCGACGCGGAGTTGCAGAAGTCGGTAACGGCGGCCCTACAGGATGGCATCAACAAGGCTAAGGTGAAGGCGGGAGTGGCGGTGGTGATGCGCGTGGACAACGGGCAGGTGCTGTCGTTGGTGTCGCTGCCTTCGTATGATAACAACCTCTTCTCGAACGGCATCTCACAGATAGACTTCGACCGGCTCAACACCGACCCATCGAAGCCGATGTTCAACAGGTCTATCGGGGGCGCGTACCCTCCCGGCTCGACGTATAAGATGATAACGGCGGCGGCGGCCCTGCAAGAGGGGGTCGTCCAGAAGGATACGCAATTCCTCTGCCCAGGCTATATCGAGGTGCCCTATACGTGGAATGAGAATACCAGGAACCCCTTCCGCGACTGGAAGGCGCAGGGGCATGGGGTGGTCAACGTCGTGAAGGCGCTGACCGTTTCGAGCGACGTATTCTTCTACATCGTATCGGGACCGAAACAGGAAGACCGCGTAATACACCACCCCGACGGCAGGGACGAGATTATCTGGACGCGCTACTACAAGCCGGGCGATAGGAAGCCGATAGAGTTCAACGGCCTCGGCATCCAGAAGCTGAATACATACGCAAGGGCGTTCGGGTTGGGTAGCAAGACGGGGATAGACCTGCCGGGTGAAGTGCCGGGGTTGGCCCCTGACCCCGATTGGAAGGTATCGGTTGACCCCACGAACAAGTGGTCAATGGGTGATACGCTGGTGACGGCAATCGGCCAGGGGTACAACCTCCTGACGCCGCTACAGTTGGCGAACGTCACGGCGGCTGTGGCTAATGGCGGCACGCTCTACCAGCCGCAACTGGTGCTGAATGTCACCGACCCGTCCGGCAAGATCGTGCAAGACTACCAGCCCAAGGTCATAGGCCAGGTGCCGGTGTCGCCTGAGAACCTGGCGATTGTGCGCGAAGGCATGCGGCAGGTGGTGGCGGATAAGCGGTGGGGCACGGCAGCCAACCGCATAACGCTGACGAGCATCCAGGTAGCGGGCAAGACAGGCACCGCAGAGTACGGTGAGAACATAGGCGTAAAGAACGGCAAAGAGATAAAGCGCTCCCACGCCTGGTTCACCGCCTTCGCACCCTATGAGAAGCCGGAGATAGCGGTAGTAGTCCTCCTGGAAGGCGGCGAAGAAAGCCTCGAAGGCTCCACCTTCGCCGTGCCCGTCACGGACGCGATCTTGAAGGCGTACTTCAAAGTAGACAAGTAGACTCGTGAAACGTAAAACGTGATTATTGAACCACAAAGGCACAAAGAGCACAAAGTTCGCTAAGATAATATGGATTGAACCGCAGAGACGCTGAGGTTATTTACGTTTTACGCATCACGTTTCACGTTTCACGAGTCCGTTTCACGCACCGGAGGGGTCGAGTTGCAGACATCGGAGAGCGTTATTATCAAGGGAGTCCGGGAGGGGCTGCTCTTCATACTGGACGATGACGTGCCTTTCTCGCAGATTCTTACCGCTTTGGTGGAGAGGATCAACGCGCAGCCTAACTTCTTCAAGGGTGCGCCTGTTATCATCAATTCGGGGCGGCGGGTTATCGACAGGCCGGAGTTTGACGTGCTCTACAGGATGCTGACGCGCAACGGTATGCGGGTACAGACGTTCGTGAGCCAGTCGGCGCAGAGCAGGATGGTGGCGGATGGTTACGGCGTTACGAGCCGCCCGCCCTCTTTCTCGGCGGGAGATGCCGGGCAGAGCCTGGGTTTACGGGGGCGAGGCGGGTCTGCGGCAGGGAGCAGCACGGCGGATGAAGGCATGGCAGAGGTTGGAACGGGGCTATTTTTGCGCTGCAACCTCAAGCCTGGGCAGATGGTGAAGTATGAGGGCGACGTGTGCGTGCTGGGCGATGTTGAGACGGGCGCGGAGATCGTGGCGGACGGGGATGTAGTCGTGTGGGGGGTGTTGCGCGGGCTGGTGCAGGCCGGGGTCGGGGGAGACGATGAGGCGGTGGTGTGCGCCCTCCAGATGTCGCCCGTGCAGTTGAGCATAGCAGGCATCACCAGCCGCTTCCCCGCGAACACCGACCGCTACGCCGGGCAAACGCCGCCGGAGCTTGCCAGGATAGAGGATGGGCGGATTGTGGTAGAGGCGTGGCAAGCGGAAAGTGCCGGGTGCTGAGTACCGAGGAATGTCCTAAGAGTTGCTGTGCCTCAGCAGAAAGTCCAATATGAGGGGCTGGATGGTTGCAATTTTCGCGCGTGAGAATATGAGGTCAGTATGATCTGCACCGGGAACCACTGCAAGCTCGGCATTGGGTAGCAGGCGATACATCGCTGCCGCATCTTCGACGGGGACAAAGTCGTCGCGGTCGCCAAGCACCACCAGGGTAGGTGCCACGATCCTGGCAAAATCGTCCGGGCTGTAGTTCAGGTGCGCGTTCCACATCGGCTTTATTTGTTTCAACAACATCTTCCAGTTTTCCGGCCCATGGAGCCGTTGGAGCATTGTAGCGAAGTCTGAGTTTTCGCGCTCGAACTTCTCAATATCAACGTCCGGCGACTCTTCATCACCGAGTATAGAGCGCACCCACTCGCGAGAACCCTCGGTAAGCTCAAGGTGGGCACCACCGACAACGAGGGCCTGGGGCAGGTCGGGATAGCGCATACCAATCTCCAGCGCAACCTGTCCACCATCACTGTAGCCGTAGATCAGAGGCTTATGGAGATCGAGCGCCTGCACCAGCGCCGCCATATCCTCCACCAGCAACTCAAAGCTCATGCTGCCCGTTGGATTGGCGGTCCGGCCATGACCGCGGGTGTCAGGCGTAATCACGCGGTAGTGCTCAGCCATGCCCGCCAGATACGGCTGCCACGAGTCGCCTGTGAGGATACCGCCGTGGATCAAAAGCAGGGGCTTGCCCTGACCATGCTCTTCGTAGTAGATGTCCAGGCCGTTTGCCTGAACGTAATGTCCTAGCTCGGTTTCAGTGTGCGCCAGCGTTGTCATGATGACCTCCCTCTACCCGAACAATCATAACTGAATACTCGGTACTCGGTACTCACAACTCGGTACTCGTTACGCCGCAAGGGGAGTTGGCGCGGGTTGCTCTTCTTCGCCTACCCAGAAGTGGTTGGGGCTTATGTAGGGGGCTGCACGCACTTCGAGGCCAGCGTATGTGACAACGTCGGCGGCATTGACCAGGCAGAGGGTGGGAGCCTTGCCGAACTTGGCTACGTAGCGTTCTACGGCCTCTTCTATTTTCTCGGTGGGGGTCTTCTTGCGGGTGTCGTCAAACCATCCTAGAAACATCTCGCTTTCCTCCAAAGTAATCTCTCAAAACCTCAGCTAAATCTCACGAAGAACTAATAGAACTTATGTTCGTATTATACACCTAACGTGCGTGGCTGTCAATAGGTGGAAGGGATGTTGTGTATAAGTAACATGGAACATCCCGAATTTAAGATTTACGCCCGGCAAGCGAAAAATCTTTGGTTCAAAAATAAGAAAATGGGCGGCTGCGCCGCCCATTTTCTTATTTTTGAACGTGCCTCCTGAAGTAGAAGCTATTTGTCCCTATCGGCTACGCCCTCAGCGAAGAGCGCCTTCGTGTCATCGGTGATTTTCTGGATAGCCTGGTCCACCGGCACAAGGCCGTAAAAGGCGCGCTCTAACTCCTCGTTTGCGATGCCTTCTATTTCAGGCCACGTCGAGAGGACAGGTATCAGCTTCATCACAGGTACGGCATCCAGGAAGACCTGGCTACTCGCGGGCGGCTCGGACGACTTGAGGAAAACGTCGGATTGGGCCACGCTCTTGAGGGAAGGTACGGTGCGACCCAACCTGGCGGCGCGCTCCTGGCCGTCCACGCCCTGGGCATACTCTACAAATGCCCATGCCAGTTCCTTGTTCTTGGTGGCTTTGGCGATGCAGTAGGCGTCGCTATGCAGTATGGAAGCAGGCCGCGCCTTCATGGGCAGGGGAGCGACGTCCCACTCGAAGCCCTCTATCTCTCGGAAGGTGGGGGTGGCGGCGCGGCTCTGCAAGACCATGCCGAGCCTGCCGTTCATGAAGCGTGCTTCGTTGTCTTCCGATTTGGCTTCCGGCTCCGTAGGCACTACCTTATGGACAAGGGAGAGGTCCATAAAGAATTGCACGGCCTCTCTCGCCGGGCCGCTGCTGAGGGCAAAGCTGGTGGGCGCGGCGGGATTGTCAACGATCTCCGCGCCGTTCGACCAGACGAAAGGAGCAACCCTGATGATTTGCGGCTCGACGCCCAAGCCGTACACGTCAGTCTTGCCATCCCCATTCGTATCCTTCGTCAAGGCTTTGGCCGCAGCCAGGAAGTCGTCCCAGGTCCAGTTAGCCTTGGGCGCGGCGAGTCCGGCCTGGGTGAAAAGGTCTTTGTTGTAGTAGACGACAAGGTTGGAGACGTTCTGAGGTACGCACTGCAACACTCCCTTGTATTTGAAGGCGTTGAGGGCCTCAGGGTAGTAGAGGTCTTCGCTGATGGTGTCGCTCTCGGCCATGAGAGGTCCGGCAGGCTCTATTACTCCCTTCGAGGCAAGCTGGCCGTAGCGGCGATAGTTGATGATGAACACGTCGGGGGGATTGCCCGCGCTGAAAGCCGTCGAGAGCTTGGTCATGTGGTCGCCCTGCGCGGGGACATGTATGACGTTCACCTCAGCGTTGGGCTGGGCCTCTTTGAAGCCCGCGACCACCGCCTGGAATGCTGCCAGCTCTGCCGGGTCGCCGAAGACCTGGAAGTCTATCTTGCCGGTCATGCTGCCCTGCATGACCTCAGCCGTCGTGGTCGGCTCTCCGGGCATGGCGGTGGGCTGGTCAGGTGGCTGCGTGGTGGCGGTAGGCGCTACGGTTGTGGGCGTGGCAGGTGTCGCCGGGCCGCACGCCGAAGCAATCATGCTCAGCGCCACTAAGATGATTACAACCATCCATGCCCTTTTTGGTCTATGCATTTTCACTTTTCTCCTTTGGCGATTGTAGAAGTAACTAGCTCACGGTCATTTCAGTAGAGTATAGCGTACATGTGGCATTTGCAGTAGTAATTATAGAAGTAATTACCTCGTAAGTGTTCAGAGTAACTGTAGGGGCGACCCGGTGGGTCGCCCTGTTGGGGATGGCGTACCAACCTGGCACGTAACCCAGACAGGGCGACCCACCGGGTCGCCCCTACCGCAACATTCTTTTACCCTAAATCTGAACATTTACCGCAAAGGATCAACGTCCAAGCCAGCCCGCCCCGCGTGTTTCCTGCAAGAAGTACCTCTGCGCGACGACGAACATAACGAGCACAGGAATGGTTATCAGCACGGCACCTGCCATGAGAAGCGGAAAGTTTGTCGGCTGCATCTGCTTGAGGGCCTGTAGGCCGAGCGGCAAAGTATAGTTTACCTGATCGTTCAGATAGAGCAACGGCTCCATGAAGTTGCTCCAGTAAAAGACGAAGGAGAGCACCCCCACAGCCACGATCGCGGGGCGGGCGAGGGGCATGGCTATTATGGCCCAGATGCGGAAGGCCCCAGCGCCGTCGAGACGCGCCGACTCGTAGATTTCCTGGGGCACGCGCGCGAAAGTCCAGTAGAACAGGAGGACATAGAAGGGAGTAGTGCCCATGATGGCGGGTATGATGATCGCCCAGAGGGTATCCAGCACGCCTATCCACTTGTAAATGAGGAAGCGGGTGGTCCACAGGGCAGTGACGGGCACCATCATTGTCGCCAGTGAGATAACTACGAGCCAGGCGCGAGGGCGGGCGGCGATCTGGGACATGGCGAACCCGGCGCAACTGGCGGTCACGATAGTGAGGGGAACGGCTACCGCCGCCACTTTGAGGGAGTTGAGCAGGTAGCTGCCGAAGGGTATAAGCTCGCTGACAACGGTCCAGTAGTTGGACAGCACGATAGGATTGGGTATCCATTCGAGTTGTGACGGTGGAGGCAGGCCGACCTTGCGGAGCGAGGCACCTATCATCCAGACAAGGGGGATAACGAAGAGCAGCGCCGCGCCGATTGTGAGCGCGTGGTGAGCCACGCGAGAGAGGTCTTGCTGCCACCGGCTGAAGCCTTCATCCACCTCTCGCTGGGTACGTGGGCGCGGCTTATACTCCGATTCGCTATAGAAGGCATCACTACTCATACAAGGCGTTTCTCCAACGGCGGGCGATGAGGAACTGCAATAAGATAACGACTGCCGTGATAGCATACATAACCCACGTCAAAGCGGCGGCATAGCCGAAGCGTTGAAATTCGGAGATGTTGAGCCATATGTAGATAGGCAGGTACTGGGTGGCGTAGTACGGGCCGCCGCCGGTGGTAATGAGGCTGGGCACAAAAGTGGATTGCAGGCTGAGCACCGTATCCCTGAATAGCAGCAGGAGCATGGCGGGTGCCAGGAGGGGCATGGTTATGTGCCAGAAACGCTGCCAGCCCGTCGCGCCGTCCGCTGTGGCGGCCTCATTAAGCTCGCCCGGTATATCCTGGAGGGCGGCCATCATCAGGACGAAGCCTTCGCCGATGGGGAATAGCATCATTATGATGACGGCGAACTGGGCGGGCCAGTGGAAGAGCAGCCACGCGCCTGGGAAGATGCCGAGCGCGCCGAGGACCCAGTTTAGAGGGCCGTATATAGGATTGAAGATGTAGAGCCAGAGGAGGGCATAGGCCACGTCGGGCACGATGGTGGGCAGGTAGACTATGCTCCGGTAGACTTTGTTTGCGCGGGTTGACCTCTGGAGGAGGAAGGCAAGGAGCAACGCGCCCAGCACGCGCAAAGGGACAGCTATGGCGATGAAGATGAAAGACGCGCGCAGGCCGTTCCAGAAGTAAACATCCTGAAACATCCTCTGGAAGTTGGCAAGGCCGACCCACTCAGGCGGGCTGAGGGCGTCGTAGTCGGTGAAGGCAAAGGGAATAGAGAGGAGGGCGGGCAGTATAACCAGCCCAAAGAGGCCCAGCAGGTAAGGCAGTAAGAGGATGAAAAGCTGGCGCTTGTAGTTCAACCGCCCCAGGAATGAAAATCTGTCCCAAGCCGGTGCTTTCGTCCCACCGACCTGCCTGCGCTCACTTGCCAGGCTCATTCAGAGTCTCCACAGAGGTATAGGGCACAAATACACTATACCTGATTCAGGGGTCAGGGACCAGGGGTCAGGGGTCAGGGGTCAGGGATTAGGTGACCGGCGTTGGATGCTGGGAACGCCCATAACCCTGACCCCTAACCCCTGACCCCTAACCCCTGACCCCTGACCCCTGGTTACCTGGCGCGCGCCATACCAATCTGTTATGCTAACTGCGTTGGCACCACGCTTTATGGGGCGGATGGAGGCGTTTTTATGAGCCGCACCGCGCAGCTTTTTGAATTGCAACAGATAGATAGCGCGCTCGACAGCCGCGTAACCCGCATGCGGCAGATAGACGAGTTGATGGGCGACAGCCCGGCGCTCGTAGCCGCGCGGGCCGGGTTGGAGGAAGCATCCTCCCGCCTGGCGGAAGAGCAGGCCCAGCTCAAGAAGCTGTCGAGGGAAGCAGAGGATACATCGACTCGGCTCAAGATGCTGGAGAAGCGGCTGTTCGATGGCAGCATCAAGAACCCCAAGGAGCTTAGCAAGGCGCAGGAAGAGGTCGAGCACCTGAAGGGGCGGCTGCGGGACCAGGAAGACGGCGTAATCGAGGCGATGCTGGCTGCGGAAGAAGCTGAGGAAGCCAGGAATGCGCGCCAGGGAGAGCTTGACGCGATCAGCCAGGAGTGGCAGCAATTCCTCGCGGGGCTGACCGAGGAGAAGGACACGCTTCTGTCCCACGCGAAGGTGCTACAGGTGAAGCGGCAGAGGGCCATGAAAGAAGTCGCCTGGGAGGACTTGCAGGTATACGAACGGCTGCGGCGCGGCAAGGGTGGCATAGCTGTAGCAGCGGTGAAGGGTGGCCTGTGCGGAGGTTGCCACGTTGCCGTGACCGCCAATATCTTACGGTTAGCGCGCACCAGCCCCGACTTCGTAAAGTGCCCCACCTGCGAGCGCATACTCTACCCCCTGGGCGAAATCAAGTTCCAGGAGTTCGATCACGGCTTGGATAACGTTGCGCGGTGAGGGACGAGTGGTCAGTGGTCAGTGGTCAGTGGTCAGTGGTCAGTGGTCAGTGGTCAGTGGTCAGTGGTCAGTGGTCAGTGGTCAGTGGTCAGTGGTCAGTGGTCAGTGGTCAGTGGTC
>DASWMJ010000027.1:0-42458 GCA_036399775.1 Chloroflexia bacterium | reverse complement strand
GCCGCTTTTATTCGCACGCAAACAAAATAAAACTTCTCTTCGCTTACGCTGTACAAGCAGAAGGCGCAACTTTGACACAGCCGTACGGGTCCGGTTTGCGACCTTGACAAAGAGGGCAGCCAAACCT
This sequence comes from Chloroflexia bacterium, assembly GCA_036399775.1. Taxonomy (GTDB): domain Bacteria; phylum Chloroflexota; class Chloroflexia; order QHBQ01; family JADMIH01; genus JADMIH01. The sequence continues at coordinate 42,331 of DASWMJ010000027.1, read as the reverse complement.
ATACTGGATGTGATTTGCGCTCGCACGAGCGCATCTTTAATATGACCCCGTAAGTTAGATACGTTAAGGTTATGCCCGAACAACGCCTGATACGCAATTTCTGCATCATCGCCCACATAGATCACGGCAAGTCTACCCTTGCGGACCGCCTGCTGGAAATCACCGGCACCGTCTCCAAGCGCGACATGGTGGAGCAGGTGCTGGACTCCATGCCGCTTGAGCGCGAAAAGGGTATCACCATCAAAGCCCGTGCCGTGCGTATGACCTACAAGGCGGACGACGGCGAGACCTACGAGTTCAACCTGATAGACACCCCCGGCCACGTCGACTTCACCTATGAAGTTAGCCGGTCGCTCGCGGCCTGCGAAGGCGCGTTGCTGGTGGTGGACTCCACGCAGGGTATAGAGGCCCAGACGCTTGCGAACACCTACCTTGCCCTTGAGCACGACCTGGCGATTGTGCCGGTCGTCAACAAGATTGACCTCCCCGCAGCCCAGCCTGACATGGTCGCGGACGAGATCCAGAAGGTAATCGGCCTGCCACGCGAGGAAGTAATCATGGCCTCCGCGAAGGAAGGCACGGGCGTCAAGCAGATACTTGAAGCCGTCGTCAAGCACGTCCCCCCGCCCTCCGGCAACCCCGGCAACGCCCTCCGCGCCCTGGTCTTCGACAGCCATTACGACGCCTACAAGGGAGTGATCGCCTACGTGCGCGTGGTGGACGGAGAGGTCGCAACGAGTGAGAACCTCACCGTTATGTCAACCAACGTCACAGCCGAAGCCCAAGAGCTTGGGGCGTTCACCCCGGAGATGACCCCCACGCGCCAATTGACCACGGGCGAAGTGGGCTACATCGCCACCGGCCTGAAGATCGTGCGCGATTGCCAGGTGGGCGATACTATCACCAACGCGCGCAGGCCGGCAGCCGCGCCGCTACCGGGCTACAAAGCAGTCAAGCCGATGGTCTTCGCGGGCCTCTACCCTGTTGAGAGCGAGACCTACGGCGACTTGCGCCAGGCGTTGGAGCGCCTTCACCTGAACGACGCTTCGCTGGCATACGAGCCGGAGACAAGCATGGCGCTCGGCTTCGGCTTCCGTTGCGGCTTCCTGGGCCTGCTGCACATGGAAATAATCCGGGAGCGACTTGAGCGCGAATACAATCTCGCCCTGCTCGTTACCGCCCCCAACGTGGAGTACAAAGTCACAAAGACCGACGGCACCGCGATGGTGGTTGACAACCCGGCAGATATGCCCCAGGCCGCCAGCATAGCCAGCATCGAAGAACCCTGGATGGAGATAAGCATCGTCACGCCCACGCGCTACATCGGCCCCATCATGGACCTCGTCACCGCCAGGCGCGGCTCATATAAGAAAATGGACTACCTGGACGAAGAGCGCGTCGTGCTCGTCTATGAGATGCCTCTTGGCGAGTTGATAGTAGACTTCTACGACCAGCTAAAATCGCGCACGCAGGGTTACGCCTCCCTCGATTACCAGCTTGCCGAGTACAGGCAGGCCGATCTCGTGAAGCTGGACATCCTGGTGGCCGGGTCCCCCGTGGACGCGCTCAGCATCATCACCCATCGCGAGAAGGCCCACTACCAGGGCCGCCAGCTTGTAGACAGGTTGCGCCGTCTAATCCCTCGCCAGCTATTCGAGGTGCCCATCCAGGCGGCGATTGGCAGCAAGGTCGTGGCGCGTGAGACCATCTCCGCGATGCGCAAGAACGTGCTGGCCAAGTGCTACGGCGGCGACATCACCCGCAAGCGCAAGCTGCTGGAAAAGCAGAAGGAAGGCAAGGCACGCATGAAGATGGTGGGCAACGTGGAGATACCCCAGGAAGCGTTCATGGCGGTGCTCTCGCTAGAAGAACCCGCCAAGACTTAGCTAAGAAATCAGGAGAGCAGTTTGGCAGAACTCAATCCCTATGAGGTCTTACACGTCCCCCGCGACGCCGATGTGGACGCTATAGAAGACGCCTACGACAGCCTCTTCGATGAGTACGAGTCACGGGCGCAATGGGGTGATAAGAGCGCGACCGATATGCTCCAAAGGCTGAATGAGGCGCGCGACCAACTAGTAGACCCCGCCCTGCGCGCGGAGGTAGACGCCGCGCTCGCCCGCGAGCCATTGACCTCCTCAATCCAGCAAAAACCCGCGCAGGCGGCCCCTGCGGCGAAGCAACCTAAAGCAACCCCTACCGCCCAGGCAGAGCCGACCAACAGCCGAGGCACGGCAGCCGAAGCGGAGCGCATGAGGGTGCGCCGGAGGTCGCAGGCGAGGCCCAGGGCCGTTCAGCCTGTGGTGACCTCTTCGAGGCTGCCCTACGTGCTGGTAAGCGCGCTGGCCGTAGCCCTGGCGGTCGCGCTCCTTCTTCTCTTCTTTAGACCATCGCAACCAGGAGGCGGCAACGAAGATAGGGGCGCTATCCTGGCGACGGTAAATGGCGCACCCATCTACGACCAGGACTTCCAGGAGCGCCTTGAGATAGACAGGAACACCGCCCTTGCCGACCCCCTCTTTTCCCCCTTCTTCAACAACTTCGAGGGCATCACGGGCACGCGCGCCCTGAACATCCTCAAGTACGACGCGCTCGACAAGCTCATAAACCTGGAGGTAATCTTGCAGCAGGCGCGCAAAGAGGGCCTTTACCCCCAGGAAGCTCAGCAGCAGGCTATCATTGACGAAGCGAAGTCCAGGGAAGTGCCCGCCGGGCAGACCTTCGAGGCTTTCTTGCAACAGAGAAACATAACCGCGGGCCAGTACAACCGCAAAGTCATCTCAAACGTCGTCTACACCCTCATGGCGAACGAGCACCTGCCGAAAGAGGGCGACGCCAACACCAGGACCGACGCGTTCATCAAGTGGATGTGCGATACGCGCAAGAACTACGACGTGCGTATCCTCATGACCCTCCCCGAACCGGCAGGCTCCACAGCCCCGCCCGTAGAAAACGTGCCATGCACGAGCGGCCTTCCCAACGACCTGCCCCTGCCGGGCGTTGACGAAGCGCCGCCCGAACCAGAACAGACGGCCATCGCCCCAATCGAACCAGGCACTATACCCGGCGCGGAACTCACCGTCGAACCAACCATAGGACCTTAAGGGCCAGGGATCAAGGCCACGTTACCACTAGAAAAAGCGCTTGTCTTTATACGAAAATGGGCGGCGTCGCCGCCCATTTTCGTATAAAGACAAAAGAAAACTTCTCTTTGTTTGGGCTTTACGAGGAGGCGCGACTTTGACACACCCCTAACCCCTAACCTCTAACCCCTGACCCCTCGTCCTGGCCCTTCCCACATCGGCAAGGCTGGGTTATAATAGTGCGACCCGGCTTCAGCATCGTTTTACCGGCCACTTGCGATGCGGACATTATAATAGCGACCTATACAAAGGAGGAAGAAAAGTGAAAAAGAGCAAGGCCATTGTCCTTAGTCTTCTACTGCTGGCGTTAGCATCGTTGGTGCTTTATGCCTGCGGATCAGAGCCACCAACCCCAACGCCACCGCCCCCCACCAACACCGTACCGCCCCCCACCGCCACCACCGTACCGGAGGATGAAGCAGAACCTACCGCCGACGCTGACTCCACGCCCGCAGCAGGGCGCACCCGCACACCCCTCACGAGCGTTCGCCGCACCCCGACTGCCGGAACCAAAACCGGCACGGTAGCCAGCGCGGACGACGTAACCCTCATCAAAGATTCGGCCAAGGCCGCCGATGAGCTGACGAGCTACCACTTCACGATGGAGGTCGCCCCCAGCGAGTTCATCACCCAGCCAGTAGACGCCGAGGGCGATTTCGTTGCCCCCGACTCGACGTACATCAAGGGCACCGCAGGCGGCGAGGATATCGAGCAGCTTGTCGTGGGAGGCAAGGTGTACCGCAAGGCTGCTGGAAGCGACTGGGTGCTGACTGAGAAGCCCCAAACGTCCCCCGACGACCCGACCAGCGCCTTCAACCCTGAGACCATCACGACCGGCGGCAACCCGGTCAAGGGCTTCAGCGACATCATTGAGAGCGTCCAGGAGTTCCGAGACCAGGGCGAGGAGACGATCAACGGCGTCAAGGTTCGCCACTTTACCTTCGACCTCGACCTGGCCGCAATGGCCGGTAGCGACGTGCAAGAGATGGAAAAGATGTTCGGCGGCGAACTACCGCCGTTGGGTAACGGAGCAGTGTGGGTTGATCCGAAGACCAAGAACATGCACCGGCTCGACGTACACATGGACATAGGCGTCTTGCTGAAACTGATGATCGAGGGAATGGCGCAGGCGTTCGGTGGCACGCCTACCCCAGGTGGGGCAGCTCCGACCCCCTTCCCGACGCTCGATTTCGACGTTAGCATGACCATCAGCAAGCACAACGATCCCTCGGTCAAAGTGCCGGAGCTACCCGCAGGCCTTATGGAGGCGACACCTGCACCTACCGCCGAGGTCGAAAGCACCACTGAGCCTGCCCCTACCACTTCATCAAACACCTCCAGTGGCGATATGCTTGCCATAGGGCAGACCGGCCAGGCGGGCGACTTCAAGCTTACGGTCAACAAGGTGAGTTACAGTAAGAAAGGCCTCTTTGCCCCCGATCAGGGTAACGAGTACGCAATAGTCAACGTGACCGTCGAGAACGTCAGTAGCGAGGCCAAGGCGTTCAGCAGTCTCCTCTCCCTCAATCTGTTCGATGGCGCGAATAAGAAGTACGACATCTCGATCGGCGCGGACATCGAAATCCTGGAGACGACTGTAAGCAAGCAGTACGCTGACGGTAAAGTTCCCGCAGGCAAGTCGGTCACGGGTGATATAGCCTTTGAAGTAGGCGAGAATACGAAGGACCTCAGGCTGGAATACACATCATTCTTCCCTGAGGGCAAGGTGACATACAAGCTGGACCGCTAACCCTCTCCGGCGATGGCCGTCAGCTAGAGTGGGTCCGGCAACTGTAAGAACAAAAAAGGGGATAGAGGCGGGGCGAGCCTCTATCCCTTTTCCACGACCATTTACTAGCGGATGGTTATCTCGGCAAGCTGGGGGTAATCGCCAAGCTGCCCGCCCTCCTCACCGAATGCTTCGAGCCGCACATTGCCGAGTCGCGTATAGAGGCCGGTTATCAAGCGATAAGCGCCTGGCTGCGCCTGCGTGTCGAGCGGAATACTATAGGTGTCTACGATGACCTCTCCTGCCCGCCAGCCTGTAGTTGGTCGCGCTCCCAACTGCGGCTCGCCGTCATTCTGCCCGATCTTGCTTCCAGCCTCATCAATGACGTGGTTGAACACAACGTATCGCTCGCTGACAGGCGCTATAGCGCGCCAGTAGAGGGTAAGCTGCAAAATGTCGCCCGCGTGCATCGCTCCTGAGTCGGGCCGGATAGCATACCCCTCAAGCACGATGCCCGCCCCGAATCGGCGGTTGACGCGATGCTCCATCGGGGGTGGCGCGGCTGCCTCTCTATGGCCCGTCAGCCGCCAGAACGGACCCTCCCGAACGGAGTCGAACCTTGCGAGTATGGCCTCATGCTGGCCCAGCAGGAACACCGAGCGCTGTTCTTCGAGCCACCGCTCTATCGAAACATCGCCCAGGCTTTCGACGACCAGCAGATCGTCCACTACCCACAGGCTCAGGTCGGTCCTCCACCCTTCGGCCGCCCTGAAGTACCGTGCTTCGTTGGCCTGAGGCCAGTCCGCCACCAATACCCCACCTTTTGGGATATGTCGCGCTTCTTCCTTCACCTGCGCCCAGAAGGTCTGCCGGTCCAGGCTGCTGTAGTCCACGCGCAAGTCCGTGCGTGCCACGTTGCGGTAGGCAGTGAACAAGGCCAGCGCGATTACGCCCGCGACAATAGCCGATTGAGCTATAGCGGCACTCCCAGGAGAGGCCCGCCACCTCCGTATCAACCCTTCCAGGTATGTGCCGACGACAAACAGCCCAACGCCCACCACCACGCACCACATGAACACCACCACTCCCAGGTAATCTCCCACGTCGAGGATATCGTAAAGGGTGGCGAATAATAGGCCCAGTAGGAATGCCCCAAAGTAGAGACTCAACGCCGCCGCATCAAGCAGGCGTATCCGGTCTGGTTGTCGTGCGGCAAACCTTCCCCCAACAATCTTCAGCACAACGGCAACGATAGCCGGTATGCCCAACAGAGCCAGCAGCCAACCCTGGGGCCGCCAGAAGACCTGCCCAAGCGCGATTGACCGCAGCCTGGGCACCAACAAGTCGGGACGTTGTAATGAGCCTTCAAGAGTGGCCAACGCCGAGCCGCCCGTAAACCAGGTCGAAAATCCCTCCCAGTTGTTGGGGTAGGCAGGATTTGTGTCCCCGCGCAACGGCAAGTAAACATACGCCGTAAAGGGCAGCAGGAACAATCCTATGGAGAGGCCCGCGTCGCGCCAATTCAAGCGCCTCGACGTGCCGCGCCGCGCCGCCAGCAAGCCAAACGCCAGCAGGAGGGGCGCATAGAGCAAAGCCGTGCGGTGGTGGCTCACCGCCAACCCATAAATAAGCGCGAAGGCTGTCAAAGGCCATGCGCCCTCGCCCCACTTCAGCAAGGCCAGGAACGCCACCCCGATCAACATGGTAGTGAGGCTGTTTATCTCCGCGACACCCGCCTGCGCCCAGGGTATAGCCTGCACGCCGTAAAGGATCGCGCCCGCCACGCTCGCGGGGACGCTACGGGTCAGTTGATAGACCGTCAGGTAGAGCAGCCACGCAGCCAGCGCGGCAAAGACCACCGACAGCAAATTCACCCTGAACGCAGGGTCTCCAAATGGAACCACTGTTATCCATGCACGAGCGAGGAGAAGGTACAGAGGGTAGCCGGTCGGGTGGACCACCGCCAGGGAATAGGCCGCCTGCTGGAACTCCGCGCTATCTATCGTGCCGCCCAGCGACGGGGCCATAGTACGCGTGTACAGGAGGAACGAACCGCCACCTGTGAGGATGCCTGTTAGGATGGAAACACGGCTTTGGCGGTTTGCATGGCCGCTCGCCCCTGCCGTCAATCGCCCAACCTCAAGAGTCGAGCGGCATTCCCACCCAGCACCGCGTCGAGTTGGCCGGGAGCGAGGCCGCTTGAGCGCACCCTATCCAGGAACTTCGCCTGGGAGAGCAACGGGTAATCTGTCCCCCACAGGAGGCGTTCGTGCCCGATGAGGCTGGCAACTACAGGGAAAATGTCGAAGCTGTAGAGGTAGGTGGAGGCCGCACTATCGTAGTAAACATTGCGTGTCGCCTCCCGAACTTCCGGCATCAACTCGTAGAAAGGCAACCCCCCTCCCCAGTGTGCCAGGACGATCTGCAACTCCGGGAAGTTCTGGGCCAGCTTGAGCAGCCGCCAGGGAAAAGTCTGCCCCTTCCCCGCGTACGTATGGCCGATAGGCTCGCTGCTGTGTACCAGGAGTGGCCGCTTATGATGTTGCAATACTTCAACCGACGCCTGTAGCACCCACCTGTCTTCGATGTCGAACTTCTGCCCATCAGGCCCAAGCTCGCCCAATCCCATCAGCCCCGCCGACAGGCACCTGTCAAGCTCCTGGGCGTCGCGCGCATCCAAAGGCTGGATGCAGGCAAACCCGATCAGCTTATCAGGAAACCTCCGCACCGCGTCAATAATGTAGTCGTTGTGCTCGCGGCAGGTAGACCCTTTATGCCAGGGGAATCCCATGATCACCGTGCGGTCCACCCCGGCAGCCTCCATTGAAGCCACAACATCCTCTGCGGAGGCCAGCCGGTGCTTAGGGTCGGCGTACAGCGTAGCGAACCACGAATCCTGCTCCAAATAATCGGAGCGGCTGCCGCGCATCTCGTCCGAGAAGATGTGCGTATGAAAATCAATAATCACGAGTAAAGTTTAGAGGCTTGAGGAAAGCCTGTCAACTTCCGATAAAACAAATAAAAAGTTTGGTCAGGCGCGGAACGCCTGACCAAACTTTTTATTTGTTTTATTCTTCCGTTAAAGAGATTAGCTCCCCTGCACATGGCCCGCCGGGGAAGTAGGCACCGGGGCAAGCTCGGCTGCGCGGGGCACAGGCGCGGGCTTGATGCTCTGGAGGTAGCCCGCGAACATCACGCTCACGCCCACCACCATAGATAGATAGTTGTGGTCGGGATGGGTCAGCCCTGTGGCACCCAGGATGGTGCCCCCCGAAGCCACTATCATGGTACCCGCCGCGAGCAGGAACACGCCTATCATGCGGCTCTTCATAATCCCCTTGCGCCAGAAGACGAACCCCGACCACAGCGCGCCGCCCACCACCAGGATGGTTCCGAGGGTATTGCTTATTATGGCGAGGTACCGGGGCGCGGAGGAAATCTTCGTCACTGCCTTCCACCCTGCCTGCTCGCCCAGCGTAGCGGCATCAACAGGCACAGTGAAGACGACTACTATGCCCGCAACCGTAACTAACAGCATCACGGCGAGCGCCACATTCGCCACGCGGCGCTTGAAAAGCAGATAGACCGTCCCCAGGCCGAGAAAACCAACGTTCAGGATCGCGCCCGTGAGATAGTATGTGCGCGCGATAGCTTCGTTCCAACCCCCAGCCACGTCCGCGAACACCTGGCAGGCCGCCCCAATAGCGAACAGGGTGAAAGCTATCCCCCACATCAACTCGTGCGGCCTGCGCCTGCTCGCGAGGTACCTGTTCAGCAAAACGATTGCGAATGCCCCGGCGATGATGGTCGCAGAAAGCGGTAGTATGGTCAAGACTGGAAACACCGGCATGCTGCTCTCCTCTATCCACTCGTATCCAAACGGCGCAAGCTCTCCATGACGAGTCGCACAAAATAGTTTACACCACACCATGCAAGTGAGCAAGCCGCCACCGATTAACAATGCATATACTTTAAGATAACACCAGAAATTAGAACCATTGCCTGGAAGTTAATGTTAGAGATTGTAGAATGATGGCTTGATCCTGGTTTCTCAAGCTCTTTGTCATATGAAGAATGTATGCGGATCAGGCATCACACTCGCGTAAGATAGCAGCAATTCAGCGAATGTAATGTATTTGTAGGGGCGAGGCATGCCTCGCCCTGGCAGGGATGGCAAACGGGCTTGTCGCGTGACCCAGGTGGGACGAGGCATGCCTCAATGGTGTCACATTAACATTATTGACCAGGGCAATATGCTATTTGATAGGCTATCAGCCCAACCCCCGAAGGGGGTGAAACAGGAGTAGCCCAGGGCGTAAGCCCTGTGGTTAGCCCACCCTCTCATATCACAAGCCCCGTAGGGGCGACACATTTACATGTGCGATGACTTTTATCCGACACCATTGAGGCACGCCTCGTCCCTACACCCCTATTTTGAGCACTTACCGTACGGGAGTATGTTGTTATGAGATTCAGGAAAGAGCCTCAAAAGAAATCCCAGGCTGAAAGCACCGGCCAGATACCCGATAGCCAGCTTGACGACCTCTTGAGCTACAGCGGCATGCTCCGCGCATCCGCCACGTCGGCGCGCACAGATATGGGCTGGCGCTCGGCATTAGCTATCCTGGCCTCTGTCTCCCTCTGCATCGGTTCCATCATGGTGTACACCATCCTCTGGCGAGGTTGGGATGGGCTTCTATGGCTGCTCGGTTGGAAGTGAAGCCAATTTGACATCTGTTCCCCCATTAGGTATAGTGGGGGACAGTGCCGTAAAGTCTCCATTGCCGGAGGGCAATTTTGAAGAACCTACTTGGACGGCTAATGAGCCGCCCATTCGATGAGCTTAAGACCATCGCGAACGCCTGGGGCACGCTCACCAGGGACCCCAACCCGACACAGAACGACCTTGCCATAGCCGTCTTCCATACGATGGTAGAGCGGTCCGCTATGCGCGGCGTGTGGGAGAACCTGGACCCGGAGGCCCGTCAGTTCGTGGAGTGGCTTCTTCACCAGCGTAACATGCTCGCGCTTGTGGACGATCTCCCCGCCAACCTCGCATGCCCACAGGAAGAGGTCGTCATGCTGCTTGAGCGCGCGCGCAGAGTGGGCCTGGTAGACGTGGACGAAGTGTTGGTGCGGGGCACGCGCGTCGTCTCGTCGGGCGACAACCTCTACGCCTGGGCCACCAAGAACCAGACCGAAGCGGTAAAACGGCGCGTGGTATCCATCGCATCCGAAGCCGCCCGCGTGCTCCTGGGCATTATCGAGGAGAACAAGCGTCCGGCGCCCTTCGAGGAACCCCTTTCATCCCTCCTTGAAAATCTTGAGCAGGAAGACATACAGCGCATCGCCTCCGCCTGGAAACTGCCCGACGCGCACCGCTACTACAAGGCCGAGCTTATCGGCGTGATGACCGAATTCCTCGCCACCAGCCAGGGCCGCCACACTCTCCTCTCAACCCTGTCCCAATCTTCGCAGAACGTATTCTCCTACCTTGAAAGTGCGGGCGGGAACGCCACCGCCGCCCAGGTGAGGAAGCATTTCGGCTGGGACGAGCGAGAGTTCCGCGCCGCCGTCGTGCCCCTGGTGCAGCGCGTCCTCGTGTGGGATGCCCTCACCGCCGACAGGCGCTACCTCTTCATCCCCCACGACCTCTTGAAGAGCAACACGTCGGGCGCGCCCTCCGAGATAGCCCACCGCATGCAGCCCAAGCTCGACGCGCCCGCGCCTCACACCATAGAGGGCCGCCTCCCTTACGAGATGGCCTGGGACATGCTAACTCTCGTGTCGTCGGCCGCCCGCCAGGAGCTGAGCCTCACTTTGCAGGAGGGGCGCATAACCAAGCGCGTCGCCAAGAAGCTGAACGACGAGCTTCTCCACCCCACCGACATCAAGGCGGGCACCGACTACATTGACGTGCTGGTACACCTCGCCCACGCGCTGGGCCTCCTGGCAGAAAGGGAGGGGGAGCAGCCCGCCTACGCCGCCACTCCGAAGGCGGAAGATTGGGCAAAGCTGTCGTTCGACGCGCACCGCAGGCGCATCTTCGGCTTCTGGCAGGACGACCGCAAGTGGGTCGAGCCTGCCGCCTACGGCACCATCTACTGGTGGAACAGCGACCTCACCGGCGCGCGCAAGCGGCTCGTCAAGCACATAGCCGCCCTCCCCGTAGGGCAATGGATCAGCCTTGAAGGCTTCCTCCGCAAAGTCCACCTGAACGAGCCGTTCATAATCTGGAGCCAGGATGAGCTTGTGCGCCGGTTCGGGTTGCGCGCTCTACAGGGCTTCCGCAGCCAGTGGTTCGAGATCGAGGGCCGCATCATCACGGATATGCTCAAGACGATGCTCTACTGGCTTGGCGCGGTGGACCTGGGCAGGGACAAGCCCAAGCGCCTCATCTCCTTCCGCCTCACCCCGGAGGGCGCGGCCTTGCTCGACCCCGAAGGCATCGAGCACGCAACTACAGCGCAGCGCAGCCCGCACGGCGCGCCCGAAAAGACCCTCATGGTGCAGCCTAACTTCGAGGTTTTGGTTCTCCACCCCGACAGCCACGTGGTGTGGAACCTGCTGCGCGTAGCCGACCTCGTGCGCCACGACCGCGTCAGCGTCTACACTCTCAATAAAGAGAGCGTGCTGAGGGCTATCGAGCACGGCATGTCGCCGGGTGAGATACAGCAATTCCTACAGGCGAACACCGGCAAAGAACTGCCCCAGAACGTCTTCCACTCCATAGCAGACTGGGCGCGCCTGGTCCGCAGGCTGGACGTGTTGCGCGCCACCCTCATCGAGGTAGACGAGCCTACCCTATTGGATGAGCTTATGGCCTCGCGCAAGACCCGCCGCTATATCGCCCGCCGCCTATCGCCCACCACCGCGATAGCCCATCTGCCCGCCGGGAGCGACTCTGCCCGCAGCGACCCCTGGCAGCGTCTGATCAAGGAGTTGAGGGGCGCGGGCTACATCCCCCGTTACGTAGAAGAGGTTATGTCAACCGATGAGCCGGAGGGCAAGCCCGCCACGTCTCACGACCAGCCCACAAGCCTCCCCGCCAAGCGAGCTACCGGGCGCACTCCCTCCACGACAGGCAGGCGTCGGGCCGCAGCAGAGCACTCCAAGACAGGGACGCAGTAAAGATGATCGTGGGTCTGGAAGGCACGGTCGCCAGCTTCGGCGTAGACCACATTGTGCTGAACGTCGGCGGCGTCTTCTACAAGGTAGCCGTGCCCGCCTCGTCAATCAGCCAGCTAGGCAAGAAGGGCGAGACTGTGCGCGTCTACACCCACCTCTACGTGCGCGAGGACCAGCTTGCCCTCTACGGCGCAGCCGACGAGCGCCAGTTACGCATGTTCGAGACCCTGCTCGGAGTATCGGGCATCGGCCCAAAGGTCGGCCTCTCCATCTTGAGCACCATGCCGGTGGAGAGCCTGGAGAATGCCATAGCGAGCGGCAACGTAGACCTCCTGACACGCATACCCGGCATAGGCCGCAAGACCGCCTCGCGCCTGGTGCTCGAACTCAAGGGCAAGCTCGACCTTCTGGTGGCCGCAGGCATATCCGCCAGCCCTACCGCCGCCAGCGAAGTCGTAGAGGCCCTGTCCGGCCTCGGCTACAGCCCCGCCGAGATACAGGCCGCCCTCTCCACACTCCCCAAAGAGCAGGAACTGACCACCGAAGACATGGTGATGTTCGCCCTCAAGCGGTTGGGCCGCTAGCTCCCAACCGGCCTGAAATGACTCACACAGTACTCGCCTCTGGCTCTCCCCGCCGCCACGATCTGCTAGCCCGCCTTATCCCCGACTTCACCATCCTGACCAGCCCCGTAGAGGAGGCAGGCTCCACCCTCATGCCAGACTGGCATCCCGAACCCATCGACCTACCCCCTCCCTACCACATCCCTGAAGAAAACGACCCGCGCCTATGGGCCTGGCGCAAAGCAATGGACGTGCTCAGCACGAACGCTATCCCCGCCAACACCCTCATCTTAGGCGCAGACACCGTAGTAGTCGGCCCGGCTGAACTCCTGGGCAAACCACGAGACGCCGCTCATGCGCGTTCCATCCTCCAAACTCTCAGGGGAATAGAGCACTACGTCGTGACAGGCTTCGTAGTTCTGCGTGCAACGGGCAACCACACGGCAGAGACAATCCGGCAAGGCGCAACCGTTACGAAGGTCTTAATGGGTGACTACTCGGACGCCCAAATAGAGGCATATATCGCCACCGGCGAGCCTATGGACAAAGCGGGTGCCTACGCTCTACAAGGTCTAGGGGGTAAGTTCGTGGAGCGAGTGGATGGGTGCCGCACAAACGTCGTTGGGCTTCCCCTTTGTGCAGTCAGGCGTGCGCTAGAGGCTGGCGGCGCGGAGATTCTTGCCGTGCCGGAGGGTGGGTATTGTGGATATTGCTCGCTACATTAAGAATTCATTTCAAGACCTACCGAAAAAATGGAGGTAAATGAGACTAGGAGCGAGACCGTCTGTAGTAACAGTATGATACATATAGTAATGTACCCAACGCAACGCCAGTAATCAATGCGCTCAACAGTCTAGTTGGGAAGGCCCCATCAGTAAATGTGAAAACAGCAGCCAATATACTGGCTGCAACTAAGCCACCGAGCAATCCCATTACAGCGTCTTGGATTAATTGTCGGAGTAATTGTTTCATTACCCGATTATAGCACATGGCCTGATGGTACCGCATGTTAAGGTTGTGAAATGAGTTCTAAATAAATCTCTCAAACACCTCGTTCCCCAACAACCGCCCCCGCCCCGATAACCTGACCCAATCCCCCTCACTCTCAATCAGCCCTAACCCCTCAAACTCCCCTATCGCCGCCCCATATACATCCTCAATACCCACGCCGAACCGCCGCTCAAACTCAACCCTACTTACCCCGCTATTCAGGCGCAACCCCACCATCATAAACTCCCCCATCTCCGCATCCCGCCCGATTTCTTCCAGGTCGGCAACGACACTCTCCCTGGCATTCACCCTGGCTATGTAGTCTGCCGGGCCAAGAACGGTCGTATACCTCGTTTCCGCCCAATACCCACTCGCCCCCGGACCGAACGCGAGGTAACGCTGGTCGTGCCAGTAGATGAGGTTGTGCGCGCACGGCTTCCCCCGGCTGAAGTTGGAGATTTCGTACTGCTCGTATCCCGCCCCGGCCAGCCTCTCCCCGATCAGTTCATACATCTCCGCGACCTCATCTTCCTGGGGCACCCTAATCAGCCCGCGCATCACGCCGATGTACAGCGGTGTGTGCTCCTCCACGATAAGCGAGTAGCAAGAGAGATGGTCGGGCAGCGGGTCCACGTCCAGCAGCCTGTCGAGCATGAGGTCAAGGTGAGCAACGTCCTGCCCCGGCAAGCCATAGATGAAGTCAAGGTTGACGTTGTCGAAGCCCGCCCGCCGAGCCAGCCGGTAAGACTCCAGCGCGCCCTCAGCCGAGTGGATGCGCCCCAGCTTCTTGAGCATCTCATCGTCAAGCACCTGCACGCCCATGCTCAACCTGTTCACCCCCGCACGCAAATATCCGTCGAAGTTCGCCAGGCTGATAGTGCCGGGGTTCGCCTCCATAGTGATTTCCGCGCCTGGTGCGATGGCGTACCTTGCGCGTGCCGCCTGCAATATCCTCTCTATCTGGTCGGGCCGTAGCACGCTCGGTGTGCCGCCGCCCATAAAGACAGTAGCTACATCCGCCCGTTCGCAGTCCGGCGTGCCCGGCAAGTAACGGCTCGCGCCCAGGGCTATGTCCTTGCATAAAGCCTCAACGAACGGCTCATATTTGTCCTGCATGTGTGCGTACGAGTTGAAATCGCAGTAGATACATTTCGACTCGCAGAAAGGGACGTGCAGATATAAGCCAACCGGCTCCTCCCGCCAGTCGTATCGCGGGTCGGCGGCTCGTATGTTGCTATCGCTGTGTGTGGACGTTACCAATGCGGTGAACCCTCTGTTCCTTCCAGGCGTATTATGAAGGGTGCGATGCGCGTCCCAATCTAACAATTATATAGCGCCACGCACGCATAAAAAAGATTGTGATTAACTTGACAATCTCCCGCCCAGTTGCTATACTCAAATATAAACGGATTATAAAAACGAGCGCACTCTTTACGTAATTTGAGAACCAACATGACCAGCCCCGCCGTATCCGAAGCCAGCCTTAGCCTCAAGCACATCCTCGCGCCAGTCGCGGGAGACATCGCCCGGATTGACGATCTCCTCCGGTCTGTAGTGACGGTGGAATACCCCATCTTGCGCATGGGCGTGGAGGCCATTATCTCTGCGGGGGGCAAGCGGCTCCGGCCCGCGGTCCTCTTCCTGGCTGCCAGCTTCAATCGCTACGACCTCGATAGGCTCCTCCCCATGTCGGCGGCCATCGAACTCCTGCACACCGCCACCCTCGTCCATGACGACACGATAGACCAGGCATTAGTGCGCCGTGGCCTGCCCACCCTCAACTCCTTTATTGACCAGGGCACGACCGTGCTCGTGGGCGACTATCTCTTTGCCAAATCGGCGGTGCTGAGCACGATGGGCCAGGTGCAGCGCGCCACGCGTATCTTCGCCGAGTCGTTGGTAGCCATCTGCGAAGGCGAGCTTGAGCAGAAGCTCTCCACGCACCACGTAACTAACTCGATAGAGACCTACTACAAGCGCATCTACTCCAAGACCGCCGCCCTCTTTGCCGCGGCAGGCGAGATAGGAGCCGTCCTCTCGGAAGCGCCCGAAGACGAAGTCCAGCGCCTGCGCCACTACGGCAGGCAGGTCGGCATGGCCTTCCAGATAATTGACGACATCCTCGACCTGCAATCCACGACGGAGGACCTGGGCAAGCCGGTCGGCGGGGATTTACGCCAGGGCACGGTCACTCTCCCCACGATGCTCTACCTCGAAACCGCCGACGAAGCGGGCCGCAAGGCCATCCGTCGGGTCATAGAGAGCGAAGAGCGCACAGACGGCCTCGTCGGCACCGCCATAGAGATGATACTTGCCTCCGACGCCCTCGACCGCGCCCACGCCGTAGCCCAACGGTTCGTAGAAGAAGCCAAAGCCTCCGTAGCCACCCTTCCCGACATCCCCGCCCGAAAATCCCTCCTCGACCTCGCGGATTTTGTGGTCGAGAGAAGCTTCTAGGGCATTTGAGACGGGAACCGCCAGGACGCCAAGAGCGCCAGGCACCTGCCAAGAGTGATTAAGGTTATCTGTCCTCTGCCATACTTCTTGTGCCTCTATATGAAACCTGATCCCTTTATTACCTTGGCGGGTGCCTGGCGCTCTTGGCGTCTTGGCGGTTTCGTTGTTCTATTGAGATGAGATAATGGACCAGCTACTATCCGGCCTACGCCCCTACACTGACAACGACCTAGATGCGCTCGCCCGCCTGTTGCGTGAGACGCAATCCTGGCCCTCCCCGGTGCCCCCCAGCCCAGACGAGATACTCGCCAGGTGGCAGCGCCGCAACGTCCACCCGCAGCAAGACGTGAACGTGCTGCCGGGGCGCGACGGCGCTCTGGTCGCCTACACGCAATCCGCCCTCTTCAAAGACGGCACCCCCCGGCTGAGCTTCGAGATAGGTGTCCACCCGGAGCAGAGGCGCAAGGGCATAGGCAACGCCCTGTACCACCTCGTTGAAGACAAAGCGCGCGACCTGCGAGTGACCCACCTGACTTCTCCCCTGGTTGTGGCGGCGGGCACGAGCAGGCCGGAATGCGTCGCCTTCCTTGCACATAGGGCCTTCAAGCGAGAATATAGCTACTGGCAGATGCGGCTCGACGATATTGCCGCCCAACAACCCCCCACCTGGCCTCCTGGCATAAGCGTCCGCACATTCGGCAACGTAGACCGCGACGCCCGCATCTGGGCCGAACTCATAGTCGAGACGTTCAACGAAATAGCCACGCCCTCCTCCATAGCAGCTCAACTGGCAGAGCCGGGAGTAAGCCCGGACGGCTATTTCTTCGCCGTTGACGAGCGAACGGGGCAAGATGTCGGGACGAGCAGGGCGCGTATAGACATCCTGGGCGGCAAGCCGGTAGGCTACGTGGGCACGGTCGGTGTGCTGCCCCAATATCGCAGGCGCGGCATAGCGCAAGCCCTCATCGCGCAGACCCTCCAATACCTCGCCCGGCAAGGCATGGAGAGCGCGGTTCTCAACGTAAACGATGCAAACTCGCCGGCGCGCAGGCTGTACGGAAAGCTAGGTTGGCGAGAGGTCGCCCGCACCGACCATTTCTGGAAGAGGACGGACAGCCCCGGGTGGTAATCGAGCCAACAAAAACCCTCGTCTACCTGGTGAGGCATGGCGAGACAACCTGGAACCGCGAACGGCGATTCCAGGGGCAGGAGGACGTGCCGTTGAGCGAGCTGGGCAAAGAGCAGTCCAGCATCGTGGCGCGCTGGCTCGCGGAGCAGCCGGTGCGGTTCGCGGCGGTCTACTCGAGCGACCTGCAACGCGCCTCCCAGACCGCCGGTATAATCGCCGCGACCCTCGGCTTGGAGCCGGCCTACAGCCCCGCCTTGAGGGAGATAGACGTCGGCGAGTGGCAGGGGCTGCTGGTAGATGAGATAAGGCAGAGGTATCCGGGCCACCCGGAAGAGTGGGACAGGCTGGTGGACCGCTTCACGCTCCCCGGTGGCGAGAGCATCCCCCAGGTACGCGACCGCGTATTCGCCTTCTACAACTCCATCATCGGCCAACATGCAGGCGAAGCTATCG
Source organism: Chloroflexia bacterium (assembly GCA_036399775.1). Classification (GTDB taxonomy): domain Bacteria; phylum Chloroflexota; class Chloroflexia; order QHBQ01; family JADMIH01; genus JADMIH01. Next base: position 24,739 of record DASWMJ010000027.1, on the reverse strand, counting down.
TCATAGTATCGCACGGCGCGTGCCTGGCGGCCCTCATCGTAGCCATGCACGAATGGGACCTCGTAACCGCCTGGGAGACTCGCCTGGCTAGAATGGGCAACACCGGCGTCTCCACCATCTCGTACGACCATACAACCCACCTGCACGAGCCTCTCCTGCTGAATTCCATGTCGCACCTCGCCGAGCCAACAGGCACGACAAGCCTGAGCGATTACAAAACTACATAGCGCATTAGGCATGGAACAGAGCCGGGATGTACGGGAACACCACCCCATCATCCTTGTCATTCTGAGCGAAGCGAAGAATCTCGCTCCTCGCATAGATGCTTATTATGAGGTTCTCATGCAAGATGGTATGCGAGGGACGAGATTCTTCGCTTCGCTCAGAATGACATAGGTTAGAGGACGCTCGTTACCTCTACATTATGCCTCTTTGCGTTTAACTTACGGTAGGGGCGACCCGGTGGGTCGCCCTGGTGGAGGTCACTCGCAAAGTTGGTTCGACATCCCCGCCAGGGCGACCCGGTGGGTCGCCCCTACCGCAGAAATCCCTTTACTCCCTCCAGGCACGTACCCGACTCCCCGCCTTTCGTTTATAATGGGCATAGTACACCCTAAACCGAGGGGAGTTTTCCTACGCACCGTGACCTCATTAGCAGCCACCGACAACTCAGCAGCTACATCCGAAGGCGAGCCGTCCAACCACCAAGTCCTGGTCCTCGATGGGCGGCTCGTGGCAAAAGAAGTGCGCCAGCAATGCGCCCAGGAGGTAGCAGCCCTGGCCGAGCGGCACTCTATCCTCCCCGGCCTGGCCGTCGTGCGCGTAGGCGACGACCCGGCTGCCGCCAGCTACGCCGAAGGTATCAGGCGCACCTTCTCCGCAGCCAACCTGAGCGTCACAGCCGTCGAGCTGCCCGGCAACGTCTCGCGTGCGCTCTTCCAGGCCGAGCTTGGGCGGCTCAACGTCCTGCCTGAGATAGCGGGCATCCTCGTGCTCATGCCCCTCCCCCGCCACCTGCCCTTTGACGCTCTGATTGACGCCCTCGACCCCAAAAAAGACATCGAGGGCATCGCGCCCATCAACATAGGCCGCCTCGCCCTCGGCCTGGATGGCTACGTGCCCTCCACTCCCGCCGGTGGAATCGCCCTTCTCGACCACTACCGCATCCCCATCGAGGGGAAGCACGCCGTCATCGTCGGCAGGAGCGGCGTGGTAGGCAAGCCGCTCGCCCAACTGCTCCTTGCCCGCAACGCCACCGTCACCATCGCCCACTCCCATACCACCAACCTGCCCGACTTGCTGGCCGAGGCCGACATCCTGGCGACCGCCACAGGCAGGCCCGCCCTCATCAAAGGGCCTATGATTAAACCCGGCGCGGCGGTGCTGGATTTCGGCGTGACGGTAGTGGAGGGCAAGATGGTGGGCGACGTGGAATATGCATCCGCCCTGGCGGTAGCAGGGGCGATCACCCCGGTCCCCGGCGGGACGGGGCCAATGACCAACGTAATGCTGCTCAAGAACACCATCAAAGCCATCCGCCGCTACCTGGGCTAGCTTGTACGACACAACACAAATAGAGAGGATACATGACCACCAACGGCACCAAGCGGGACGATCTGGAAATCGCGCACGCCGCCAAACTGCGGCCCATAGAAGACGTGGCCGAGATGATGCACCTGGGCCGTGATGACATAGAGATGTACGGCGCAAGGAAGGCCAAGATCAAGCTAGACGTGATCGAGAGGCGCAAGGATAGGCCAAACGCCAAGTACATCGTCGTGACCGCCATCACGCCCACCCCGCTTGGGGAGGGCAAGACCACCACCTCGGTTGGTCTCGTCCAGGGGCTGCACCACATCGGCAAGAACGCCATCGTTGCCCTCCGCCAGCCTTCCCTCGGCCCGGTCTTCGGCATCAAAGGCGGCGGCTCAGGCGGCGGGCGCAGCCAGGTGGTGCCGATGGAGGACATGAACCTCCACCTGACGGGCGACATACACGCGGTCGCGGCTGCCAACAACCTGCTCGCCGCCTTCATGGACGCCTCTATCTTCCACGACAACCCCTTCAAGATAGACATCAACCGGATCGAGCTGCGGCACGTCGTAGACATACTCGATCGCTCCCTGCGAGACATAGTGCAGGGCCTCGGTGGCCGCAACAACGGCACTCCCCGCGAGAGCGGCTTCGACATAGCGGTGGCCTCCGAGGTCATGGCAATCCTCGCCCTCTGCAAAGACATCTTCGACCTGAGAGCGCGCCTCGGCAAGATAATCGTCGCGCACAACATGCAGAACGAGCCTGTGACCGCCGAGCAACTGAGGGCCGCCGGGGCCATGACCGTGCTCCTCTACGAAGCCATCAAGCCCAACCTCCTCCAGACCATCGAGGGCACACCCGCCATCGTGCATTGCGGTCCCTTCGCCAACATCGCGCACGGCAACTCCTCCATCCTGGCCGACTACATAGGCATCAAGTGTACCGACTACCTCGTCACGGAGGCGGGCTTCGGCGCGGATATGGGTTTCGAGAAGTTCTGCGACATCAAGTGCCGCACCAGCGGCCTCACCCCGGACGCCGCTGTGGTCGTCGCCACCGTCAGGGCGCTCAAGATGCACTCAGGCCGCTTCAAGATAGTGGCAGGCAAGCCGCTCGACCCCGGCCTCATCCAGGAGGACCTGCGCGCGCTCGAAGAAGGCTCAAGCAACCTCGTTGCCCAGGTCGAAAACGTGCGCCGCATGGGAATACCGGCGGTCGTGGCGATAAACGCCTTCCCAACAGACACCCCCGCCGAATGGGCATTAATAGAGAAAGCCGCCCTCGAAGCGGGCGCTGTGGCTGCCGTGCCCTCCACGCACTACATGGACGGAGGCGCGGGCGCGAGCGACCTGGCGAGCGCGGTCGTGCAGGCCACCCAGCAGCCCGCCGACTTCCGTTTCCTCTACCCCTTGGACATCAGCATAAAGCAGAAGATTGAGGCCATAGCCACCCAGTTTTACGGCGCGAAAGACGTTGAATACGCCGACGATGCCGAAGCCAAAATCAAGCTTTACACCCGTATGGGCTTCGACAACCTCCCCATCTGCATGGCTAAGACCCACCTTTCCCTCTCTCACGACCCGAAGCTGAAAGGCAGGCCAACAGGCTTCACCCTGCCCGTGCGCGACGTGAGGCTGTCGGCGGGCGCGGGCTTCATCTACCCCCTCTGCGGCACCATGCTGACCATGCCCGGCCTCCCCTCCGACCCGGCGGGCGCGCACATAGACATTGACGAGCAAGGCCTGGTGACGGGCCTGCATTAGCCTGCGATAGGGAGCAGCCGCAAATAAGAGGCTACTTGCCGCAATCGCCCATACCGTATTGCAGTTGATTTCCCGTTCGAGCATGGAATACCAAAAAGCCACGACTGCACGGCTCCGTCCCCGCTTGCGCAGGGCCTGCCAGTGTAAAGCTTCCCCCCAGCTCAACGTAGCACAACAGCGTGTCATCCGGCTGGCCATTGCTGTCGTTATTGTGACGCGCCTTATACTCCCGTTCAGTCAGGAATTCTATCTTCGTGATAGTGGGTAAGTTATTTGGATCAACACCCTCTATGAGCCCAACGTAGCGAGTACTATTGATAAAGTTCACTATGTCCTGTACGGTGAACGCAGGGGCACCAGGCACTGCATCAGGCATAGTTGGCTGGATTGCTGAAATGCCGGGAGGAGCGTGAGGAGCAAACCGCCCATCATTCTCAAGCGCGTCTGTCGGTCGCGCGGGTCCTGTATACTTAGCTGACATATTGGATGCCGTCCCCACAAATAGGCCCGCTATCGCCAACGGGCTGAGCGCCGCCATCAGGGCCAACAACCCCACTACCGAGAGTTTGCGCTTGTTCGTTAAATACTCCTTTCCTGCTGTTGATGTTCTATCTCTATCATTCATCGCCGGTGATCTCAGCTATCAACAGCACTACTCAACAGCACCAGCCAATACAGTCCTAAACTCGCCTCCCTGTGCACACTGAGCAGGGGCACATTGCCGATACCCGGTTAAAGTAGAAGGGTGGGTTATACGGCGGCTACCGCTTTGAGATTGAAAGACCCAACGCCCATTTGCATCCTTCCATTGCGGGAACATGCTTGCATATAGAAATGCACGCATGGTCACGTCAGAATGTCCATCCCCGCGATCATAAGATTAAGAAAAGATAGGTCATTTGTCAACAACTACATGCTTGATGTCCTGTCCAGGGCCTAAGGCTCTCGGAAAGCTCCCGTGCCGTTCCTGCTTCCTCGAACGATTGGGCCTGGTCATCGCGAAAACCAGCATTGACACCCATACGCAAATGGAGTATTATAGCCTGTACGTGTGTGGCTTATTGAGCTGCGCAATTACTCTCACACTGGGCGCATGGCCCTACATGCCCCGCCAATTCCCTCTGATTACTCCGGGCGCAAAGGAGAATGTTGTAGCTTATGTCGCGCCATCATCCCCGAAACCGCATCATAAACGCCATCCTCACGTGCATCGTGCTCTGCGCCATGTCCTTGAGCTTGGTCGCGCTGGGTATGGGTGCAGCCACCCCCTCCCCTGTAAGCGCCTTCAGCATTAACGGACTGGTCATCAACGAGATATACGACAGCCAGACGGCCACCAACGAGTATTTTGAGCTATACAACGGGGGCACGGCGGCTGTAGACTTATCCACATACGTCATCTACAATCGCGATGGCTCTACACCCCTCTCCAACCTGGTCAACAGGACCATCCCCGCTAAGCAGTACAGGGTTATTACCCCTGGGCAGTTAGGCACCCCTACCATAGCAGGTTCAGGGTTGTCACGAACAGCAGATTTTCTGGGCCTTGTGGATAGAGGGGCTAGCGACACAATAATTGACGTGGTCAACTTCGGTGGATCGGCCAATCCCACCTGGCCCAATTACGAGAAGTTTAGACAGCATTTTTTCACCTCCAATATACCGACACTCGCTCCTGAGGACGGCACAAAGTCGCTTCAACGATGGCCCGACGGCAAGGACACCGACTCAGGCACGGACTTCTCCAACAACATCAATAGCTCGCCCGACTCTCCGTCTTGTAGCGACCCTTCAGAAGATGATAACACCCTGGCAACGGCCAGGGCGCAGGAGGCCGGCTCCGAGGTATTGCACCGCCTATGCCCCGCGAACGACCAGGACTTCATCTCGATCTCCATGAGCCTCAATCTTACGTACACTTTGCAGACCCTCAATCCAGGCTCGGCGGTGGACACCGTCCTCAGGCTCTATGATACTTCCAACGCCCTGATTGCGACGGATGACAACCCGGCGGTAACCACCAGCACCATCACATTCCGGCCCACTACTGCCGGGACATACAAAGCCCAGGTAACAAACAAGACGGGCGCGGGAAACGCCGGGCCTGAATATCTCTACACCTTCAAGGTGGACGCGACTTCAACCAGTACCACCCCCACCCCCGTCACGCCCACCCCTGCGGGCTGCCAGGACCCCTTCGAGCCTGACAACGCCATACAGCAGGCAAGGGGGATAGAGCTAAATACCGAGCAGGTCCACATCCTCTGCATAGCGGGCAGCGCGGTTGACCAGGATTGGGTGGTTTTCTCTGCCACCAGCAACAAGCTATATACCATGTATACGAAGGACCTCGCGGCCTCGGTAGACACTATCATCACCCTGTTCGACTCCGGCGGGCGCAAGCTGGCCGAGAACGACGATGCCGCGCCGGGAGCGGGTCTTGCCTCCAAGATTGACTACACCTTCGGCAGCACCAGCGTCTACTATTTGCAGATACGCGATAGGCGCGGCGTAGACGGCACGGGCTACCAGTATACGGTCGGCTTGTCCTCAACAGGCGCATTGCCGCCGACTATAACGGCCAGCCCCAGCCCTACCGCCAACCCCAACAGCCCCACCCCCACCGCCTCGCCCTGCAACGACAGCTACGAGCCTGACGGCGTTCCCCAGGAGGCCGAGCTATTCCTGATCGGTAGCTCTCAGTCTCACATTATCTGCCCGGCTACCGACGCCGACTGGGTGCGCTTCTACGCCCGCGCAGGCAAGGTCTACACGATACGCACCACCAACCTCGGCATCGGCCTTGACACCTATATGTTCCTCTTCGACAGTAACGCCTCGTCTATCCTTGCCGAGAACGATGACGGCGGGGACGGCAGCGTGGCGTCGCGTATTGACTTCTATCCTCTCCGGGACGATTACTACTACGTCCAGGTGAAGAACGCGGGCGACATCGGCGGCCCGCAGCAGACCTACGATCTGAGCCTGAGCGTCGTATCGGGCGCGCCCCAGCCGCCAAGCACCGCGACCGTTACTGGTGGAGGAGGCCAGCCGCCCCCCGCAGCCGTAACACCGAGCGCGGGTGCCGCGTCCCCCCAGCCCACAAAGCCGCCTGTATTGACACCCACGCAGGGTCCCATCGAGCCGACGCCCGCCACAATAGGCAATGTCCCGCCTCCCGTTGAAACGAAGGAACCGGTTGAGCCGACCAAAGAGGTCCTCCCTGCCCCAACAGAGCCGCCCGTGGCCGGCGATCCGGGCAGCGGGGAAGTGGAGCCTACTGCCACAGTAATGGTAGTAGGCGTACCGAATACCGGCTATGAGGACCAGGAGAATGGCACCGGGGCGCAGGGTGGTGCTAAATCCGCGCCTAAACCCGTGCCCGCCGAGGATAAGCAAGCGCCTGTGGTTGAGAAACCGCCCGCTGCTCCCGCCCAGCCTCAGTTTGTGTCGCTCGACTTCCGCATCTTCTACGACCGCAACCGCAACGATGTCTACGAGGTCAACGAGGGCATCAGGGGGATCAACGTCTTCTTCATGGCGATCGAGAGCGCGCAAGTGACCGGCAGCATGATTACCTCCGATAAAGGTATCGGCAGCCTCAAACTCCCGGCGAGTCAGCACCGGGTCGTGATACCCTACCTGGGGATTGACCTCAAGATGTCGAAGTTCCCGGCCCGCGGCATCGCTTCACTGTGGCTCCCTCCGGTGCAACTGCCGGACCGCGTGCCATAGGCACCATTCTTGCAGACGCGTAAAGAAACCAGACTATAGAGGCAGAGCAGTATGTCGCAAGACCATTCTCATCACGATTCGGATGCCACAGCGCCCCCAGATCGGGCAGCCGCAGGCGACGTTACCACAACCGGGCACTCAGCCCATGACCCACACGACACTCATGATACGCACGGACATGCAGCCGCTGACCACGACGATAACGGGCACGGCGGGCACGGGCACGGCGACGACGCGGCTGAGGTCTCCACGCTGGTGCCCACCAACTGGAAGCAACTGATATTTCCCGCGCTCATCCTGCTCCTGGTAGCCATACTCGTAGCCGGGCCGCTTTTCGGGGCCTTCGCCTCCAGGCCGCCCGCCCCCACCACGCCCGCGCCCGCAGAGCAGCACAACGGCGGCAGCGAGGGAGCAGGCACCCCAACACCCGGCAGTGATGTAGAATCTACTCCCCATTCAAGCGTGCCGACAAACCCGGTGAGCCAGGCGCAACCCACCACAGCCGCCAACACCCCCGCCACCGAGGCCCCGGCTCCTGCCGCCTCTCCCACCGACAGCGCCCTCTCCCTCGCGGCAATCGCCACCCGCACCGCCGTCAGGGTAGCAGGGGAGCAGGGTGAGGTAGCCCGCGTGCCCGTGCAGATAGAGTTTGGCGGCACAACCTTCACCGTGAAATCGGGCACCAACCTCCTGCCCGACTGGAAGCCCACCCAGGATGTCGGGCTGGCTACCTGGATAGACGGCACCTTCGCCAACCACATCCTCTACCTCCCCTTCAGCGACCAGAACGAAACGCTCTTCAAGGGCGCGAAGGCGGGCGACAAGGTGCGCGTGGTGATGAACACCGGGCAGGTCTTCGAGTTCGCGATAACGCGCTCTGAGCGAGTAGTAAACGGCCCGCCCACGCAAGACGGCCAGTTTACGGTCTCCACCGCGATGGCCCAGGACCACGCGGGCGTAACCCTCTTCCTCGTGGGCGACCCCGCCACCGACAGGGCAGTAGTGCAGGCGGACTTCACAGGCACCATCCAGTAGCCCTGCTGTGGCGTCCCAACCCCACGCAACCCCTCAAATCCACCTCCAACCCGGCCAGGCCATCCTCTTCCTCGGCGACCACACTTCCCCGGACGAGCCGGGCTACGTTCGCCTCCTGGGCGATATACTCGCCCGCTTCCACCCCAACCTCAATCTAAACCTCATCAGCGCAGGCTCAAAAGGCCAGACCGCCCAGGGCTTGCGCTCGCGCACTCTGCTCGATATGCTCGTCTCCGCAAAGCCCAACTGGGTCGTGCTCAATATTGGCCTCGCTGATGCGCTACGCGAGCCTCCGCTAAAGGGCATGCTGGAAGAATACGGGAAACGGCAGGAGGCGTTAGATCTTGCAGGCGAGATGACACTTGGCCCCGAGCACCGCGTCCGCGCCAGCGACCTCGGCCCCGTATCGGACGTAGGCAGACCGCCGGAGCCGCAGTGGGAGCGCCTGGAAGCATTCAAGTCGGACCTCGCCCAGGTCTGCGCCGAATTGGACCAGGCAAACGTAGGCCGCATCCTGATCACACCCGTTGTAGCAGGCGACGACCTCGCCAACCCTCTCAACATCGCCCTGCTAGCCTATAGTCGCGCCATCACGCAGGTAGCCGGAAATCAGTCCGCCACTCTAATCGACGCCCAGCGCGCCTTCCGCGACGTGTTCGAACGCGCGACCACCTACAAGCAGCGCGTAGCCCTTGCAAGCGCAGGAGGCGAGCTAAAAGCCCAGGGCCAGGCCCTCCTCGCCAGAACCTTCCTCCAATCAGTCGGCCTCCTCCCCTACCCAGGCTACCGCCCGCCACGCAGAGGTTAGCTCTCTTGCAAGATCAACAATAAAAGTCACGGTTCGGCGCTCGGCGCCGAACCGTGACTTTTATTGTTGATTTAATCTTTCCTCCCCATTGCTATGGCTTGACCAGCACGAAATACAGGATAACAACAAGAATCGCCAGCATCGTGACCAGCCCCCACGGGAACCGGGCGAGCGTCCACTGCTGCTTCCGCCCCACCACGCCCCCCCTGCCCCTGCCGAGCAAGTACGGCACGTCAACCACCACCGTGTTCGGCCTGAAGAGCAGGGATGCCTTCAGCCTGAGCGCGCTCTGGTTGTGCAACAGGTATTCCCACGGCTTGGCGGGCAGCGACTCCGCCAGCACGATCGTCACCGTATCGTCCGGGTGCTGCTGGTCGAGAGCGTCAATATACGACAGCAACGGCCCTATGAGCGACCTGTAGGGCGACTCGATAATCACAACCTGGATATCCGTGCCCGGCAACAGCTTCTGCCATTGCTCGTTGAACCTTTCCGCCTCCTCCGGGTCTTCCCCCTCCACTATATGCACCGCCGTGACGTTATCCGACAGCGACCGCGCATACGACAGGGCGCTCAACGAGACGGCATTCAAGCTCCCCACCGGCACGACGAACGTATGCTTGAAATCCACCTGCACAGGCGCGGCGAGGGCGATCTCGCTGGAGATGCGCGTGTAGTGCCGGTGTATGGCGAGGAACATCGCGATGAGCACGGGCACCAGCACGAGGAATATCCACGTCCCCTGCTCCAGCTTCGTGAACGTGGCAACCACGAACACCATTAGCGTAGTGAGAGCGCCCACCGCGTTCATTATCAGGTTGCGCCCCCAGCCTGCCGGCCTGGTGCGCCACCACCGCACAACCATACCGCCCTGAGAGAACGTGAACGCGCTCATCACGCCGATTGCGTATAAGGGAATGAGGGCCGACGTATCGCCGTCGAAGACCACTACCAGCAGGCACGCCAGCACCGCGAGTGTGACGATCCCCCACGAGTACGCCAGCTTATCACCTCTGAATGAATACTGGTGAGGCATATACTTGTCACGCGCGAGGAAGTACGACAGGCGGGGGAAGTCGGCGAAGGCGGTATTCGCCGCCAGCACGAGGATCAGGGCGGTAGCTATCTGGATGAAGTACCACACAAAGTTTTCGCCGAATATCGTGCGCGCCAGTTGCGAAACGACCGTCTCCTTCTCACTGGGCAGTATCTCTAGCTGCGTGGCAAGGAAGGTAATACCGGCGAACATAGCGATAGAGATACCCGCCATCATAAGCAGCGTCTTGCGCGCGTTCGAGGCTTCGGGCGGCTTGAAGGCGGGCACGCCGTCCGCTATGGCCTCCACACCCGTCAGCGCGGCTGAACCCTGGGTGAAGGCTCTCAGTAACAGGAGGATGCCCAGAGGCTGTAGCGTGTCAGGGTGGAAAACCTCCGCAGGCGGATTATAATCAGGGAAGCCGTTCACCCCAAGCAACACCCTCAGCAGGCCATATCCAATCAGGCCCAATATGCCGAAAATGAACAGGTAAGTCGGCACGGCGAAGATGTTCCCCGCCTCTCGCAGCCCGCGCAGGTTCGCGATTGTGACGAAGACCACTATCGCGATAGCGATTTCCACCCTGTAAGGCCGCAGATTGGGGAAGAGCGAGTATATAGCCGCCACGCCAGCCGCCACGCTCACTGCGACCGTCAATATATAGCCCAGCAGGATGGACGCCGCCGCGATCAGCCCCGGCATGGTTCCCAGGTTGTCCTTCGCCACTATATACGTGCCGCCGCCGCGCGGGTAGGCAGCGATGGTCTGCCTGTAGGAAGCCACCACAATAATCATCAGCACGATAACCGCTATCCCAAGCGGCAGGGCAAACGAGAGAGCGCCCACGCCCGCCAGCACCAATATGCGCAGGATTTCCTCTGTGGCGTAGGCAACGGACGATAGCGCGTCAGACGAGAGCACCGCGAGGGCCTTGATATTCGTGAGCCTCTCGTGCATGGCGTGCTCGGTGCTGATAGGCTGCCCTATCAGCACGCGCTTGATGCGCCCGAAGAAGCGTCCCACCGGGCTGCGCGGGGCCTCCGTAGCCAGCGAAGCCGACAGCACGTTTTGCCGCAACCGTCTGAAAGGGCCGGAGTTACGCGAATACCGGATGAAAGTATCGCCGGGGTGGCTCCCCTTGACGACCTCCTCGCGCCGCAGGTCGGGCCGGACCTTATGCTCGCTCGTGGTGGAGCGCGGCACGGACCTGACTTCGGGTTCGGGGGAGGATGCGCTTGAGGGTGTCGTTGGAAGGCCGCCGGTCTGCGGGCTACGGCCTTCTTCGGGGACTATCTTCACGGTGCGAGGGACCGAAGGGCGTTGCGCCGCAGGGCCGTCTGTGGCCTGGTCGCCCGCCGTAGATTGCCCCCCTTGCGCGGCTGCTCCGCCGGGCGCGGGGGCGTCCCCCAGGTCTTCCTTGCCGTTTGGTGATTCGTCGTCCATTGCCGTTTCTATGGCCTCACTTAGCCTACCGTCTCACCAGGTTGCCCAGCACGAATACCACGTTGGCGGGCCGCTCTGCCAGCCTTCGCATGAAGTAGGGGTACCATTCCTGCCCATATGGCACGTACACGCGCATGTTGTAGCCCTGGCGCACAAGCTCCATCTGCTCTTCACGCCTGATACCGTATAGCATCTGGAACTCGAATTTTGACGGTTTTATGCCCCTCTTGGCGGCGAACCGCTTGGTATATTCAATCAGGCGCGTATCGTGGGTCGCTATGCCCGGATAATGCCCCTCCGTGAGCAGCAGCTTCGTCAACTTCGCATAATTGGCGTCAACATCCGCCTTCTTGGGAAAGGCCACTTCCTCCGGCTCGTTGTACGCGCCCTTGCACAGCCTGACCCTCGCGCCCAGCTTGTTCATCTCGCGCACGTCCGCTTCCGTGCGATAGAGGTACGCCTGCAACACCACACCCACGTTCTTATAGCCACCTTCGTGCCACAGTTTCCTGAATATGTCCAGCGTGCGGTCGGTGTAAGCCGAGCTTTCCATGTCCAGCCTGACAAAGTTCTTTAGCTCCTGGGCGCGGCGGCAGATACGCGACACATTGCGGTAGCACAACCCCTCGTCAACGTCCAACCCCATCTGCGTCAGTTTGAGCGAGACGTTCGAGTTGATATGGCTCGACTCGATGCGGTTCAGAATCTCTATGTAAGAGTCCGCCGCCGCCGTCGCGGCTTCGGGCGTGCAGATGTTCTCGCCCAGGTGGTCGAAGGTCGCCATGATGCCCCTCTTGTTGAGGGCGGCGATGGCCCTGACCGCCTGGTCCAACGTCTCGCCCGCCACGAACCTCAAGGCAAAGCTTCTGGCGGCTCTATTATGTAAAGCTACATTCTGCAATTCGCTGCTGTTAGACATCGTGAGGAAGGCTTGTCTGAGCACTGTACGCTTTCTCCTTCTTTAAACACAATAACGCCCGGCCAAAGGGGTTATGGCCGGGCGCTCATGGAGATTACGGGTTAGGGTTAGGTGTGCCCGACGGGGTGTCGGCTCCTGGGACAGCTTCGGGCGTTATCACCGCATCTTTGTCGGTCCATACCGCGTCCGAGATGGCCTCGTAGTGGGTGAAATCGCCATACGAGATGAGAGGGATGTCCAGCTCTTTGCTCTGCCCATACTCCAGGTCGAGCACGTTGCCATTGCCGCCGCCCACCACGTTGTTACCCGCATCGTACAGGATAACACGCACGAGGCCATTCAAGACCTTCGCCTGTTCGGGAACGGGCGTGGGCGCGTTAGGCGTGGGCGTGCCGTGCGGGGCGGGAGGCTGCTGCACCATATTGGTCACCTTCACCGTTACAAGCCACTGGTTATCGCTGCCGGCCACCTTCTTCGGCTCGCCTACCTTCTCTACCTTCAGCCCGGCTGCGTAGGGCGAGGTAGGCGTGGGCAGCTTCACCGCGTGCAGCTCGTTCGAGCCACCAAAGTTGAGCGGCCACTGGCCGAGCAAGGGAAGCGCCACCGCGCCTAGCGAGATCGCCCCGATAATCACCGCCAGGATAATAGTAATAGGTCGGGGGCCTTTGCGCGCACGTGGGCGGCGCTTGCCCGAAACCTCGGCACCGGCTGTTTGCAACGCTGCTCCTCCTATGCCTTCTTGGAGTGCTCATGGGCGCTCTCTCTGGGTCTTGCTCGCCCTCTCTAAGATACGCCTGCCTCTCTACGTGTGAGACTGCCTGTATTATAGCACCGGAGTCCAGCGCGGGCAAGCATGCTCCCGGAGAATTATATGCGAATTTTACGCCCAGAGTCTGATCATTCTCGGCAAGCACACGTATCTGCCCTTGCCCGGCGATAGTTCGCTAAGCTCATAGTCGCGGGCAACAGATACAAAGTCGCCCTTCGGCGACTACTCTCCTAGCTAGTCCGCGCAGGCGGACTTCGTTTGTGTAGCCCGCGAATTCATTCGCCGGGCGGGGTTGGGGAGAATGTCGACATCCTGATTTTGCGCCCTAAGATGCTTGCGCCTGCGTAGTTAGCTCACGCAAACGCTGGATAACGCGCTGTGCCCTGGCCTCCGTGAGTTGCCCCAGATCGCCCACCCCCAGCGTACGCCGCAATTCAGCAATATCCATGCCTGCTTCCACCGCCAGATCAACGATTTCGCGCTGCTGCCTCTTGCTGCAAAGCCCAGGCTGGGGCGCGCCAATCGGGCTGACCGGCGGGGCAGGCTCCCGTTGCTCAGGAGCAGGGCTATCAAAGGTGACACGCGCTGCCGGTACTGCCGCCTGCTCCTGCTCGTCCTCGAAGGGGCGGTCGCGCCCATACAGGTCCAACCCTATGCCCAGCAGCGAGGCGCACTTCTTGAGCGCGTCGCTGGCTGCCGCCTTGTAATCGTCCGCGATGGAAAGAGGCCTGCCACTCTTCGAGCCGGATGCGTGCCTCTTGATGTCGGCCCCCCCGAACTGCGTCTTGACTATAGTCTGCCCGTTGGGCGTGCGCACCGTCAGCCGCGCCTCCACTATCACTTCATCATCAAGTATCTGCTTGTCCACGATCTCGAAGTCCCAGTTGAACCCAAAGACCAGGTTGAGACGCTCGGTGACGTACCCATGCTCCACATAGGCGAACTGCATGCCGCCCCGCCCCTGCCTGTACTTTATCTCGTTCTTGGGCGTGCGCTGGAGGAGGAAATCTACCTGTGCCTTATTCAAGGTCTGTATGATCAGGCTCTGCTTATCCATAGGGGCCGCGCCCATGGGAGCCAACTGAGCGTCACCCGGCACAACCCCCATAGCTTCATCTGGCATCTCTCCATCTCCTTCCATCAGGTGTACTACGCTCATATTAGCACATATGTTCAAGAATTGCAATAGTCTAGAAGGGGCGAGGGCCTTGGGGTCATTGGTCGAAGTTGATGCAAATCCTGATCCCTGATCCCTGATCCCTGATCCCTGATCCCTGATCCCTGATCCCTCGCCCCTCGCCCCTCGCCCCTCGCCCCTCGCCCCTACTTCCCCTTCCTCTTCGCCCGCTTCTTGATTGGCTTACCCTCCAGGCTCGTCTTGCGCTCTGTCTCGAACGCCACCAGCGACTCGCCCGCCCTGAGCGTGTTGTAGCGCACGCCCTGGAACTCCGCGTTTCGCTTCTTCCTGCGCTGCTCATCTCGCCTCTGGGCCTTATCTATCGGCGGCATCACCATCTCCTCTTGTGCTCCCCTGCCCTTGCCGTTACACTTGCCTCGTGAGACCTCTTCCCAAAATAAACATCCACCTGCTACGCACCCTCATCATCAACGCCATCACCCTGGGCGTGGCGGCTGGCCTTGCGCTCAACCGTCGCAACAACCCCGACATCAGCGTTAGCCGTTGGGCAGGCGACGAAGATGCACCCTTCGTCAGCATCATTATCCCAGCCAGGAACGAAGCGCGCAACATCAGCCCACTCCTCAAGTCTCTACTCGCTCAACGCTACCCCCCAGGCAGGTGGAGCGTAACCATAGTGGACGACTCCTCCGATGACGGCACCTCCACAATAGCGGCAAACATAGCCCAGGGGCACCCACACGTAAACATCATCACAACGCCTCCCCTGCCCCCAGGCTGGACGGGCAAGAACCACGCCATGCACACCGGCTACCTCGCCTCCTCCGACGAGGCAGAATGGCTCCTCTTCGTGGACGCCGACACCCGCCACCACCCCGACATGCTCTCCTCGGTGGTCAACAGGGCAGCAAGTACAGGCGCGGACCTGCTCAGCCTCATCCTCAACGTCGAGATGCGTTCCTTCTGGGAGCGCGTCATGGTACCGCAGGTAGGCGAGCTATACACACTCCTCGTCGGCACGATGGACAGCGTAAACAACCCAAACGGCGCAGCAGCCGCCAACGGCCAATTCCTCCTCATCCGCCGGGTACTCTACGCTCAAATAGGTGCCCTCCATATCGTGAGAACGGACGTAGCCGAGGACCGGGCGATTGCGGCTGCGTGCAAAGAGCGCGGAGCAATGGTCCGCCTCGAATACGGCAGAAATCTGGTCAAAGCGCGAGTCTACGCATCCCTCAAAGAAATGTGGGAAGGCTACTCAAAGACCCTCTTCTGGGCAAGCGGCCATGACGTCGCAAAGACGCTGCTGGTCGCGTCGGCCCTCACCCTCTACGCCCTTGTACCACCCCTTAGCCTGCTCTACGCCCTCCTCACCCAAACCTACAAGGCACGCAACGTCGCGTTGAAGCACGCCCCGGCGCAGTTGATACCCATGCTCGCTCTACGCATAGCAGTATGCCGCCAAATGGGCATCCCTCCCACCTACGCCCTCACATACCCACTAGGCGTCGCCGTAGGGAACGCCATGCTCCTTTTCTCCCTATACAGGGTCGTCTCAGGGAAAGGCGTGCGCTGGAAGGGAAGAACCTATTACAGATGATAGAGCATATGCAAAGGTGGCTATATGCCAAACGGCAGCGAACCTTCTAGCCTTTGTCATTCTGAGCACAGCACTAACAAAGTTATGTCCAGGAATAAAAAGTGTAAGGTAGGGGCGACCCGGTGGGTCGCCCTGCCAGGGTCACGCGTAAAGTTGGTTCGCCATCCCCGCCAGGGCGAGCATGCGGGTCGCCCCTACGCAGACATTTCTTCGTTAGTGCTGTACTCAGAGTGACAAGGATAATGGCAAGGCCTTCCCTGATCCTCCTCACTTTGCGACAGCCTTACCATAGGTGAGGAGAAACAAGAAGGGATGCCCATCGGCACCCCTCCTCACACGATTTACATGTAACCTTCCAACCCACTCACCTCTCGCTAAGGAGTGGAGCAGTTAGGGAAGAAAGTGTTAGCCACTATCTTGCTTGCCTGCCCCCTCGTCACGTTGGCGTTGGGCCGGAAGTACGGCTTGTTGCTCGGCCCGCACGGCTCACCCGGTACGGTACCGCATGGATACCCACCCATTACTCCCAACTGGGTGAGCTGCTCTATCCACATGTAGAACGGGTGGGTTGTCCCTACGTCCTGGTACGTCTCGCCTGTGGGGTTGGTCGTGATGCCCCTGGCAGAGGCTACTATCTTAGATAGCTGTCCTCTCGTAGCCGATGCGTTCGGTCTGAAGTACGGCCTGTTATCGGGCATTACGCACGGCTCCTCATGCATCATTCCACAACGATACCCGCCCACCAATCCTCTGTTGGACAGCCGTTGTATCCAGGTGAAGAACGGGCTGGCGGGAGGCACATCCTCGTATATCTGATTACCGGCAGGGTCTGAGAACCCAGCCGACTGAGACACTATCTTGGAGATCTGCCCCCTGGTGATGTCGTTGTTGGGCTTAAAGGTGCCGTCAGAGTAGCCTGAGATGATACCCCTGCACACCAGGCACCTTATGTGAGTGTAGAAAGTGTTAGATGGCGGCACGTCCGAGAACGACAATGTGCAGGGCGTGGGTGGCGCCGCCGTACCTGTGCTGGTAGGCGCTACAGATGTGGCTACAGACGTAGTAGTGGCCGAGGGCACTACTCCTGTGCTTGTATTGCTGGGAGCCGCCGTCACCGTAGCCGTAGAAGGCACCTGCGTGATCGTGCCGGTGGCCGAGGCTATAACGGTCAGAGTAGGCGTGCCCGTGCTCACGGCTGTCGCGGTGCGCGTGGTAGTCACGCTCGGTATCGCCGTGACGGTGGCTGGAGGCGTACTGGTAACAACGGAGGTTAAGGTAGGTACAACAGTTATCGTGCTCGTGCTTGTGCCTGGCACCGTCGAAGCTGTGGCGGTAGCTGCTGTGGCGGTAGCTGCTGTGGCGGTAGCTACGACGGGGGTGGAGGTGCCGCCGCCCGTCGTGACGACCACGCGCTCGATATACTGCGCGTTCACGCCCGTGGCCTCCGTATCCACCAGGACGTTGGCGCGGCTGACCTCGTAAACGCCCGTGTCGTTGGTGGTCAGGATGTTGCCGTTGCCCAATTCGTATGCGCCTCGGTTCCCGGTAACCACGCTATAGCGTGCTACGAAGGTGCCCGCCGCGGTGAACTCATTGACGCCGACATTGCTGCCGCTGAAGTCTGCCACCAGCACGTTGCCGTTGGTTGCCTCATTGATCTGCTGCGGCCAGTCAATGACCGGGGCGAACACTCCGAGGGACGCGCCCGTGCTGCTATAGCGGAGCACCTGGTTAGTGTCAATGGAAGACACCAGGTAATCCGCCGTGCGCGAGTAGACATCGAAAGGCCCCGCAAGGCCACCTGACCCCGCGGCTATGAACTGGCCGATGAAGTTGCCGTTCGTGTCGAACTCGGCTATCGAGTTATCGTTGCCCCCGCCCGTTACGCTGACCAGCAGGTTGCCGTTAGGGCGTAGCGCGATGCCGAGTATGTTGTCCAGGATGGCCGGGTTCGGGCCGCCCGCGGGCGCGAACGTGCGTATGAACGTTCCGTTGAAGCTATACTCACGGACAACGTCGTCAATCTGGTCGGAGACCAGGATGCTGTTGCCCGAAGCGCTCAAGATCGCGTTCTTGGGAGAGCTGAGGTTGGTGGGGTCGCTCGGTATGAAGTTGAGGTTGACCGGCTCGCCGTCAAACGGGTCGAAGGCCATCACGCGGTCTGCGGTCCAGTCCGGTATGAGCAGGAGCGACCGCGTCACCACCGTCCCCGGCGTGCCCGTAGCTGCAACCGTGCTTGTACTCGTAACTATTGTGGTGGCTGTACCCGTCGGCAGCACGGTGCTCGTACCTGTGGCTACAACTGTGGGCGTCCCGCCCGCGTTGGCGAAGTACCCCACCGGCGGGTCATGGTCCGACACCGAGTACGGCACGCTGGGATCTGTCGCATACCCCTGATGGAACTCCGAGTCGAAGTGCGCGAACGCCTGGTCCCGCCTGAACGCGTCCAGGTTGGGGTTGACCAGGATGTGGTCCAGCACCTGCGAGTTCCCCTCGAAGTTGTAGCTGAACCTGCTCACTTCCGGCACCAACTCAACCAGGTCCACCAGCGTTGAAGTGTCGCTGACCGTGCCGCCCTTCACGATGGTCACGGGGTCGCGCCCCTCGCCCGGCTCAGGGAAGTAGAAGTCGTTGAGGTCTCCCGCCACCATCAGCTTTATGGTGGGAGTCATCGTTTCCAGGTTATTGATGAAGTCGCGCACGTACTGGGCCTGCGACTTGCGCAGCGGCTCGGTGGTGCGATTGGGCGGCTGGCACATCGGGTCGCCGTACAGCGGTTGGTCGCCGCTCTTCGACTTCCAGTGGTTGCCGATTATGGTGATGCTATGGCCGCCTATCGTGAAGTTACCTACGAGCGGCTCCCGGCCTTCCACCCACACCACACCCGGATCGGGCGTAATATCGGTAGCCAGGTAGTAGCTCTGTAGCGTTGCGCGGTCCGTCCTGTACAGGAAGCCGTTTTCGATGCCGCGCACGTCGCTCGAACCCGCCGAGACCGCCACGTATGGGTACCCCGCGTCGTTGAGGCGAGGCACCACCGCCCGCACGTTGCTCCCCGGAACGTTGCCGTTGGAGTCGCCGTTCAGCACTGCCGCATCCTCGATCTCCTGCAAGACGATAATGTCTGGCAGGCGAAGCTCCACGCTGATTGCCTGCATGACTTTGAGCGTCTTGGTCATTATCTCGGCAGTCGGTACAGCCGTCTGCGTCTGGTTGGGATTGGGCAGCCCGTCGAAGTAATTCTCGACGTTGAACGACACCACGCGGAACTCGTCCGGCGCGGGTGGCCTCAGTTGCGATGCGGGCGGCGTCGGCACAGGGTCGTGCGTTATCGCGGCCTCCGGGTCCACCGATGGCTGCACGCGATAGTTGCTGAAGCCATATTCGAGCACGCCTGTGAGCGACGTTGCGCGATCTCCCGTATTCACGAGCGATTGCCCATCCGCGCCCACGATGCGGCTGCTGTTGCCGCCGCCCACGCGCGACTCGTCGTCTATCAGTATGCGCTCAGGGTTGTAGTCCACGTCTGCCGTGGCCGTCGGGTGGACGAGGATATGCCCGTCGCCCACGTAGCCGCTGCCCGGCACCGCATCGCCTCCCGCAATCACCCAGAACTCGCCGAAGGCAGGGTTGGTCGGCCCGACCACCACCGCGTTCGTAACCTGCAACAACATGTTTTCATACTTCTCGTAGAAGTTGATGGCGTTCGGGTAGATGACCGTGTTCTCAGGCACGTCGTTTATCACCACAGGCGTAGGCACCACGCCCGCGCCATTGATGGTAAGCGTCGTGTTGGTAAGCTGCGTCAGCGTCAGGTCGCATGGCCGCGTGCTCGCGCGGAACTCGGCCACCGTACCCCTGACGGTCACGCTATTCCCCACCGCCACCGTTGACGGGAAACTATTCGTGAAGATGAACATGCCGTCGGAGGTATTCGGGTCGCCGTCTCCCGCGTCCTGCACGAAATACCCGTTGCCCTTGACGAGCGTAACCACGCCCGCGATGGTAACGGTCTGACTCAGCACGGGCGAAGTGAGTCCACTCCCCTGCACGCTGCCGATGGGCATTATCACCACAGTCGCGGTGGGCGTGGCGCTCAACGCCGCAGTAGCTACGGGCGTGGCCGTGCCGGTCGAAGCGCACTCGAACACCACGTCATCGAAGTGGATCGTCGAATTCACGGCGCTGCCGTTGAAGAAGATAAGCCGGTAACGCGCAGCTATGGCACCAGCGGGCGCGGTGACGGTCCCTGAGAAGAACTGCCACCCCGGAACGCCTGTGTTACCCGCGAATACGTCACTCGTGCTCAACTGGCTGCAACTGAAGTCGGCGCAGTTGTACCACGCTACCCTCGCTCGCGCCGATGTGATGTTGCTGTCGGGCCTGTAGACATAGCCTTGCACTCGGTATACCTGCCCCGCCGTGATGGTGGTCGAGATATTCTGCTGAACACCCTGCGAGTTACCCACAAGATTGTGCGACATCGCGAGCGAGTAGTCGCCGGTGTGGGAAAGCTCATTGTCCGCGACCGCCGTTACCGTAGCGTTGGTAGTCGTCCAGGGCGCTATGTCGCCCGTCTCGAAGCCGGGGTTGATAAGCGCGTTGCATATGGGGGTCGAAGTAGGCGTGGCGCTGCCGGGCGTGGCGGTCGGACCCTGACCGCACGGCAGGAAGGCCACGTTCCAGTCGTAATCGAAAACGTCCTTGTAATACTGGTAGCCCGCGTTCGACTGTATCTGGAAGCCGTACTCGCGGTTGTTCTTCGAGCTATTGAGCGAGCCGTTGATGCTCGTGATGTGCATATATCCGTCGGTACCGTCTCTCACCAACACCATCTTATTGTGGACGTTGCCCGTGCTGGGCACGGTCTGGCCCACCGGCTGACCCTCGGTAGCCCTTGATAACCTCGCCTGCAAGTTAGGTAGCCCCAGGCCATTTATGTATGCCACCGTCGCGGGGTTGTGGGTAAGACTGGTGCAGTCGCCGCCCTCGAAGAAGCCGTCCAGGATGATCCTGACGTTGGCCCCACGCCTCGCGGCCTGGATATAAGCTTCGAGCCTGGGGTTGGGGCTGGTTGTCGTGCCAGTCTCCCAGTACTTGCGCTCGTACTGCTGCTGCACCATCACTTCGTCGCCCGCGCCCGCCTTGTTGACCATGCCGATGAGGCTGTCAACGTCTCTCAGCGCGTTATCCGGTGCCTGCACGATCTCGATGCTCTGCGTCTCCGTAACCACGAGCGCGGTAGGCTTCACAGGGTTGTAACCCGTCATATCGGGCAGCACCGTCGGCGTGAAGCCCGCGGAAGGCGTGCCGAAACCTGCCGCCGTGTTCCACCTTACGATGTCCGGGTACTTGCCCGGCTGGAAATCAAAATTCACCAGCCGCTTAGTGTAAGCCACCACGTTGGGCGCGTTGGTGATTATCATAGCCCCGCGAGCGCCCGCCGTGCCGTTGCCCCTCGGATCGTTCGCCAGGCCGCTATACGCGAAGTTGTCAGACCCGGTTAGCACCCACTGGTCGTCCACGATCATTATCTTGGCGTGTACGTTGTTGTAGCGATACTTGTCGCTGGTCAGAGCAGGCGCGCCCGACATAAAATACACGGGGATGCCCGCCGCTTCCCACTGCTGCGCCACGTACAGCGTCTCGTCCTCCGGGCGGTTGAAGCAGCAAGGGTTGCCGTCGAACAGCGCCGTCACCGCCACGCCCCGGTTCTTGGCGTCAATAACGTCCTGCATCAAGCCGAAGTGCTTGAACTCGTAAGTCTCTATCGTGATGGACGTGGTAGCCGACACAATCATCTGGTGGACAGGCTCATAACCGTTGTCGGGGTCCACCAGGAACTTGGTCGTGACGTTGGTCTCTGTATACTTCTTGGTGAAGAACATATCCTCGAAAGCGGGGTCGGTGAGCGCCCACGCGGGCCGCACGAACTTCTTGCCGCTAACGTCGTCGAACTCGCGGTCGTTGGGCACCGGCGTAATCGCGCCCGAAGGGTCGTTATCCTCGGCCCAGTCGTTGTCGGTGTTGGTGTCGGCGTATGGCCTGCCCGTCAACTGGTCCAGCTTCCTGTAAAGTATCTGCCCGTCCTCCGTGAAGGTCGGCTGCCCCGAAGGCAGGTATGGCCTGACCGCCGTGCCGCTCCACCCTATAGTGGACGTACTCCCGTTCTTATAAACCAGCGTATCCAGGTTCGCGCTCAACGCATTACGCAGTTGCACCGCATCGCCCGCGTCGGGGTAATTGAAACCCGCGCTCGCTGTAGCCTGCGGCACCGTAGGGTCGCTGTCGGTGGCGTACTCGTAATCAGGAGAGAAGCCGAATAGCGACCTGAAGCTGGCCGCGCTGTTGGCGATCCATATCTTGCCGTTAGGCGCGATGGTCGCCGTCAGAGGCAGGGTTATCGCCCCTGTAGAATCGCTTATCGTCCAGTTTCCAACCACCGCCATCGAGGAGCTTGTGTTTATCAGCCTGACCGCCTCATCGGTCTGCCCGCCCGCGTAGGTCGTGTAATAGAGCATGTAGAGCAGCACGTTGGTGGTCGCCGTGACAGGGGTAGTGGTGGAAGTAGAGGTCGGCCCCAGGGTAAAGGTAGCGGTCGGGGTGATAGTATTGGTAGACGTGGCGAGCGTGGAAGTAGTCGTGACTACAACCGTGTCGGTCGCCGTGCCGCCCCCCGCACATGGGTTGAACGGGCTGGCGCTGTTGCGGGGAGTTGGCGGCGTAATAACCGTGAAGTCGGTAGCATTGTTGTCGGCATCTATACAACCACCACCTGCGCGTATGTCGCTTGCGTTGTTGCCGGGAGCAGGTGCGGGACCGCTACCTTCAAAGCTGTTAGCCGTCGTCCCATAACCGACGAAATCTATTATATTGGCGTTTGGTAGACACCCCGTGCTACACGTAAGGGCGGTAGTATTATTGACCAGGGCAACCTTTCCTGCTGTGGCACCCATAAGAATGGAGCCAAGATTGTCCGGCGTGGGCAGCGGCTGCGTGCCTCCTGCGCCGTTTGCTTCTCGTATTAGGTAGTATTGGCCCGGCTGCAAAGTAACCGTGCCCGTCAATACGCTTACCGCCCAGGATGACCCCGTAGCCGAAGCATACTGAACAGACCAATTGGTAACCGATATAGGCGCGGCTGTGGGATTGAAAAGCTCTATAAAGTCGTGCGTATAAAGCGCGCCTGCGTTGCCGCCACCGCCGTATACCTGACTGATAACCAGTGATGTCGGCGCTTCGGTGGAAGCCTTCAACACCTTAGACGGAGGCACCGCCCCGAAAGCAGGCGAAAGGCCCAACCCCACGCCCAACGAACCCAGCACTATAGCCAGGATAATTCCAACCGTTGCGATAAGGCGTGACGGTGCAGACTTAGAGATAGACAGCATGAACAACCGCTCCTTCCTGAAAACGCCGATAGAGGTGCAGGCCGCAAAACCATGCGCCACGCGCGACCATACAGGGGCAAATTATACGGGAAAAGCGCCCCAACCGCAAATCCACGCTCAATCTTGGGGGTAAAACAAAACAACTGTAGGGGCGCGATTTATCGCGCCCTGGTAGGGACGCCAAACCAACTCGGCACGTATCCCCGCCAGGGCGCGATAAATCGCGCCCCTACGATTGTGAACATTTACGCCTATTTTTAACGGACAAACCCCGGCGGTTTGGGCGGTCCGCCGGGGTCATCCCAAAGGAGGAAAGTTCTTCTACATAGCATAACGAACGGGTTGCGCGTTCGCTTCACACTCAGAAGCCGAGATTCTCAACCTTTTTTGCCAGGTCGAATGGGAACACCAAAATCAGCCACACTATGTACCACAGCCCCGCGAAGATCATGGCGCGTGCGGTCAGCCGCTTCTGCCACACCATTGCTCCAAACAGGATAGAAGCCGCCACCAGCGCCAACGCCGCCTGCGCGAAAGCGGGCGCATATTCAGCATTCGCCGTCCAATCCGTAAACGCCAACCCGAACGCCACCGGCAAGGTGCTCTGGAACACCATCGCCCCCGTAATATTGCCCAGCGCGAGCGTGTCCTTCGACCGCCTCACCCACAGCACGCTATTGAACTTTTCCGGCAACTCCGTAGCTATAGGCACGATAATCAGCGACAGGATGAGCGCCGTCACCCCCAGCGAGTTCGCCACGTCGCTCACGTACTGCACGAACAGGTAAGCCGCCCCGATAATCAACGCCAACCCCACGAATATCTGCCCCACGATTATCGGTAGGGAAGGGTCCGCGTTCTTACGTGCGAAATGCAGAGGCGAGAGGTCTTCAGCGATGTCGTCTTCGCTTTCGATGTGCGATGATTTGTCGGTCGCGTGCTTATACACGTAGAAGGCGTAGTACACCACCAGCCCAACCGCGATGACGATCTTGGTTATCTGGTCAGAGATGAAACCCGCCGCCAGCGCAACCGCGAAAGCCAGCAAGAAAAACCGTATATCCCTCGACAATATCTTACTATTCACCTTCATAACAAGCGTGCGCCGCCGCTGGGCCGTGAAGATGAACACCGCAATGCCCGTCACCAGCATAGCCAGCGTAGCCAGCATAAAAGGCGCGCCAATAATCGCCCCGATACCCACGTCATGCGCGTGGCTGTCAGCCTCGGACCCCGCGAACACCACCGCCACGATAGGGATAAGCGTTTCAGGCAGAGCCGTCCCTACCGCCGCGAAAATGCTCCCCAGCACCCCCTCGTTGAGGTCCAGCTTCTTCCCCAGCCACTCTATGCTGTTGGTAAAAACGTCACACCCCACCAGGATAACAACCAACCCCACCACGAGCATCAAATAAGAAAACCACACGTCACATCTCTCCTATAACTTGATCGCCGCCCCCGTAAAGAGCAACAGTAAAGTGTACCATGCAACCCCGCCCCTGCCCACCAACTCGCTTCACACAATAGAGCTACGGTAGGGGCGACCCGGGGGGTCGCCCGGGCCGG
>DASWMJ010000026.1:0-7525 GCA_036399775.1 Chloroflexia bacterium | reverse complement strand
GCACTAACAAAGTTATGTCCAGGAATAAAATGTGTAAGGTAGGGGCGACCCGGTGGGTCGCCCTGCCAGGGTCACGCGTAAAGTTGGTTCGCCATCCCCACCAGGGCGAGCATGCGGGTCGCCCCTACGCAGACATTTCTTCGTTAGTGCTGTACTCAGAATGACAAGGGGTAATAAGTTCTCTGACCCGTACATCGTGCCCGATCTTGCATCTGCCCTGAGCGGTGGAGTTCGGTAATAATCATAATGGCTATTGCAAAGCATCCTCTCTTGCGCTATATTTATGCATGGATACACGTGTTACTCCGATCTAGCATTAGAGTACGCGCGTCTTGCCGCGTCTCTAGAGAGGGGGAGCTATGAGCATATCCAGCCTGGAAATAACCGATACCGTATCCACGAACCTGCCCATCCAGCCTACGCCGTTCATAGGGCGTGAGTTGGAGGTGGACGCTGCGTGTGGCCTTTTGCAGCGCGTCGGGGTGCGGCTGGTGACGCTCACGGGTCCGGGTGGGGCGGGCAAAACGCGCCTGGGCGTGCAGGTCGGCGCCAAGCTGCTCTCCGACTATCACGACGGCGTATTCTTCGTGGCCCTCGCCCCCATCTCAGACCCCGACCTCGTGCCCGCTACCATAGCGCAGACGCTCGGCGTCACCGAGTCGGGCAGCAAGCCGGTCTTGCAGAGCCTCAAATCCTACCTGCAAAACAAGCATATCCTGCTCGTGCTCGACAACTTTGAGCAGGTGCTGGACGCGGCCTCAATAGTGGCCGACATGCTGGCTATCGCGCCCGGCCTGAAGATGCTCGTGACCAGCCGCGCGCGCCTGCGCCTGCGCGGCGAGCACGAGTTGCCGGTGCCCCCTCTCAGCCTGCCCGACCCCAAGCAACTGCCCCCAGTCGAGTCGCTGGCTGACTACGAATCGGTGCGACTCTTCGTCGAGCGTGCCGCAGCCCTACGCCCAGATTTCACGGTCAACAGCGAGAATGCCTCCGCGGTAGCCGAGATATGCTCCCGGCTGGATGGCCTCCCTCTGGCTATAGAGCTTGCTGCCGCCCGCATCAAAATCCTCTCGCCCCAGGCTATGCTCTCCAGGCTGGATAGCAGGCTGAAACTGCTGACCAGTGGAGGGAAGGACCTCCCTGAACGCCAGCAAACCCTCCGCAACGCCATAGAGTGGAGCTACGACCTGCTCAGCGAGGACGAGAAGACCCTCTTCAGGCGGCTCTCGGTATTCGCAGGCAGTCTCACCCTGGAAGCCATCGAAGCAGTCTGCGAATTTTCGATTTTCGATTTTCGATTTTCGAGCGCCACCGTCAACAATCTAAAATCGAAAATCGAAAATCGAAAATCCCTGGATATTCTTGATGGCGTAGAGTCGTTGGTGGACAAGAACCTCTTGCGGCAGGTGGCCGGGCCGGGCGGAGAGACGCGCTTCGTTATGCTGGAAACGATCCAGGAGTATGCGCGGGAGAGGTTAGAGCAGAGCGGTGAGGCTGAGCCTCTGCACGCACAGCACGCGGGCTATTTCCTCACGCTTGCCGAGCAGGCCGAGCCGGAATTGCGCGGGCCTCGGCAAGGCGAATGGCTCGAACGGCTTGAAGCCGAACACGACAACCTGCGTGCCGCCTTGAAATGGTCCATCGAGCATGAAGAAGCTGAGATAGCCCTGGGACTGGGCGGGGCGCTCATGCAGTTCTGGAAGATGCACGGCCACGCGGGAGAGGGGCGCGGGTGGATCGAGTCTGCATTGGCAAAGAGCAGAGGTACCGCCAGCCCCGCGCGAGCGAAGGCGCTGCGGGCGGCGGGGGTGCTGGCCTCGGCGCAGGGAGATTACCGGCAGGCAAAATCAGCGCTTGAAGAGAGCCTGGACCTGTTCAGGCAGTTGGGCGATAAGGCAAGCATGGCTTTGACGCTCAGGAGCCTGGGGAACGAAGAGAGGCAGCAGGGCGATTATGAAGCGTCGTATGCTCATCTTGAGGAGGGCCTGGCGCTGGCGCGAGAGCTAGGCGACAGGTTGGATATAGCCGTCTTCCTGGGGGATATAGGTATAGTGGCGCAGACGCTGGACGACCAGGAGTCGGCCAGGGCGTTCTACGAGGAGAGCCTGGCCGTCCGGCGGGAGCTCAGGGACAAGCGCGGTATCGCCATGATGCTCGTCAACCTGGGAGAGTTGATGCGGGCGCAGGGCAATTACGACGCGGCGCACACGATGTACGAGGAGGCCCTCGATATAACGCGAGACCTGGGGGACAAGTGGGGTAGCGGCATGGTGCTCCACAACCTCGGCCACGTCGCCGACCACCGCCGCCAGTACGACGAAGCATACGAGCTTTTCGCCGAGAGCCTGCGCCTCTTCTACGAATTGCGCAATAAGAGGGATATAGCCTACTGCCTGTCGGCGCTCGCGGGCGTGTTCGGCAGCCGACGCCAGCCTGAGCGCGCCGCCATGCTCTTCGCGGCAGCGCATGACCTGTCCAGCACGATTAGCTCGCACCTGGACCCCGCCGACCTCATAGAGTACGAGCGGAACCTGGCCGCCGCGAAGGCACAGCTAAGCCCCGCCGCCTGGGAGCGAGCCTGGCGAAGGGGCCAGAATATGACGCTCGATGAAGCTGTGGCTTATGCCCTTGAGCGTGGCCCGGCGGTGGTGGATAGCCCTACCGCCGTTACGGGGCCACTCGTATCACCACACACAACCGCCCCTCTACGCAATATACTCACAACCGCGCCCCTGGGCGACTACCCGGAGGAGTTGAGCGAGCGCGAAGCGGAAGTGCTCAGGCTGGTGGCTACCGGCATGACCGACGGCCAGGTAGCAGAGGCGCTGGCGATCAGCCCCCGGACTGTCAACCGCCATCTCTCCTCCATATACAGTAAGCTGGGCGTAACCACACGCACGGCGGCGGCGCGGGTGGCCTCCGAGTACCATCTAATCTAAGGCAATCCGAGTTCGCGCCCACCACTTTATATAAGAATCGGCAGAATAATCAAAATGGCGGCTTCGCCGCCATTTTGATTATTCTGCCGATAAAAGTTCTACGCTTACCAGGCGTAAATCTTAGATAGTGTGAGATGCAACCTCGCCCGGCAGGGTGGTGCCGGTCAGCAGCAAGATAGTATTGCGCCAGGGGTCTTCCACGGCCACGCCACCATTCTCCTGCCGGTAGGCGATGCCTGCCTTATCGAGCCGGGCCAGCACGGGTGCCATCGCGGCTTCATCGGGCAGGTAGACGGTGAAGTAGCGCAGCCCCGCGCTGCCTTCGGGCGCTGGACGGCCACCCCGGCTGTGCCAGGTGTTCAGGCCGAGATGGTGGTGGTAGCCGCCCGCGCTCACGAAGAGAGCACCCATCCGCTCCCAGTCGAATACGATGTCGAACCCAAGCACGCCGTGGTAGAAGTCACGCGCCTGGGGGATGTCCGCGACTTGCAGGTGCATATGGCCGAGGCGAGTACCGGCGGCCAGGCCGTTCCAGGGGTGAGGGTCTGCCTGTGCTTCCGATATGAGAGCGCGCAGGTCAAGCGGGTCCGACGCCATTTGTAGCTGGCCTCCCCTGCGCGGCCAGTCGTTGCGGGGCCTGTCACGGTAGATTTCGATGCCGTTGTTGTCAGGGTCGGAGAGGTAGAGCGCCTCACTGACCAGGTGGTCAGAAGCGCCGCCCAACGGGTAGCCGCTCTCCACCATGTGCAGCAGGGACCGGGCAAGGTCTGCACGAGTGGGCACCAGGATAGCAAAGTGGTACAGGCCCGTCAGCCCTGTTACGTTCGTGGGCGCAGGCCCTGCATCCCGCTTCTCGTGCAAAACGAGCAGGGGAGTCCCGCCCGCTCCGAGCACGGCCTGTTCACTGCCACCTTGCAGCAACTCAAAGCCCAGCACGTCCTGGTAAAAGGCCACGGAGCGGGGCAGGTCGGCTACGGTGAGAGCCACCAGGCCAAGCTCCGTATCGGGGTGGATTGAGGTCGAGGTTGTTTGTGTTGATTGTTGTATCATTTTATTAACTCTTGTTCCTTTGTTATATCTCTTCTGGGTATTGGCTAAGCAACACCTGTAGTGTATACTACTTATGTAGAATTATACGATATACCCGCTGTAGAATCAATCCGCAGATAGAGGCTATCGTTGCTTAGGCAACACTTTTCAAAGAGTGTTGTCTGCCAGTAAAGGATCATCAGTTAGGCTTCCAAGAATGGAAAGGCACGGCATCTGCAAAGCCAAATATTGATGTAGAGGAGAGCGAACCCTCTCCTCCTTGTCATTCTGAGCGAAGCGAAGAATCTCGCTCCTCGCGTATTAGTTCGTGGTAACGCATAGATAAATGAGCAAGGGCAAGAAGATTCGCGAGGGACGAGATTCTTCGCTGCGCTCAGAATGACAAGGATGTTGGGGTGGTCGCCTCGTACCTCCCGACCTTGCGACAGCCTTGATGGAGAGGAAGAATTATGGCTACGCCAACAGCTCAGCTAACGCAACCAAACGCGAGCGACCCACGCGTGAAGCGAACGCGCCGGTTGCTGCTGAGGGCGTTCACGGAGCTGGCGCAAGAGAAGGGTATCAGCACGATCTCCGTGCAAGACATGGCGGAGCGGGCGACGGTGAACCGGGCTACCTTTTACGCCCACTTCGAGGATAAGTATGCCCTCATGGATAGCTGGATGCGCGAGGAGTTTCAGCAGGAATTGGCGCGCAAGATTCCAGCCTCAGCCACTCTGAGCGCACACAATCTGCGCGTGCTGATCCTATCGGTATTCGACTTTCTTGCCAGGTTTTACAGTAGCTGTAAGCGCACTGATGCGCAATTCGAGCCGATGTTCGAGACGGCTATGCAGCAGGAACTCTACGACGTGCTCCTGGGCTGGTTGAAACAGGGGACATCCTCCGGTTCAAGCGCGGAAGCGCTTCAAACTACGGCCCAGGTAGTAAGTTGGGCCATCTTCGGCCCCGCCGTGCAATGGAGTCGCGGGCAGAGAATACGCTCGTCGGAGGAGATGTCCCGTGACGTGCTGGCGGTAGTATTGGCTAGCTTGTCAGGGGTTGTTAGCCGCATCGACTAGTGTACCTGGATGTTGGCCGAAATAAGCAGCTCTACTATCACCACATCCCTCCACACCCCATCCAGTTTTGCGTGCTTCTCGTAAACGCCCACCTCTCGGAAACCCAGGGAGAGCATGAGGGCGCGGCTGGGGGTGTTTTCTACGAAGATGCGGGAGAGGAGCTTCCAGAAGCCAGCCTGCGATGCGGCTTCTATCAGCGCGCCCATCGCCAGCCTGCCCGCGCCGCGACCGCGCGCTTCGCGGGCTACGTAGACTGAGAACTCAGCGATGCCCGCGTAGCATTCGCGCGGGCGGTAGGTGGAGGTAGAGGCGAAGGCTATTACCTCGCCCTCTGCTTCGACCGCCACGACGGGGTGCCTGTTGTCATCGAACCAGGCGCGCACGTCGTCCTCTGTTCGGGGGCGCGTCTCGAAGGTGGCGACCCTGTCTGCTATGCCCTGGTTGTAGATGCGGGCTATGGCTGCCGCGTCACCTGGAGTGGCGGTCCTGGCGCGCATTTATGCCTCCTCCGCGTCGTATGTCACTTCTTCCACTTCTCTGAAGATTATCTCCTGGTAGAGCGACCATAGAGCGCGGTTGAGGCTGTCATCAAGATCGGCTATGCTGAAGATAGACGACTCTTTGCTGTCCCGGCGCTTCATCTCTATGCCTCCGCGTTGGAGGGAGCGCGCGCTGATTGTGAGGCGGAGGGGGATGCCTATCAGGTCGGCGTCGGCAAACTTGACGCCTGGAGTGTCGTCGCGGTCGTCGTACAGCACTTCTACCTCCCGGTTTACGAGGGTAGCGTATAAATCCTCGGCTACGCGTTTGGCCTCGCTGCCGTCGCCCGCCAGCGCAACCATGTGTACCTCATAGGGGGCCACCGTGATGGGCCAGAGCAGGCCGCGCTCGTCGTGGTGCTCCTCGGCTATGCAAGCGAGCAATCTGCCTACCCCTATGCCATATGAACCCATGACGACGGGCTGTGATTTGCCCTCTTTGTCGAGGAACCGGCAGCCCAGCGCGTCGCTATAGAAAGTGCCAAGCTTGAAGATATTGCCGACCTCTACGCCGCCCGATAAGCGTACCGGATTGCCGCAGTTGGGGCAGGCGTCGCCTTCCTTTGCCGCCGCGATGTCGCACACCACGTCCGCTGTGTAATCTCGCCCGTAGTTGACGTTGAGCAGGTGGTAGCCTACCTCGTTCGCGCCCGCTACGAGGTTAGGGGAGGCGGCTACAGCGTCGTCAACCACTACGATAGCGCCCCTGACCCCCACGGGCGAGCCGTACCCTGGCTCAGCGCCTATGCCCCTTATCTCCTCCTCGTGCGCGGGCCTGAGCGATTTGGCTCCCACGGCGTTTGATAGCTTGGTCTCGTTCACGTCCATATCGCCCCGCACGACGGCGAAGACGAACTTCTCTACGTCCCGCTCGCCCTCGGCGATGGCGGCGACCACGAACACGGCTTTGGCGGTCTTCGATTTGGGTATGCTGAGGAAGTCGGCCAGCGCGTCAATGGTGGTGACGTTGGGGGTCGGCACCTTCTCCATCTCTAGCGGCACTTCTGTGGGTGCGGGCGGCTTCCGGAATGTGGCGACCTGGCGGTTGGCCGAGTAGCCGCAATGGCCGCACAGCACCAGCGTGTCCTCACCCACCGGCGTGAGGTACATAAACTCGTGCGCCAGGCTGCCGCCCATGATGCCCACGTCCGACTTGACGGCTATGGTAGGTATGGCGCACCTGTTGTAGATGTTGAAGTACGCCTGGTAGTGGGCGCGGTACTGGGCGTCCAGGCTCTCCCAATCGGGGTCGAGGCTGTAGCTGTCGAGCATCGTGAACTCGCGTGCGCGGATTAATCCGGCCCTGGGGCGCGGGTCGTCGCGCCACTTGGTTTGCAGGTGGTAGATAAGCTGGGGAAGCTGGCGGTACGAGCGTATCTCCTTGCGCACAAGGTCGGCCACCACCTCCTCGTGGGTCATAGCGAGGGCCATGTCGCGCCCCGACTTGTCGAGGAAGCGGCCCAACTCAGAGCCTATCTTGTACCAGCGCCCCGTCTCCTTCCATATGTCCGCAGGGTGGACCACCGGCATGGCGATCTCCTGCCCGCCTATGGCGTTTATCTCCTGCCGCATGATGTTCTCTATTTTAGCGATGGAGCGCTTGGCAAGAGGGAGATAGCTGAATATGCCCGTCGCAAGCTGGCGAATGAAACCGGCGCGCAACAGCAGGCGATGGCTCGCCACCTCAACGTCGGATGGCGCTTCTCTGAGGGTCTGGCTGAAGAGTCTGCTCATTCGCATAATATTACTCCTCGATAACTTAGAGCGACGAAACCGCCAAGACGCCAAGAGCGCCAAGATACCGCCAAAAATAATTATGGTACAGTAGTTCTATCTATATCTCTAATCCCTGACCCCTGACCCCTGACCCCTGACCCCTGACCCCTTATAATCTTGGCGTCATCTTGGCGCTCTTGGCGTCTTAGCGGTTTCGTCG
>DASWMJ010000025.1:0-4153 GCA_036399775.1 Chloroflexia bacterium | reverse complement strand
CGCGTGCAACGACTACAAAGTCCGCCTACGCGGACTATCTTAGGGAGAATAGTCGCCGAAGGGCGACTTTGTAGAGGTTGCACGCGACTTTAGTCGCCGGGCAAGGGTTAGTGCAGTAGATTTACGAGAATTGAGTAAGCTATGCCCTCATGTTGGTACTAGATTACCGTTTCTAACTTCTCATTTCTAGCTTCTAACTTCTGACCACCAACGTCCTGCTCTTCTTCCTCTTCTATTACGAACACGGGTAGAGTGAAGGAGAACGTGGTGCCCTCTCCCAGCTTGCTTTCTACCCACACATTGCCGCCCTGCGCTTCTACCAGGGCTTTGACGATTGCCAGCCCCAGGCCGGTGCCCGACCCTTTATCCCCTTGGTCGGCTCCCACCCTGTAGAATTTGTCGAAGATGTGCGGCAAGTGGTCGGGCGATATGCCGATGCCGTCGTCCTCTATTTCTATCAATACGTGCGTGCCGCCGTCGTACGAAGCCCGCACTTCAACCTTACCGGCACCCGAATATTTGGCGGCGTTTTGCAGCAAGTTCACCAGCACCTGCTCTACGCGGCGCGGGTCGGCCAGCACCACCGGCAGGGCGTGGTCCAGATCGCACACGAACGTCATCTCCGGGTGGTGGGTGCCCAGGCGGTTTACGACCTCCTTGCAGAAGCGCCAGAGGAGTAGAGGCTCAAGGGTGATGGGGAGGCTGCCCCGCTCGATGCGCGACATCTCAAGCAGGTTCTCCACAAGCTCGGCCAGCTTGTCGCTCTCCTCGGAGATGATCGTGAGGAACTCACGCCGGGTCTGCTCGTCCCAATGCCCGTCCGTATCGGTCAGCATCGTATGGGAATAGCCCTTGATGGACGCCAGGGGAGTGCGCAACTCGTGGGAGATCATCGAGACGAACTCGTCCTTGAGGCGGTTGGTCTCGCGCAGGGCGGTAGTCTCGGCTGTCTCTTTGATGAGGCGCGTATTCTCGATAGCCACCGCAAGCTGGTCGGCCACGCCCTTGAGGATGGCAGCATCTCCCTCGTCAAAGGCGTTGGGCATATCGCTCGCCACGCGCAATATCCCCAGGTTGCGATCTCCCAGGCAGATCGTGACCAGCAGCAGCGAAATCACGCCGCGCCTCGACAGCTCAACAAGCTCCGGTGCCTGCGCGAAGCGGGTATTGCCGCACACGAACGTATCCGATTTTCCAAGCAGCCTCTGTTTGACCTCGACGCTCAGTTCCTCCATATCGGGCTGGGATGTGAACATCCTGCGAGCAGAGCGCGTGCGCTCGTCCAGCAAAGTGATGCTCACGCCCGTATTCTCCACTATGCGGTCGATACCACTCAGGGCGGTCTGGAATACGCGATCAATATCGAGCGACGACTCGTTGATGGAGCGGGCGAGGGCGTTGACCACTTCAAGGCGGGCGGCTTTGCGGGCCGTGTCTGCCAGCAGCATGGCGTTCTCGCGGCTCTGGCGGGCGATACGCAACGAAGCGTCCCGCACGATGGTAAAGAGGGAGACGTACAGGAAGAGGAAGCCCGTAATGATGCTGGTCCAGAAGAACTGGTTGGTGACGGTTATCTGGTCGCGCAGGTCGGTGATGTCGTAATACCCCTCGTAAGCGCCGCTGATCTCGACCTGCCCAGGCAGCCGCAAGGGAGTATACACCTCCAATAGCTCACCGAACCCTACCTCGTCAATGTTCTCTGCCTTGCCCAGGCCCGAGATATTAGCGACGGTTCGCCCGTCGAAAGTGTCAACCATTTCTTCGCTAATTGGAAAAGTCTGGCCCACAAGGTCAGGCTGATCGGAGTAGATGATCATGCCTTGCTTGTTCCACACCTTGATGCGAGCCAGGCCTGAGCCGCCCAGGTTCGAGAGGGCAGCCTCTATCTTGCTGTACGCATCGTTGGGGTCGCCGGGGTCATTGTAAGCGCCGTTTTTCAGTAACTCAGGCGTGAGATGGTCGCCTACTACCGGCGGGATGAGCGACTCGACGGCGCGCTTCTGCTGGTCTATGGCTTCTCGCTCGAAGTAAGTAGTCAGGCCCCAGCCGAGGAGAGCGCCTATGACGATAAAGAGCGCCAGGCTTATGACCGAGAATAATGTCAGTAGAGAAGGCCTACGCATTAGCCCTCTTCTCTAGCCCTCCTGTGAAGGGACCTGGAACCTGTAGCCGAAGCCCGGCTCCGAAATAATGTACTGCGGGTTGGAGGGGTCTTCTTCCAGCTTCTGGCGCAGAGAGCGTATGTAGACCCACAGGTAGCCCGTCTCGTCCCGGTACTCCGGCCCCCACACCTTCGAGAGCAAGTCTGCGTGCGGGATGAGCTTGCCCGCCTGCTGCGCCAGGTGCTGCAACAGCTTGTACTCGGTGGGCGTGAGCTTTATCTGCTGCCCGTCGCGCACTACCTTGTGCCGCACGAAGTCTATCTCAAGCTGCCCTGCCTTTATCGAGTGCTGAACGTCCTCGGTCCCAGACGACTTGCTGCGCCTCAAGAGGGCGCGCACGCGGGCCACCAGCTCGTCAGGGTCGAAAGGCTTGGTGAGGTAGTCGTCCGCGCCCATTTCCAGGCCGCGCACCTTCTGAGACTGCTCGCCCATCGCGGTAAGCATGATTATGGGCACGCCGGAGATTTCGCGTATGCGCTGGGTCACGGCGAAGCCGTCCATACCGGGCATGGTAATATCCAACACTACCACGTCGGGCGGCTCCAAATCAAGCTGGTCGAGGGCCGCCGGGCCGTTGGTGGCGGTGTTCACCTGGAAGCCCGCCCGCTCAAGGTTGACACGCACCAACCGCAAGAGCCGGGGGTCGTCGTCAACCACTAGAATACTGGCCTTAGTCTGCATCATAGAAGTAGAAACCCCATTTGGTTTGAGTCGCAAAACATATCGCCCGTGCGAAGCGCACAGTTCCCCACTTAATATAATACTGCGCGGGTAACAGTTTCGCAAACGAGTCCAGGGATCAGGGATCAGGGGTCAGTCATTAGGATTGTGATAATATCGCAAAAGAGTCCTATTAGGAATTAGCCCAACTGGGTCTTGTGCGTGGCGGTGGGTTCTTGTATATTCTGCTTATATGGCACGGCGTATCTTCACTAATAAATTCGTAGCAACCTGTATCGTGTCGCTGCTTGCGCTCCTGGGCCTGCTCAGCGTGGCGGGCTTCTCGCTGCTGGGGAGCACGGAGGTTGGCGAGGACTTAGCCCGGCAAACAGAGGCGACGCCGACTGCTATTGTGATAGCCAGGGTAGTTCGCACGCTCGTACCGCCCGCAACCGCAACTCCGACTTCAACCGCAACCTCGACTGCGACCGCAACTCCGACCTTTACGCCTTCGCCCACGCAAGACCCTGATATTCTACCGAACGGCGTGCGCTATGGCGACCACAACCCCAACCTGCCGGGGCGGGTGGTGCGCATCACCTCACCCAATATAAAGCTGGATACGGAGGTATACGAGGTCTACGTGACGAAGGATGACCTGTGGGAGGTAGCCGACTACGCGGCCGGGCACCACTACACTTCGGCCAACCCAGGCGAAGGCAGCAATGTGGTGATTTCGGGCCACAACAACTGGCGGGGCGAGGTGTTTCGATACCTGGAGAACCTCAAGATTGGGGACGTTATACAGCTT
This sequence comes from Chloroflexia bacterium, assembly GCA_036399775.1. Classification (GTDB taxonomy): domain Bacteria; phylum Chloroflexota; class Chloroflexia; order QHBQ01; family JADMIH01; genus JADMIH01. The sequence goes on along the minus strand of DASWMJ010000025.1, from coordinate 520 downwards.
TGGACGCAAGACGGCAAGGAGTACAAGTATAAAGTTGAGGAGATCAAGAAGCTGAAGGAGGCCGGGGTCAGCTACGCCCAGCGCATAAAAAACGCCCAGGTAATAGAACCCACCGACCATGAACAGCTAACCCTCGTCACCTGCTGGCCTTACACTACCTTCACGCACAGGTTGATTGTGATTGCAAAGCCGCTTCAGTAAGTTTTGAGTTGGCAATGGGCGGCTCACAATAATCACTCAAGATATAAGCAGAATGGGAAGTTACCTCCTCTGAAGTGACTTCCTTTTTCGTTGCCGGAAATGCTTACCCGGCATAGAAAATATCCCAGGGCGGATGCAAAGTCGGGCACAATGTTGGGGCTAACGAACCCACCACCTCTTGTCATTCTGAGTGCATCACCAACTAAGTAATTACAGGATAGAGGCGACGAAGCTTGATGCGAGCATCTGATGCAGAGAAGTGCCAGTTGATGGTAACTTGGGCAGTGTTGCGCTCGATGCACCACGCATTACATTCTGC
>DASWMJ010000024.1:0-21020 GCA_036399775.1 Chloroflexia bacterium | reverse complement strand
GCACTAACAAAGTTATGTCCAGGAATAAAATGTGTAAGGTAGGGGCGACCCGGTGGGTCGCCCTGCCAGGGTCACGCGTAAAGTTGGTTCGCCATCCCCACCAGGGCGAGCATGCGGGTCGCCCCTACGCAGACATTTCTTTGTTAGTGCTGTACTCAGAATGACAAGGATGATGGGGTGGCTTACGTTGGATATATAGCCGACTTTGCATTAGCCTTGCCATATGTTGCTCGTAGAGGGTAAGGAGCCTTATTGTGAAGGACACTGTGTGGGCCGGCTCTATTTAGGCTATGGGGAGGGTGAACCAGAAGGTGCTGCCTGGGCCGGTTGGGTTGTCTTTTACGCCGAGGGTGCCGCCGTGCGCTTCTACTACCAGTTTGCAAATATAGAGGCCGAGGCCCAGGCCCTGGGTGTTGACTATTTTGCCGTTTTGGCCGCGATAGGCGCGCTCGAAGATGCGCTTGCGGTCTGTCTCAGGCACCCCTACTCCGTGATCGCTGATCTGTATGTGTATCTCGCCGGGCGCAGGGTGCTTGCCGTCCTGAGTTAGCGCATGCACCTTGACCTCGATCTCGCCTCCATCGGGTGAGTATTTTATGGCGTTTGCGAGCATGTTCGTCAGCACCTGGTCTACGCGTTGGGCGTCCGCGCTTATCTGCGGCAAGTCGGGGTCCATAGACAGGGCCAATGTGTGCTTGCCTGGGACGGCCTGCTGCTCACCTGACATGCGGCCCACCACTTCCTCCACGAGCGCGCGCATGTCGACAGGTGCTTTGGTGATAGCCTGGATGCCCGCCTCCAACCTCCCCGACTCGACCAGATCTCCCACCATCGCCGCCATCCTGCCTGCGTGCTCTTTGATGAGGCCTGCGTACCCGACTTCTTGCGTGAGTTCTTGCCTGCCAAGCCTGCGGACCAGCATCTGGGCGTAGCCGCTTATGACCGTGAGGGGCGCTCTAAGCTCGTGCGATAGGAGACTGAAGAACTCTTCCTTCGTTTGCTCGGCCCGCCGCTCTTCGGTAACATCTCGGATTACAACTACGGTGCCGTCGCGCTCGCTGTCCCCTTTGCGGAAGGGGGAGGCGGTTACGCTTAGCACTCGCACTTCGCCGTCCCTCTCTATCTCGATGGGGCAGTTGGCGCATTCGTCGCCATAAAGGATGGAGCGCGCAAGTGGACCTTCCTCCGTGCTGCTAGCGTCCGGCATGCGGTTCCAATTTTCATCTAGCACCGACTGGCCTACTATCTTATCAGGGGGCAAGCCGAGCATGTTACCGGCGGCATCGTTGGCGCGCACTATGCGGCCCGTCCCGTCGCACAAGAGGAGGCCGTTGGACATGCTGCTCAGCACGATCTCCAACTCGGCCAGCTTGTCTCGCAACTGGGCGTTGACCTGCGCGAAGGCGAGGGTGTGCGCCAGCGAGTTTGAAAAAGCCAAGCCCATCAACTGGCCTATCACGCGCAGCAATTCGGTATGCGTGGTGCTGAAGGCCCCATACTCGCGGCTGGTTACGGTCAGTATGCCGTAGGTCACGTCCAGGGCGGACATGGGCACGCCCGCCCAACTCTGCACGCCTGCCCGCTTGGCGGCCTCCGAGATGAAGTAGCCAGGCTCGTTGGTGCGCTCCACGTAAGTTACGGGACCCCGGTTCTCCAATATCAATTTTAGACCGAGGTTTTCGGTGCTCACCAGGGCGCGCTCCGCCGCAATATCGCCAGGTAGGTTATGGCTTACAACCAGCTTCCACAAGCCTCCTGCCTGTTGGAGGTAGATCGCGCCCGCTTCGGCACCCGTGAAGTCTATGGTGCGCTCAAGGGCTATCTCAAGCAACTCTTCGATAGTGATGGCCGCGCCTATCGCGCTCGAGAGTGAGTTGATAGCCGACAGGAAGCGCGTTTGCTCCTCCAGCTTCGCGGCGATACGCTGCCAATCTTCTTTGTCCGGTTCTTCCCAAATGCTCGGCATATCGTGAAAACTCCGCGTCTGTACCTTGTACCGGGCGAAGAGCAGGCTTGACGCATGGCCTGACTTCTGATACAAATGCTTGGGGTGCGGCACTCCGCACAAAGGCTCAACCGCGATGGCCGAGCGCACGAAGGTGGGTGGGGATAGGCTAATGATAAAACAAAATCAGGCAGATGAAAAGGGCGCGGTAGATGAGGGGGTTGTGGTAGAGCCGCCTACCGTGTTGCTTTATTGCACCGATTTGATGTTTGGGGTGCAGCTACAGAACATGGCGAGGGCGGCGGGGTTACGCTACGTGGCGGCTCGACATGGCGCGCCTATGCCTGACGCGGGGCTGATGGTGGTGGACCTTGCTTCTCGCGGCGATTGGGAGGGGGCGATCCGTGAGGCGGTTGCGCGTGGGGTGAGAGTGGTGGCGTTCGGCCCGCATATGGACGCGGAAGGCCGCCGCCGGGCGAAAGAGGCCGGTGCGTCTCGCGTGCTGGCGAATTCTAATTTGGCGCGTGATTTGCCTGCAATATTCGCCCAATTATCAGGTTAGCCAGGAGATTTGAATGCAAGAAATTGAGGGCGTGGTTGCGAAGAAGCTGGTTACCCACCCGGACGAGCGTGGGTTCTTCAGGGAGCTAATCAGGGTGAATGACCCATTCTTCGCGGAAGGGTTCGCGCAACTCAGCCACTCGCTGATGCACCCAGGCGTGGTGAAGGCGTGGCACCTCCACAAGACGCAGGTGGACTGGTGGTACGTACCGATGGGCGTGCTGAAGGTCGCGCTGTACGACACGCGCCCGGAGTCGCCCACCAGAGGTGTGCTCCAGGAGCTATTCATGGGGGGCGAGCATGGGTACAGCGTGCTAAAGATACCGCCCGGCGTGGCGCACGGCTGCAAGGCTATCGGGGGGGCGGCCCACCTCATTTACGTGACCTCTATGATCTACAACACGGAAGAGGAGCTTCGCATCGCCCACGACGACCCGGAGATCGGGTATGACTGGGTCTCCGGGCCGGAGATAAAGTAGGGGTCAGGGGTTAGGGGTCAGGGATTAGGGATCAGGGGTCAGGGGTCAGGGGTCAGGGGTCAGGGGTCAGGGATCAGAACGTGTTCTAAAAATCAAAAGCAAGCCTGATGCGGCACATCAGGCTTGCTTTTGATTTTTAGATAGATTATCTCCACCACATGTTGGTTTGGAGGAGGTTTGCGCCGAGGAGACCTAGTTGTACCTCGTATGGGGTGCCGGTTTGCTCCGGGTGGAACTCGAAGCGGTTGCGCTCGAAGTATTGGACGGTGTAGGTCTGGCCGTCGGTGGGCGAGATTTCGCTTATCTCTTCGGAGATGGGGTAGCCGTAGACGGCGAGGCCGCCCATTTCGCGCCAATAGCGCAGGAACGCGCCGCCCAGGGAGTGCTGCGTCTCGGCGAAATAGTACCTGTCGGGCGAGAGGTTTTGCGGGTCGGCTTTCTCGAATTGCCTGTCCTGAGTGAACTCGTTTCCGAGGAGGCGCAGGAGGACTTCGCTTGTGGTGCCCTCGTTTTCAGGATGGTGCTCGAACACGGCCCGCTGGAAGAACTGGCTCACGTAGCCGCCCAGCACTACCGGGCGGCTGATGGGGTAGCCGAAGCGCTCGATGCCGCCGTTGGCCTGCCAGTAATCCGAGAACTCAGGGGCTATGGCTTGCTGGGTTTCGGGGAAGTATATCTGCCCGTTCTGTTGCGCTTCCTCTTCGCTCAAGGGGTCGGTTGGAGCGTAGCCCATCGCGATCTCCTGGTAGACCCTGTACGCCAGCTTCCTGACCTGCACCTTGCCGGAGGGGTGGTAGCCCTGGCCGTCGGCTGTCTCGCGCAGCCTGACCAGGCCATAGCTGTGCGTGTAATTGCCCGGCACGAAGTCCTCGTACTTGAACCAGAAGACGTGCGCGATGATAGACCTGAGTTCAGGATCTTCCAGGATGCCCGCGTAGACGCTGCGCAGGTAGCTGGCCTGCTCTATCTCCTGCTTGCTGGGGGGATCGAATGGGTTAGCGGGCGGGGCGGCCTCGGCTCCTATCTCCGTTATCCAGAGCTTGCTTTTGAAGTCGCCCCTGTCGCGCAGCTTGCGGGCAAAGTCCCTCATGAGGGGGAAGAGCTTGGGCACTTCGAGGAAGTAGGGGTGGACCGCTACGCCATCCCAGGGCACGGTGTTCCAGCCGGGCCTGCTGCTGTAGTCTCCGCTCTGGTAGCGGGCCACCCAGGGAGAGACGTATAACGCGTAAAGGTAGTCGAACTGGTCGCGCTGGTCCTCGCCTTCGGGGGGCGTGCCGATCATGATGCCGCCCACTGTTACTTCGGCGTGCGCGGCGACGTTCTTGACGGCCCTGTATGCGCTGAAGATGAGGGCGGCATAGCGATCGGGCTTGATCTCGGCGGCACTGAACCTGCTGTCGAACCATAGGTCCCAGCTTATGTTAGGCTCGTTGATGATCTCGTAGGCGCTGATAGCGGTGCCGTAGCGCGCCGCGATTGCCTGCGCTCGCCCGGCGAAGACGCGGATGAAGTGGTTCGAGCCGTCCAGCGGGTCGGAGCCACCGCCGTCCGGGGGGTCGTTGAACGCAACGGTGCGGACGGTCTTGCCCTCGTAGGCTACCATGCCGACGTTCAGGAGGGCCAGCACCTTCAGCCCGTATTTGGGCGCAAGCTCGTTGATGAACCAGTCGTACTTGGTCCAGTTGATGTCGCCGGGCTTGACGGTGCCGTCGTAGTCGGCGAAGAACTCCATGCGTATCCACCTGACGCCCGCAGCCGCAAGCTCCTGCGCCTGCTGCTCAAGGGCGGCTTTGTTGGGGGCTTCGTGGTAGTTTACCGGATCGCTGTTGTACTCGTAGAAGGGGTCGCGGATTACCATGCCGAATAGCTCGCGCTGCGATACGCTCCGGCTTGAGAGGTTAGCGGCCAGGGCGGGGCCGGGGAGGGTTGATGTGGCCTGGCCGGGGGTGGCGAAGAGGCCCGTGCCTATGAAGGCAATGGCGAGGGCCATTAGCGCCTTGAGTGTTTTTTGCTTAGCCAGTAGCATGATGTAAGACTTGCTTGGGGTTATCATTATCCTCTCTCTTAAAGGTCAAACATAATTTGGGTTGTAAGAGTTCAAACGGCAAGAATATGCGCGAGGGACGAGATTCTTCGCTTCGCTCAGAATGACAAGGAGGTTGGGGTGGCGTTCCTATAGATTTCGGTTTTGCAGTGGCTTAATGCCTCTTGTATCACACCTCTAACAGAACCGCTTGCATTAGCCCGTCATTATGACGAGTTTGCAAGCGTCGGGTTGCGGTTTGGAATTAGTTGTGTAGAGTGGCAGATGTGGATTTTAGAGAGTAGTTCCAGTCGCTATTTCTTTGTGTATTATACCAAATCCGCATTTCAAATGGCGCTCTGTGGACAAAGGGTGCTGCGTTCGGGGCTGTATTCGGTGTTATTCGATTATGCCGGGTGGGGTGATGGGGAGCTTTTCCGCCTGCCAATCGAGCATGCCACCTGCGAGGTTGGAGGCATCTATGCCTGCCTGGCGGAGGGCGGCTGCGGCGTAGTAGCTGCGCCCGCCGCTGTGGCATACGCACACCAGTTTCTTGTTGGGGTCAAGTTCGCGCCAGCGCGCGGGCAGGTCGCCCATCGGTATCCACCTGACGCCTTCGATGTGGCCCAGGTCCCACTCCGAGGACTCGCGCACGTCCAGTATGTCTGCTTCGCCGCTCTGCCACATGTCGTATGTGGTGCGGGCGTCGAATTGCGGTACCATGTTGGCTCTCCTTTGGGTTCTAGTGGTCAGTGGTCAGTGGTCAGTGGTCAGTGGTCAGTGGTCAGTGGTCAGTGGTCAGTGGTCAGTGGTCAGTGACCAGAGCCTGAAGCTATTTTCGTACGTTATGGTGGCCCGTTTGGCTATCACCTACTTGATTGCTTGCCCCAGCCACGCTTGTACCTCGGTGAGGAGTTGGTTGTATTGTATGGCTGCGAAGTCGGTGGTGTCTACCTCGATGATTAGACCGCCTATGTCCAGGGGGTCATGTTTGCCTTTCAGAAGGATGTCTCGCATTTCGTCATAGGTGGAGGTGTCAACGTGGCCGGGGTGGCGATCTCCCGACTCGGCGCGCTCTTTGAACCTGTTGAATAGGACTTCTCCACCGGTTGTGCATTGTATCTGTAGGGTCTCGGCCTCGTAGCGTGTTTTCATTTCCTGGATGCGGGTTGTGGCCCGGCCGTTGGAGAAGTTGCTCTCCATGATTACGGGTTTGCCTGCGCTGACCTGGGCTTCTACGGCGTGATAAAGAAGCTCGTAGCTCGCGACGCCTAGTTTTCTCGACCAGTCCCGGTCTTTCCAGCCGAGCGTATCGAAGAGGATTTCTTTGATGCCGTCCTTGTTGAAGAAGGGCAGCCGCAGGTCTTCTGCCAGGCGCTTGCCCAGGGTAGTTTTGCCGGTGCAGGGCGGGCCGGAGACTATTATCAGCAGGCATTTGGTCATGGACGAGGGGCGCATGCTGCTACGGTCCGGCCTCTTGCTTCAGCAGCTTGACGGCTTCGAGGATGTGGGGGTCTTTCTCTTCAGAGAACGCGGACCAGTCGAGGTCTATCTCCACGTCGGGCACTACGCCCCGGCCTTCGAGGGCCGTGCCGTCGGGCAGCTTGAAGCTCTCCTGCGCCACCCACAGGCGGGAGCCGTCGGTCAGGTCGTATGGGTAGACGGTTTCGGTGTTGCCCGCGCTCGTCACGCCTACCACCTTTGCTCTGCCTTTGGCCTGGATAGCCCCGGCAAGCCACTCGGCTGCGCTCTCGGTGCCGCCATCTATGAGCACTACCACCGGAACGGGTTGGAGTTGGTCGTAAAGCCTGCCTTTGGGGATGGTGAAGGGGTGGGTTTCGGTCTTGGTGTAGAACGTGCCCGCGTTGCCGGTGATGAAGTGGCCCAGTATGTTCCGCATCACGGTTCTGAGGCCGCCGCCATTGCCCCTGATGTCAATCACAAGCCCTTTGATTGGGTCGCCCCGCAGGAGATCGCGCAATTCGCTCTCAACCAACTGGTCCATCTCCTCCAGGAAGAGGTCGGGGATTATGAGGTAGCCTATCTCCGGGTTTGCGGTGAGGCGATGACTGGAAGGCTCTATCTGGCCCGTGATAGTGCGGCGCTCCACTTCTACGTCGCGCGGCGACTCTCCCGGCGAGCGTATGGTCAATGTGACGGTGGTGCCTTGCGGCCCGCGTATCTTGCTGGGGGCGTTCTGCGCGCCAACTACCGGCTCGCCGTCAATTGCGGTGATGCGGTCGCGCCTCATCAGACCTGCCTCTTCAGCCGGGCTGCCTGGGAAGACGTACACCACCGTCATCGAGGTATCCTCCCGCGTGGCGAGGATGCCGATGCCGACGTAGTTGGTGGTACCTTGCATCAGGTCGTCTTCCTCATTGGCCTCTATCGGTGAGAGGTAGCGGGAGTGCTCGTCGCCTAACTCGTTCACCATGTCGCTTACAAGGCCGTAGAACTCAGCCGCGCTGCGGGCCGCCAGCACTTCCGGCTCGTAGGTGTCGTGTACCTCGTCCCAATCTACCCCGTTGAAGTCCTCGTAGATGTAAACGTCCTGGATGGTCTGCCATACCTCCTCGAATATGGCGCGGCGCGCGCTGATGGGCATGAGGGTGGGAGTGGGCGAGCCTTCCGTGAGTACGGTGGGAGTAGCTGTGCGCGCCACATGGGCTGTGGGCGATCTGCGTGGGGTGGGGATGAGCCGCCCCGACGTTGGAGTTGGGGTGCGCTGGGGAGTGCGCGTCGACTCGGCCTCTTCGGTGGGGGTTGTGCGTGCCCCTCGCGCGGTCGGGGAGAGTTCGACTTGCGCTGTGGCGGATGGTTTGACGCGGGTAGGTGGTGGTTTGCGTGTTGGCTGTAGGGTGGGCGACGGGTCCGGTTGCGTGGGGTGGGGGGTGGGGGCTACGGGTAGGCCGCTCGCGTCGCAGGCAACGAAGAGGAGAAGCAGCAAAGGCAACATGAAAAAGAGCCGCGCCGGGTGTAGGAGCTTCTTGATGTTGGGGGCGTTGTGCTTCATGGGGTTATATTCTCTTCCTTTGGGGTGCGGCATCATCTGTAAATATTCCGATTTGGGGTAAGGGCGAGGCATGGCCCCCGCTTCGCTCATGCCCCTACAGGTACATTGGTTTGTCTGATGGTTACCATCAGGGTTTTATTTGACGGGTTGGCTCCAAAGAGGCAGGAAGTCGTCGCCGGGGCCGGTGGAGACTTCTTTGAGGTTCGAGCCGTCTGGATTGGCGACCACTATCCTGTGCCCTCTCGCGCCCCGACCGCTGGCCCATGTCAGCCTGGAAGCATCGGGGGACCAGGCCGGGTAGTAGTCATCCCGCGTCTGCGTGGTGAGGTTGGTGGGCGTTTGGCTTTCGGTGATGGAAGCTACGAAGATGTCACTGTCCAGGGTCTGGGTCTGGTCCACGATGTAGTACACAACTTTGTCGCCTAAAGGGGAGAGTTGCGGGGTTTGCGCCGCGTCCACTAGCACGCGGGGTAAGGAACCGTCCGGGTTCATCACGAGCAGCGCCTGGTTCCTCTCTCCCGGCCCTTCCACGCATACTATGTACTTGCCGTCCGTTGTCCAGAGTGGGCGGCGCAGGCTCGTGCCCCTGGAGAGTACCTTCCTGGGTTCGCCTCCTGTAGCGGGCGCGACGTATATATCCTTCGGGACAGTAGGGTCTGCTCTTTCGCCCGCCACGTATACCACGTTCTTGCTGTCCGGCGACCACGCGGGCTGCCCGGCGAAGCCGTTGCCGCCGGAGACGCGCCGCTTGTTGTTGCCGTTCACGTCCATGACGAAGACCTGGTGCTCGCCGCCGTCGCGCTTCGATTGGAACGCGATCATGGTGCCGTCGGGCGACCACGCGGGCAGGGCGCTATCGGCTTTGATGTCGGCGGTGAGTTGCACGCTCTCGTTGGGGAGGGGTTTGTTGTCGCCTCCGAGGGTGATGCGCACAATCGTGGAGAAGCCGTTCACGCTGGCCTGTATGGCTATGCTGCGGCCATCGGGGGACCAGGAGGTACTGCCCTCTACGATTATGTCGGTGGTCACCTGCTGCTGGTTCGTGCCGTCTGGGTTGACCACAAAGAGGTCGCGCCCGCCACTCTCGTTGGTGCGCAGGAAGCTGATGCGGCCCTCCGGGAAGGATGTTTCGGTAGGCTGGGGGGTCTTGCTTGCCGAGAATGGGTTGGGCAGGACGCCGGGAGCAAAAAGAGAAAGTCCCAGCCATAGGAGGGCCAGCAGGGCCAGTATCGTGCCGATTGTAAGGACGGCAGTGCCCGCGCCGGTTCTCGCACGCACCGCGCCGGTGGCGGAAGGCACGTAAGCGTCTATGTTCTGTCCAGGAGTAGTCTGTGAATGGGCTAGCGCGGCTTCCGGTTGCGCCTGCCCCCTCTTGCGTGATTTGCCGGACATAAGGACTCGCTGAGGAGGAGTATAGGAAAGGCTCGCCGGCTTTCGCGCGGTGCAGCCTCTCGTATTATACAGCACTAACCGGGCATCTCCCAAGTGAGCCGTAAGCGCCTATTTTCTCCTTCCTGGTCCCTTCTCCAGGGGAGTTCCATTGGCGTCCAGCGAATATAGCACGCCGTTGCTGACCACGTATAACGCCTGGCGGAAGCGGTCATAGGTGGTGTCGCTGACCACGACGGGGGCACCCAGATAATGCTGGGCAGCCACATTGCCATTGGTGGCATCTATCCTCACTACGTAGCCGTCGTTGCTCCCCACGAAGAGACAACCCGCCGGGCAGCTTGTCGTGGTCGTGTAGAGAGGTGTGCCTGCTCCCGCTACGGCGGCGTAGCCGGGGGCACCCCACTTGAGCGTCATCGGGCTGGACGTGCCGTCGTCAACCAGGGCATAGACGCGGCTCCCGGCTGTGGCATAGATGTCCGTGACTATGGCGGAACCTGTACCCCTCTGGATAGGCCAGGGCGCACCGAAGAAGTCGCCCGCCCCGGCACCGCACGGGTCGCTCACGCTGTACTGGGTGCGCGGGATGCCGTTGCTCGTATTGAGCGCAAACATGGTGAAGGTGGGCGGGGTGCCTGGGCAGCCTCCGCCGCTACCTGTGACCGTGCCGATGTAGAGAGTCTGACCGTCGAGGCTGAGGGAGGGATCGCTGTTGGGGACCCTGCCGATGCCGATGTTGGCCCATACCGGCGCACCGTTGGTGGTATTCACCGCCCTCACGCCGTGCCCGGTCCCGCCGATCCCGTCCGTGCTGCCGAAGTAGACCGTGTTGGTGCCGTAGTTTACCGAGGGGACTGTGGTGATCGGGCCTATGTCTAGTCCGGAGCTTGGCCCGCCGTACTGCCATACCAGGCTGCCGTCGGCGGCGTCGTAGGCCGCGAGGAAGCTGCGGGTGTTGGTGTTGTCAAAGGTGCCCACGATGACCAGGTCGCATGGGTTGGTACAGCCAGGCGCGGGCGGGGTGACATTGACATCAGGTTGGTAGGCGGCTCCCGCTACTACGTACTGGCCGAGGGTTGTAGTCCATAAGATGGTGCCGTTGGCGGCGTTGATAGCGGTGAGGTAGCCCTGAGTGCCTGAGGAGTCGCCCGATGTGACCAGGACTGTGTTGACCCCGTTCACCGGCACGATAGGCGCGCGGTCCGTCACGAGCGTGCCGAAAGTGAGTGTTCGACCCCACATCAGGGAGCCGTCGCCCCTGAAGCCGTAGGTCTCACCATTGTAGTTGCCTACCGATATCTGGGCGTTGGGAGTGGGAGTGGCGGTATCGTAGAAGAGGCCGGGAGCGCCCAGGAGGGTGGGGCTGTTGGAGCCTGCGTACTTGTGTGCCCACTGGATAGCTGCGCTGGCAGTGGTAGGGCCACTCGTGGGGACGAGGGCGCAGTATGAGAACTCGGAGGTATCGCCCGTAGAGTCGTTCATGGCGGTGGCGGTGATGAATTGGCCCTGCAAGTCCCCCGTGCCGGTAAGGACCAGGCTGGAGAAGCCGGCGTTGCCGTTGGCGTCGGTGGTGAGGGTAGTTGAGCCTATGAGGGTGTGCCCCTCGCCTGCGCCTGTGGGGTCGCAGGCGGTATTGGTGAAGAACTGGACCGTGAAGGTCGTGTTGGGGGTGCTGTGGATGGAGCCGGTGAGAGTGGTATCGCCCGATGCGCCTGACTGGGCCATAGTTATCTCAGGGACGTTCTGCCTGTTGTTAGGACCGACGTCGGCGTCGGAGGGATCGTTGAGGGTGACCCCGTCATCGCCAAGGTCAATACCCAGGCCGCTGTTGGAGTGGATGGAGTTGGAGATGATACGGTTGCTGCCCCCAGCGTTGGAGGAGAGTGCGACACCACCTCCGCTGTTGAAGGCGATGATGTTAGCTTCTCCAACGGCAGTGCCTCCCACTCTGTTGTCCGCAAAGGAAATGAACACGCCGATACCGCTATTGCCGAGGGCGGCTGTGCCTGTAGCGTCGGTGCCTATGTAGTTGCCGGTCACTACGCTACCCGTAACAGAGCTGCCAATTTGGACGCCTGAGGAGTTGTTGCCGGAGATGACGTTACGCTCCCCGGCAGTCGTGCCTCCCACCGTGTTGCCCGATGATGAAATTAACACGCCGACGGTGGTGTTACCCAGGTCCAGGGTGCCCGTAGCATCGGTGCCTATGTAGTTGCCTTTCACTACGTTGCCCAGATCGGAAATAGAGACGCCTGAGGAGTTATTGCCGGAGATGACGTTGCGCTCCCCAGGTGTGGTGCCTCCCACCGTGTTGTTCGGTCCGGAAATGCTCACGCCGCTGCCACCATTGGGCAGGGCGGCTGTGCCTGCAACGTTGATGCCTATGTAGTTGCCCTTCACTATGTTGCCAGTAGAAGAACTGCCAATTTGGACGCCTGAGGAGTTGTTGCCGGAGATGACGTTACGCTCCCCAGCAGTCGTGCCTCCCACCGTGTTATTCGCTGAAATAATGTTCACGCCGTTAAAGGTGTTACCCAGATCGGCAGTGCCGGTAGCGTCGGTGCCTATGTAGTTGCCCTTCACTACGTTACCAGTACCACCGCTGCCGGAAATTTGGACGCCGTTGGAGTTGTTGCCGGAGATGACGTTGCGCTCCCCAGCAGTCGTGCCTCCCACCGTGTTGTTCGCTGATGAAATGCTCACGCCGACACCGGCATTGCCGAGGTCGGCGGTGCCCGCAGCGTCGGTGCCTATGTAGTTGCCCTTCACTATATTACCAGTACCACTGCTGCCGGAAATAGAGACGCCCCCAGTGTTGTTGCCGGAGATGACGTTGCGCTCTCCCGCTGTGTTACCTCCCACCGTGTTGCCCGATGATGAAATGCTCACGCCGACACCGGCATTGCCGAGGGTGGCAGTGCCGGTAGCGTCGGTGCCTATGTAGTTGCCCTTCACTACGTTACCAGTACCACTGCTGCCGGAAATAGAGACGCCAGCGTTGTTGCCGGAGATGATGTTGCGCTCCCCAACCGTTGTGCCTCCCACCGTGTTGTTCGCTGATTGAATGAGCACGCCGGATTGAGTGTTACCCAGGTCGGCAGCGCCTGTAGCGTTGGTGCCGATGTAGTTACCCTTCACTACGTTGCCCGTACTACTGCTGCCGGTAATAGAGACGCCATAGGTGTTGTTGCCGGAGATGACGTTGCGCTCCCCGGCAGTCGTGCCTCCCAAGGTGTTGTTCGCCGACACGATGGCCACGCCGCCACTACTATTGGGCAGGGCGGCTGTGCCCAGAGCGTTAGTGCCTATGTAGTTACCTACCACCGTGTTGCCCCCGCTAGTTGCCAGGCGGATGCCACTCCCGGAGAAGCTATTGATTACCAGCCCACGCACCGTACTGCTCCCGCCGGTGATGTGCAACCCATTAATTCCTCCCGACCCTGCTCCTGCTCCATTTAGCTCAATGATAGGTATACCCGCATAGCCGGGCTGGCTGGCCCCGTCTATCGTGGTCGGCTGGCTCACAATGGGTAATCCACCAGTCGCCACAGAGATCGTGCGGACGCCGGAGCCTGGGATGTTGAATTGGATTGTATCCGGCCCTGCGTGCGCGTTGGCGGCATTGATCGCCTCACGCAGGGTGCAGTTGGCGCTGTTGCACACAGTATCGTCCGTGTCGGCTGTCTGGTTGACCACGAGGATGCATGGGGTTGTTGAGGATGTGGTGCGGTTCACGGAGAAGGGCCTGGTGCTCGCTCCGTTGCGGGTGTTTGTGACTTCGTAATAGCGCGTGTAAGTGGCAGAGGTGCCGATGTTGCCGCCTGGGTTCTCAGGGGGCACCTGCCCATAGACGAATCCGGTCGCGGAAGTTACATAGCCGAAGAAGAGGAAGGAAGGTGGCCTGCCAGTCCCGTTCGTGATGTCGTTCCAGGGTATGGATAGCTCGCGCACGTTGCCGCCGCTCGACGCGTAGCTGCCGAAGGGAGAGGTTGGCGCGGTCCACGCGCCTGAGCCATCGGCCCTGCGGTACTCCTGGTAGCCGTCTTTGGCATAGGTCACAAAGTCGGCCCTGAATGGGAGGGAGGAGAAATTGGTGTTGTCGTAGGGTTGCCCGGTGAGGTTGCCGTCCACGTTGCTGCCACCGTTGACGGAGCAGACAGGATTACGGTCAATGTATATGACGGCAGCTTCGGCGGTGTTGGCGTTAGCGATACCGACGTACAGGTTGGTGTCGTCCCAGGTCATGTACCAGGTCTGCCCGCCGCTCGATTTGGCGTTCTGGCCGTCGGTGTGGTCGCCGTACTCGTTGGCGGCGATAGTGCCGTTCACGACGGGCGTGGCGAACTGCGCTCGCGCGGGCCCTCCCGCCAATCCACCCAAAAGTGACAATATAAATAAGCCCGCTACTACAGGTAGCGTCCACAATCTGGACGTATTCATAACACCCTCCTGGCTTATGCAACGCGAGAATTACGCTGACAAAGCCGTGGCTCTATGGTAGGAGCAAACCCTTTCTCATCTCAACCCGGCTTCAGCATGTGGAAACCGGAATCTGATATATAATCAGATTCTGCTAACTAAGAAGTCTTACAAGCTGAGACTTTACACACGAAATCTCTGTAGCACAATGGCTAACCGGAGATGACATGAGGTATTATATCAGAATTTTGGATTAAATGGAAGTCATCAAAATCCTGGCTCCTCTGCCAGTGCTAATTCGCGAAGGAGCGGACTATGTCGCCTATCTGGTCTATGTCGAAGGGCTTGGTGATGACGGCACGCGCCCCGGTCTGCTGCTGTGTGCGCTTGATGTCGTAGATGGCGGTGATGATGACGACGGGGAGGTCGGACCATGATTTGTTTGCTTTGAGCGCGGACATGAACTCCCAGCCGTCCATGATGGGCATCATGAGATCGAGGAGAATCAGGTCGGGGGTGCGCTCTCGCAGCCGCGCCAGGGCTTCGAGGCCGTTGGATGCTTTGCGCGCCCTGTGGCCTTCGGCCTCAAGCACGTCGGCAATCAGGTCGCACAGGTATGCCTCGTCTTCCACGACGAGCACGTCCTTGCCGCCTCCGTCACTTTTGGGGAAAGGCCCGCTTGTGTCGCGCACAGGGTAATGCAGACGCTTCAACCTCCGGCCCGCCTGCAAGAAGGGATATGGATATACAGGCACAGAACCAGGGGGTGAGTGCCTGGGTGTGCTGCGCCGGATAGAAGCGGGTCTAGAGTATGACATAATAAGGGGAATGTCCAGTATCAGGTTGTCAGTTATCTTATGCTGCTCGTATCAACCCGGGCCAGCAACCTTCATGTAGTCTGCAAGTTGCGTGCCAGCGTCGTGCTTAGATCATGGGTATCGGGACATGTCTGGGCTTACTCTTTCTGCCTGGCACCGCCCGGCGAATAATTCGCGGGCTACGCAAACGAAGTCCGCCTACGCGGACTATGATGGATAGAGTAGTCGCCGAAGGGCGACTTTGTATTCGTTGCCTGCGACTTATGAACATTAACAAAATAAGCATCATACGCGGTGGCGAGACCGCCCGGCAGATAAATCTGCGGGCTACTCATACAAAGCCCGCCTACGCGGGCTAGCCTGAGTAGTGCTTATGACGATTATTTTGTTAATGTTCATCAGTCGCCGGGCGGTGCTTATGCTCGGCTCCGCTCTAAGCGCACGTAGACTTCGCCGATCGTGCTGCCTTTGAGGGGAGGGCTTATTTTGCCGACGGCTACGCGGGCTTTGCTGATGCGGGGGTCGTGGTCCAGCACTTTGGAGAGGATGCGGCCTGCGACGTGCTCTATCAGCTTGCTTGGAGTGCCTTCTACCTCGGCGCGTATTAGCTTGTAGAGCGCGGAGTAGCTTACTGTGTCGTTCAGGTCGTCGCTGTCGGCGGCGCTCGACAGGTCGAGCCATACCGAGAGGTCTACGCTGAAGCGCTGGCCCAGCTCGGTCTCTTCGGGGTTTACGCCGTGCCTGCCGAAGAAGACCAGGCCGCGAAGCTCTATCTCATCCATCTGCATGGGCGGATTCTACTCCCCTTGACGCTGAACTGCAAGGAGTGTTATACCCTGTGGATAGGCATATAAAGATAAACTAAAGAAACTATGTAAAAGGAGAGATTCATATTATGGCTGACAACCGGCAGTCACAGTCGACACCCACCGCAGGCACGACCACCGCGCCCCAGGCGGCTACCCTCACACCTATAGTGCGGCCCGGCCCCGCAGATGAAGAGTTGCCGGAAGAGAACCGGCGCGTGCTGCTGGTGGCGGCGCACCCGGACGACCCGGAGTTCTCTTCAGCGGGCACGGTGGCTAACTGGGTGCGCAGTGGCATACAGGTGATTTTCGTGCTGGCTACCAGCGGGGATAAAGGGACGCCCGACAAGGAGATGACCGGGGACCGCCTGAGCAACCAGCGGGAGGACGAGCAGCGGGCGGCGGCGGCGCGGATTGGGGTTACGGAGGTAGTGTTCCTGCGCTTCCCGGACGGCGAGCTTACGCCCAGCCTGGAGTTGCGGGGGGCGGTGACTAAGATGATACGCCTCTACAAGCCTTACGCGGTGATGACGCACGATCCCCTTACGCTATTCTATAATAACGAGTTCATAAACCACCCCGACCACCGCGCTATCGGTCAGGCGACGGTGGACGCGATATATCCGACGGCGCGCGACCCCTTGCAGTTCAACGAGCATATCCGGGAGGGGTTGGAGCCTCACAAGGTGAAGGAGATTTATCTGTGGGGGACAGACCAGCCTAACGTGCTGGTGGACATCAGCGACACTATCGAGGACAAGGTCGAGGCATTGAAATTGCATGTAAGTCAGGTTGGCACGGCTACGGAGCTTGCGGAGAGGGTCAAGCAGAGGGCCGCGCAGATAGCCGAGCCACACGGATTGGCCTATGCCGAGGCGTTCCGGCGAGTAGTTATGCGTATGTAGTTGAAGCAGGTTTGCGCAGGGGATATATGGTGTCACAAAAGAGTCAAGGCGAGATGAATCGCGGGGCGCATGCGGCGCTCCATAGCCTCCTCACTGCCGTTGCCCACTCGGTCGGGGCGCGCCGGGTATGCCTTATATCCCCATCGGACCAGGCCGAGTGCGTCATGCTGGCCGCGTCAGATCGCCCGGAGCCGGTAGAGCTGGTGCCCTTCTCGGCGGGGGAGCCGGACGTGCTGGTTGACGTGCCGTATGGCGGGCGCATCCTGGGCCGCATGGTGGCGGTTGAGCCTGCGGGGGACGTGGACGCTTCACAGCTAGAGGCGTTCGCGAAGGCTGCGGGCTTCATCATGGCGCAGATGGGCCAGTTGCGCGAAGTGGAGAAGCCGTCCGGCGGCGCGGCTACGGCGCTGGGGCAAGCCAGGGTTATGGACGTAGAGATATCCCAGGGTAGGTTTCTTGAGAAGGTTATCGAGAACTTTCCGGGGATGCTGCTCGTTCTTGAGCCGCCCGACTTCCGCGTGGTGCTCACAAACAGCCGCTTTATCGCCATGCTGCCGGAACCTTATCGCAGCGGCGAATCGCCCGTGGGGCGCACGGCGCGCGAACTGACGCCGGAGTGGGGCGAGCAGAACGAGGAGCTGGTTGCCGTGATGATGCGGGTGATAGAGACGGGCGAGCCGATCTCCTACGAGCAATACGCATCGCAGAACCCCGAATCGGGCACTATGTACTGGAACTGGTCTATCGTGCCGGTGGATGTAGCCGGGGATGGCGGGCAGCGCATGGTCATGATCATCGCGCATGACGTTACCGAGTCGGTGCTGGCGCGACGGACGTCACAGCAGGCCGCCCAGACCGCCCGCTCGCGCGCCGATGAGCTGGAGACGGTGATTCGGCACATGGCGGACGGGTTGGTTATCTTCGACGCGGAAGGCCATATGGTGCGTATTAATCCGGCGGCGGAGGCGTTGCTGGGGCGCAAGATCAACCTGGCCGAGGAAACGCAGAAGTACGCCATGCAACTCGGCCTGCACAACCTGGCGGGCCACCTTCTCACGGTGGAAGAGCGTCCGTCTTACCGCGCCTTGCAGGGTGAGTCGGTTTATGGCATGCCCGTGCTGGTGAAGAAGCCCAACGGGGAGGAGGCGATACTGAGCGTTAGCACGGCTCCCCTGATGGATGGAGAGGGTAATATAACGGGGGCGGTGTCGGTGTACCACGATGTGACGCAGGAGAGGCTGGCCGACCGGCTGAAGGACGAGTTCCTTTCGGTGGTGAGCCACGAATTGCGCACGCCGCTGTCGGCCATCATGGGGTACAGCGATCTGATGCTGCGCGGGGTGCATGGGGGGTTCAACGAGCGGCAGGCTAAGGCGCTCAATGCGATTAGGGCCAACGCCGACCGCCTGCTCAGCCTCATCAACGACCTGCTGGACGTTTCGCGCCTGGAGGCGGGGTCGGTGGCCCTCAACCCGGAGCCTCTGAACCTGGGAGACCTCCTGGCCCGCACGATTGCGCACGTTCGCATCCTGGCTGTGAACGCGGGGGTGGCGATACGCAACGAGGTGTCGCAAGCCGGGGATTACGTGGTGATGGCGGAAGAGCCAAAGCTGCTGCAAATCATCGAGAACTTGCTTACCAACGCTATCAAGTTCACGCCTACGGGTGGGAGCGTTACTTTCAGGGCGGCGTTCTCCCCACTGGCACCGGACGACCCCCGGCTGGCGGAGGGCGGGGCGGATATGCCTGAGGGGGGGGTGCCCCGGAGCGTGGTTATATCGGTGTCGGATACGGGGGCGGGGCTGGAAAAGGACCAGTTAGAGCGTATCTGGGACAGGTTCTACCAGGTCGATTCGTCAGCGAAGCGGCGTTCGGGCGGGGCGGGGTTGGGGCTGGCAATCGTGCGCAGCCTTATCTCGTTACATGGCGGGCAGATATGGGTGGCGAGCGAGGGGCCGGATAAGGGGAGCACTTTCAGCTTCAGCCTGCCCGCGGCTGCCGACCAGGTATGGGTCTCTCCCACATTCTCGCACGATGATTGGCACGTCAGGCGCGTGAGGAGGACGGTGCCGGGGGCATACGCCGCGACGGTGTTAGTGGCCGAGGACGATGCCGACCAGCGCGAGATCATCTGCGATTTGTTGGAGATGGAGGGCTACCAGGTGGTGCTGGCCTCCAATGGCGAAGAGGCGCTGCAACTGGCTAGCGCGCTGCGGCCATCGGCTATCGCCCTCGATGTGATACTGCCCCGCACAGATGGGTGGGAAGTGCTCAACCGGCTCAAGAGCGACCCCGAAACACAGGACATCCCGGTGCTCATCATCTCGGTGGTGGACCAGCAGGAGTTCGGGAGGAAGTTGGGGGCGGACGAGTACCTTATCAAGCCGCTTGAGCCGGCCAGCTTGCGGGCGGTGGTGCGGAGGTTGATACGGGAGAGGGCGAGCGCGGGGAGTGAGGGTGGGGAGAAGGGTAGTGGGAGTGCGAGCCAATGAGCGGTACGCGGCGAACCACTAATCGTCTTGGGCGAAACACCCACCTATGATATACAACTCATTTGTCTTGCCTCAGGCAGGACAGCACTGATACTGCAACGTGGTCTAGCTACTCTATATATCCTTTCCACTAGCTCACGCGTACAAGTCCGGCTGTGCAAGTTGCAAGCCTTTAGTAGCCAGCACCATTGAGGTTTTGTGAAGCTGCTTCAGCCATTTTGCTAACTCTATGTATTTGATGGTGTGCGTAATACCCTCCGTGACGCCCTCCTTTATCGGGTAGTCATAGATCGTAAGTTCATGGTTATGCAGGCACAAGTTGGACCCCTCGGAAGCATGCCCTTTTATAATGCGTTCATCCATATGATGTATGGCATCGCGGACGCCTTTGAGGCTGCCACCCCTTCTTGAAGCACGAAGAACATCAAGCTTGTCGAGATGGCTGCGTAATTGAGGGCGTAATGAAGGTTGTGCCGTAAGCCCATGGGCGAAGCGCGCACTACGATATGTTGTAGTGATACATGTCTCCATATGACACATAGCACGGACCAAGGGTCCGAAACGACCCTTCCTATCAATGACCTCATTCAAAGCAACACGCGCACACTCATACTCTAGGAGTGCATGATCCACTAATCGAGTGTAGTGGACGGAGAGCATCCTAATTTCATAATCTGCGATAGCTGAGAGAGAAGACGGCCCAAGTGTGGAATTCAAAATGGAAGTGAGCATCACCTGGTTAGACAAACCCGACAAGTCCGGCATACTGGAACTTGTCGGGAACGCAAGATTGGTTGGGGTAGAATTTCTCATAAGAGCATTCTCCTTATGAAGATCATAACGTGCGTAGCGCAGGGCTAATAATCCAGATGGCAATCATGATGAGAAGTGTAATCACCCAGCTATTGCTATAATTATACCTCTGACCTTGCTCGACGCAATCATAGCATGGTCTTCTCCTTGTGTGCGTTCTATAGACGTGCAATACGATATAATAACTACGCACGCAAGCATAAAAGGTTGCCGCTTGAATGAAATGAAGATTTTTCAAGAATCAAAACCAACCCAGGGACTGCCTCAAGCACAAAGGCCGACTATTCTCTATATCGTCCGCCACGCCGACGTACACAACCCGCAAGACGTTCTCTACGGGAGGCTGCCGCGCTACAGGCTGAGCGAGCTTGGGCGGAGGCAGGCGGAAGTGACGGCCCAGGTGTTGGCGGAGGAGCCTTTGAGCGCCATCTATACGTCGCCGCAACTGCGGGCGCGGCAGACGGCAGCCGTGATAGCGAAAGCGCATCCTGATGTGCCTGTGCGTATCACACGTTTGCTTATGGAGGTGCTGACGGGGTGGCAGGGGCGGCCTCACAGTGAACTTGAAGAGATCAACTTCAACTTCTACGATAATCCCGTCAACCCTGGAGACGAAAGGCTCGAACAGTTGTGGGCGAGGCTGAACAGATTCGTCGGTAGAGTGCGGAGGCGGTATCCAGGCGGGGCGGTGGTGGGCGTGACGCACGGGGATATATGCTTCCTGGCGCGATCGGGCTTTGCGGGGCTGCCTATAGAGATAGCTTCCATTCGCAGGCCGCACGTCTACCCGGATAAAGGCTCCATTACGCGCCTGACCTTTGGAGCAGACCTGAAGGAGACATATCCCATAAGCGTGGAGTATTATGCGCCCAATGACCCCGACCCGGAGTGGTCGCAGGGATGGGTGGTGATGAAGAAGGCGTAAAGTGGAGCATGAGACGCTTCGCTCGCTGATTAGCTGGCACGCCGAGTACCGGCCTGAGTGGGATGGGTCGCCGGAAGAGTATACGGCCCATGGGGTGGTGCAGTGGGGGCGGAGTCGACGGCTTGGGCTGTTTAAATTGGGTGTGGTGAAGGCGTACCTGGGGGTGCAGCATGTGGACCCAGGCAAGCCGGGCTGGGCTATTGTTGATGCGCCTCAGACACGCTTCTTCCTCTCTATCTTTATGTCAGGGAGGTGCATCACCCTCCGCACCTTTCTTACCCTCGATGCCGCGCTTGATGCGCTAGTCGGTTACTTGCAGGGCAAGTAGCCAGTATTCAGATTAGTGGTAGGGGCGACCCGGTGGGTCGCCCTGGTTGGTTCAGCGAACAAGCATGGTACGCCAACCCCACCAGGGCGACCCACCGGGTCGCC
>DASWMJ010000023.1:0-12977 GCA_036399775.1 Chloroflexia bacterium | reverse complement strand
CGATAAATCACGCCCCTACACCCTTATTGTGAACACTTACAGTATGCCTTCGGAGTGGGATCAGATGCGATAAACGCAGCCTGAACTGCACAGCCCGTCAGGGGCACCCACACAGCTAGGTGTGGTACAATTGCCAGCGATGGCACTCAGCCTGAGGCTAACGCAACCATGGCTCAAACCGAGGAGAATAGCAGCATGTTACGGGTCATCCAGGTGGGTATGGGTGGCTGGGGGCGGGACTGGGCAAAGAGAGTTTTGCGGCAGGACGATGAGGTGGCGCTCGTGGCATGTGTAGATGCCGACGCAGCGTCACTAGCCCTGGCGCGAAGGCAGCTTGGCCGCTCAGCGCATGGCTACTTTGAAAGCCTCGCCGCAGCGCTCGCCGCGACTGATGCGGAGGCGGTGCTAATAACGGCTAGTCTGCCGGGTCACGTGCCCCTGGCCGTCGAGGCCCTCCGCACCGGTAAGCACGTGCTCCTCGAAAAGCCTTTTGCTCCTTCGGTAGCCGAAGCGCAAGAGGTGGTCGAACTGGCTGCCGAGCATGACCGTGTGCTGATGATCAGCCAGAACTATCGCTTCTTCCCCGCCGTGCAGGCCGCACGCGACCTGGTACGCTCAGGCAGCCTGGGCAAGGTGGGGTCCGTGTCGGTGGATTTCCGGCGCTACGCAAATGGAGCGGCGCGCGAGGGACACCGGCATTACACGCTGCACCAGCCGCTCCTGGCCGACATGGCGATCCATCATTTTGACTTGATGCGCGCGGTCCTGGGACAGGAGCCGGTCGAGATCGCCTGCCGCGCCTCGAACCCTCCCTGGAGCAATTTCGACGAGCCTGCGGCAGCTTCCGCGCTGATTGAGTTCGACGGAGGTACGGTCGTGAGCTACCGGGGAAGTTGGGTGAGTCTGGGGCCGCAGACCGCCTGGGCTGGCGAGTGGCGCATAGAGTGTGTGGGTGGCGAGATAGCCTGGACCAGTCGCGACAACCGCGGGGCGAGCGTGGATCGCGTGACCGTCCGGCCCCTGGGCAAACGTGCCCGGCGTCTGGAGCTACCCGCGCCGGTGCATATAGATCGCGCGGGCAGCCTCCGGGCCTTTGCTAAAGCTGTCGCTACGGGAGAGCAGCCGGAGAGTTCCGGCAGGGACAATCTCGGCAGTATCTCCCTGATGAATGCGGCGATTAGAGCCGCGAGCACGAGAGAGTCTGTTCGCATAAAAGACGTCAACCAGGAATTACCAGTATGAGCACACCCATTCACGTTACAGTCTGGAATGAGTTCCGCCACGAACGAGACCCGGCGCATCTTGCTCACACGATCTACCCGGAGGGTATTCACGAGGCGATTGCTGCCGGTT
Organism: Chloroflexia bacterium; assembly: GCA_036399775.1. GTDB lineage: Bacteria > Chloroflexota > Chloroflexia > QHBQ01 > JADMIH01 > JADMIH01. The sequence continues at coordinate 11,624 of DASWMJ010000023.1, read as the reverse complement.
TGCGGGAGCACCCCGACCTGGCGGTGCGGACGGCTACGCTTGACGAGCCGGACCAGGGCTTGCCGCCCGCCGTACTGGAGAGCACGGATGTATTGCTATGGTGGGGGCACCAGGCGCACGACGCTGTGCCTGACGCGCTGGTAGCGCAAGTGCAGCAGCGCGTCCTTGACGGTATGGGCCTGATCGTGCTGCATTCAGGGCACTTCTCCAAAATTTTCAAGCGGCTGATGGGTACCAGTTGCGAGCTGAAGTGGCGTGAGGGTGAGGACCACGAGCGGATATGGGTGGTGGAGCCGGGACATCCCATTGCCGAGGGATTGGAGGAATGTATCGAGGTGGGTCGGGAGGAGATGTACGGGGAACGCTTCGATATTCCGGCACCTGAGACCCTTGTGCTGGCGAGCTGGTTCACGGGCGGGGAGGTGTTTCGTAGTGGCTGCTGTTATACGCGGGGTCGTGGAAAGATATTCTACTTCCGCCCCGGCCACGAGTCCTTCCCGACCTATTTTCACCAGGGGGTGCGGCGCGTACTGGTAAACGCGGTCAGATGGGCGGCGCCTGTGAAGGGACCGCGCCCGTCGTTCGGCATGTCAGCACCACGCGAGGGGTAAGCGAGGTTCCTTTAGCTGGATCGTAAGATATATCGCGTCACGTTTCACGCCTCGACATGTGGCCGCCTGGTCGTTTGCGGCGGGTGGCTACTATCTCGGACATGATGGCGAGGGCGATTTCGGCGGGGGTCTGCGCGCCCAAATCCAGGCCGACAGGGGCGTAGATGCGTGCTAGCTGCTCTTCGGCAACGCCGTCTGCGCGCAAAGCTTCCATGCGTTGCTGCTTAGTTGTACGGCTCCCTATGGCTCCTATGTAGCGAGCGTCGGAGGCGAGGGCCGATATAAGGGCTGGGTGGTCGAACTTAGGGTCATGAGTGAGGACTACCACCGAGGTGCCACTATCCAGGCCAAGCTCCTTCATAGCATCGTCCGGCCACTCCACCATGATACGGTCTGCTTCGGGGAACCGCTCTCTCGTAGCCAGCGCGCCCCTGGCATCTACTACTGTCACATGGTAGCCAAGCATCTTAGCCATGCGGTGCAGGGGGATAGCGACGTGGACCGCACCCACGATTATCATGCGTTGGGGCGGGGGGAAGGTTTCGATGAAGACCTGTACCTGCTCTCCACCCAACTCATAGGTGCGAGTCTCGTTTCGCTCGGCGGCAACCAGGCTCCAGGAGTCAGAGGCTATGGCCTCATCAAGTTCAGGATGGATGACACCTGCTGCCAGGCCGTCGCCTGTTACCAACAGCTTCGAGCCGATAAGAGGGCCGGAGATGACGGTCGCCAGGGCGGCGGGGCGGTTGGCGGCTATGAGTTCGGCGAGGAGTGAATAGGTGCCCGGCACGGCTTACCAGTCCAACGGCTCAAGGAATACGTCAATCGTGCCGCCGCAGGAGAGGCCAACATCGGTCAGCATGTCGGCGGTGATGCCATATTTAAGGAGGGCGGGCTTCCCTGAGCGCAACACTCTCCGCGCCTCCTCTATCACCGCGCCCTCCACGCAGCCGCCGCTCACCGACCCTGCTACCTCTCCCGCCGAGGAGATTGCCATCTTCGCGCCCTCACGCCTGGGGGCAGTGCCTACCACGCGCACCACCGTAGCTATCGCAACCTGCTGCCCGGCGGCTTGCCATCGCTCGATTGCAGGCAGGAGGTCGTTCTTTAGGGTGTCTGTTTCCATATGTATGTGTTCCCTTTGCCCGGCTAGCTTGCCCGGCGATAGTTCGCTGCGCTCATAGTCGCGGGCAATGAATACAAAGTCGCCCTACGGCGACTAGCCCTTTATTCTCTCATAGCATAGTCCGCGAAGGCGGACTTCGTAACCGTTGCCCGCGAATTTATTCGCCGGGCGCGCTCTCCCACTCATATCCATGCTTATTTTGCTAATGTTCATTAGTCGCCGGGCGATGTACCCACCGTCACCGAAAAGCGCGGTATGGGCGGTATTGCCGTTGCAACCTGTTTAGGCAAAATGATCTGCCGCCGGTCTGGCCTAACATCAAAATCGAGGCTACTCAGCAGGCGGGCCAGCGACTCCAGGCTGGCGATGTCGTTCACCGGCAGAAAATCGTCCACGAAGGGCAGGGCAGCCGACATCCCCCGTGTCAGGGGACGGTAGCCCGGCAAGCCAAGCAGGGGGTTGAGCCAGATAAGGCGGAAGGCCGTCCTCTGCAAGTGCGCCATCTCGGCGGCGAGCAAGGCTGGGTCGCCCCTATCCCACCCGTCGCTGATAACACACACTACCGCACCCTGGCCGAGCACCCTGCGCCCCCAGGTGGTGTTGAACACCCTCAACGCCTCTCCGGTGCGCGTGCCGCCAGACCAGTCTACCACTTGCCTGCTTACGTCGGCAAGGGCGTTGTCAATATTGCGGACGCGCAACTGCCGGGTGATGCGCGTTAGGCGCGTGCCGAAGACGAATACCTCGGCCTGTGCTGTGCCTCGCAGTACGGTGTGGAGGAAGTGGAGGAGCATACGAGTGTAGGGGGCCATCGAGCCGCTTATGTCGCATAGGAGCACCAACGGGCGCGGCTTGCGGCGAGGGGCGCGCATCGCCAGGGTGTAGGGCACACCGGAAGTACGCATCGACATGCGCAGGGTGCGCGGGAAGTCAAGCCTGCGGCCGCGACGTGCGGCAGCGAGGCGTCGGGTGCGGCGCAGCCCAGGCTCCCACCGCCAAGTCCCCATGAGCGCCTTCGCGGAGGCCAACTCTTCCTCGGTGAAACGTGCGAAGTCCAGGTGGCGCAAGCGCTCCCGTGCGCTGTAGAGGAGGGCGCGCTCCAACTGACCCTCCTGCTCCTCGCCAGCCGCATTACTCTGGCCCGCATTGTCGGCGTCGGCAAGGGTAATGCGCTCCACGTTAGGGACTATATTACGAGTTTGAGGAGGTTCCTGGTTGCCTTCTGGTTTGGTGTCGTCGGGGGTGGTTTGAGTAGCCAGCGACCCTGTATCCGAGGGGATGATAATCTGGCGGGTGCGCCCCCAGAATTGCCGGAAAGTGAGGTCGAAGCGGGGGAGGTCTTCGCGTCGAGAGCAGAGCAGAGCGCGAGAGGCAAAGTACACACTCTCCCGGTCGGAGAGGTCTAGCAGAGGCAGCACGCGCAAGAGGTCGCGCACCTGGCCGGGGGTAGTATCCACACCGTTGCGGCGCAAGAGGCGACCAAAGGCGATCCAGCGTTGCGTGAGGCGGTTGCCCAGGTCGGTTAGCCATGAGTCTTTAGATGGGATCATGTTTATGCCTGTTAAAACCAATCACTTGGCAATATGCGAAACTCTCATATGCCAAAGGTTGGCTCTATATACTACTATCCTGTTATGAGCTTAACCAATTATCAACCACAAGGCCCGGCACACGAGAAAATTCGCCAGTGTTGTTCGTAACTAGGATGACGTTCCGACTGAGTGCATGCGCAGCGATTAAGCTATCCAGGGAGCCTATCATAGTGCCTTGTGCCTCTAGATGTGAACGAATGTAGCCATAGCTGATCGCAGCATCATAATCGAAGTCAACAATGCTGAGTGGAATCAAAAATTGGTCTAAAGCTTGCTGGTTCTGCACCGGACGGCTGCTCTTTTGCACGCCATACTGAAGCTCGGCCACCGTGATTGATGAAATGCCAATATCGTATATTGAGTACCCGGTCAGCCTGCGCAGGAGATCGGTTGGCTTCTTTCGGATGAGATGCACGCAGACATCGGTATCAAGCATATACTTCATCCGAACATCTGCTCTCGTTGCTGGACATCAGGCTGATCGCGCTGGATCATGAAGTCATCTGAGAAGAGGCTCAAACTGCTAACAAGGGATTGCCAGGGGTCTTGCTCAGGGATAAGAACGACCGCGTTACCCATCTTCTTGATGTAAACCTTGGTACCCTGAAAGTGATATTCCTTTGGCAATCGCACCGATTGGGTCTTCCCATTCTGAAACAATTTTGCCTCATCCATACATAAGCTCCTGGTATTCTACATAATCAAGTCATGCACTACGGCCCATCGTTTCCTGCTGCGCCTTCTGCACCATCACCTCTAACGTCTGCCCTTGCAATCGCTCTATGTCTTCCTGGTGCTTCAGCAACGCACCCAGAGTATTACCGACTACGTCCACAGTAAGCGTCTGCTGCTCAAGGGCGAGGAGGGCTGACGACCAATCGAGCGTTTCGGCTACGCCCGGCAGCTTGTAGAGGTCCATGCGGCGAAGTTGCTGCACCAGGCCCACCACCTGTAAAGCTAGGTCGCGAGGAGCGTGGGGTAAGCGCGTTTGCAGCACGGCAACCTCCTTATCGAAGGTAGGGTACTCTATCCAGTGGTAGAGGCAGCGCCGCTTGAGGGCGTCGTGTATCTCGCGGGTGCGGTTGCTCGTGATGACGACCGCGGGAGGCTGTGCGGGCCGGAAAGTGCCTACCTCCGGCACGGTAATCTGGAAGTCGGCCAGCAGTTCTAAGAGGAAGGCTTCAAACTCCTCGTCGGCGCGGTCAAGCTCGTCTATGAGCAGTACCGGGCGGCCCTCACCCTCGTAGGTAACGGCCTGTAGCAGGGGGCGCTTGATGAGGAAATCAGGCCCGAACAGGTGGGCCTCTTCAAAGCTACCCCCCGCGCCCTGGGCTTCCAGGAACCGGATACGCATCATCTGCCGCGCATAGTTCCACTCGTAGACGGCGGTACTGACGTCAAGCCCCTCGTAGCATTGGAGTCGTATCAGGCTCGTGCCCAGGATAGCGGCCAGGGTCTTGGCGACCTCGGTCTTGCCCACCCCCGCCTCCCCTTCGAGGAAGAGAGGCTTGGGCAGCTTGAGGCTCAGGTAAAGCGACGTTGCAAGCCCCCGCTCGGCAACGTAGCCGTGCTCGGCGAGGGCTTTTTGTAGGTCATCAATGGTGTTGAACATGATCGTATTATATCAGTCGTCCTCCCAAACCTGCTCGGCCGCCCAATCTTCTAATTCCTGCTCATCGAGCGGGAATAGGCTGTAGCCCTTTGCATGCTGCTGCTCCATCTGTGCGACTGCATGCTTTCGTAACGCGACTTGCAATGCTTCCCTTATAAAAGCGGATCGTGTGGTATTGAGAGCAATGGTAGCCTTATCCACCTCGTCAAGTAAATGTTCGTCTATTGTCATTTGAATAGTTTTGACGGTCACTTTACTGCTCTCAAGAATATGCATTGTAACATGGTTATCACCCATATTGTAGGCCACGTCCCTAGCAATATCAACACAGCATGCTAGACCTTGGCATCTGCAACGAGTTTAGCACAGCATAGGGCTGCAAAGTGAAAAATGATGTCGGGGGTAGCAACCCCTTTGGCCCTTGTCATTCTGAACGAAGTGAAGAATCTCGTCCCTAGCGCATCCTCTTGCCTTTGTGTCACCCCGAACTAATACGCGAGGGACGAGATTCTTCACTTCGTTCAGAATGGCAAGGAGGTTGGGTGCGGCGTTCCCATGCATCCCGACTTGGCGACAGCTCTGTTTAGCACAGTCCAGTGCCGATGTCGTGTGTGCCTATCCAGGAATAACATGCCTGCCATATGAGATATTAAGAACCCACGCGCTCGATGGCCGTCCGAATGGCGCGTCCGGCGACTACCCCTGCGAGGTGCTTGCGGTACTCTTCCGAGCCGAAGAGGTCGGACATCCACTCTACCTCCACGTCAGCGACCTTGCCGAGGGCAGACTTAACAGCATCATCTTCCAGCTTGCTGCCACGTAGCGCATTCTCTAACCCCTCCAACCGGAAGGGCTTCGAAGCCGCGCCTGTGATGGCGACGGAGATGTTGTTGCAGGTGCCGTCATTGTCCAGGCCGACCACCGCCGCCGCCCCCACCAGAGCATAGTGTGAGGCTTTGTTACGTACCTTCACGTAGGCCGCGCCACTACGCCCGGATTGCCGGGGTACTCGTATGGCGGTGACTATCTCCCCCGGCTCAAGCGCGGTGGTAAGAAGGTCTACGAAGAACTCACCTGCGGGTATCTCGCGGTTGCCTTCCCCGTTGTCGCCGGAACCTGACACTAGCAGCACGCCGTCTAAGGCAAGAATAGCGGCGGTGAGGTCGGCTGCCGGGTCGGCGTGGGCCAGGCTGCCGCCCAGCGTGCCCCGCGCCCGCACCTGCGTGTCACCTATGCTGAACGCGCACTCGGTCAGGAGCGGGCAACCTTCCAGCAATTGCGCCTCGGTATGCAGCATGTAGTGCGTGACCATCGCGCCGATCTCGATGTGACCGTTCTGTGAGCGCACCCCGCGCAACTCCTCTATCTTACGCAGGTCCACCAGCAAAGAAGGCTCGGCAAGGCGCAGCTTCATAGTAGGGATGAGGCTGTGCCCACCCGCAAGCACCTTAGCATCCTCATTGTCCCGCAACGCCGCCAACGCCTCCGCAAGCGTGGCAGGGGCTACATAATCAAACTCTTTCGGTATCATAATCTTCTCCTTTGTCGGAGTTCATAATTCAAGACTCAAAGTTACTCAATTGATGGCATGCTCAGGTTGCCTGGCACCGATCAGGGCTTGGGGCGTTTGAATACCCACACGCGCTCACTCGTGAAACCCGCTGAGTGAGAACCCCCCAGGTTTGAGCCAGGCACTACGTTGACTAACTCCCAACCATCCGTCCCCATTGCATTCACCATCGCAAAAATCTCGTCGCCTCCTGCCACACGATACTTGGACAGGCTCCCAGGCACTTCTAGTGACCAATCCTTAGCTCCACCACCAACGCCAAACAGAGTTCCGCCATAACCCCTTATTTGCTTGAACCATACATATTCCCATTTTTGCATGGTTTCTACTCCTGTTAGACGCTCTATCCTTCAACTGCGAGTTCAGCTATTTATCGCACGCCACACCTTCTCCGGGCGCAGGGGCATGTCTATGTGCTTCACTCCGAGGGCGCTCAGGGCGTCTACTACCGCGTTGACGATGGTGGGAGTGGCGACTATGGTGCCTGCCTCGCCTACGCCTTTTACGCCGAGCGGGTTGACGGGCGAAGGGGTGATGGTCGCGGCGGTCTCGAACATGGGCAGGTCGCTGCTGAAGGGCACGGCGTAGTCCATGAGGGTGCCGGTGACCAGCTGGCCGTTCTCGTCGTAGACCACTTCCTCCCATAGCGCCTGGGCCACACCCTGCGCCACGCCACCATGCACCTGCCCATCCACTATCATCGGGTTGATGACGTTGCCGCAATCGTCCACCGCTATGTATCGCGTGATCTCTACTTCGCCCGTCTCGGTATCAACGTCCACTTCCGCGACGTGGAAGCCGAAGGGATAGGTGAAGTTTACGGGGTCGAAGAAGGCGGTCTCGTTGAGGCCCGGTTCCATGTCTGCGGGCAGGTCGTGGCCGGTATTGGCCGATATGGCTATGTCTTTGAACGACACGGCGCGTGGGTGGCCTGGCTCGGCGGCTGACTCGGGAGTCTGCAACTTACCCTCAGCGACAACCTCTTCTTCCAGGGGCACGCCGCGCACCGTAATCATTCCGTCGCGCATCTCAAGGTCGGCGGGGTCCACCTCTAGCTGGTGGGCGGCAATCTTGAGCATCTTGTCGCGCACCTTCTGGGCCGCGAGGTGTACGCCCGCGCCGTCCACCGACAGGCTGCGGCTGGCGAACGTGCCGGTGCCGGTCTGAATCATGGCGGTATCGCCCTCGTAGACGCGCACCTGCTCATGCCCGATGCCTAGCTGGTCGGCGGCTATCTGCGCCCAGCTTGTCGTGTGTCCCTGGCCGTGCCCGCTCGCTCCCGCCAATACCTCGACTGTGCCGGAGCGGTCCACGCGCACGGTGGCGCTGCCAAATAGCTGGTTGGCGACGCCCAGGCCCTTTGTCGCCTGGCCCGGACCCCACCCCGCTATCTCCACATAAGCGGCCAACCCGATACCCTTGCGGACGCGCGGGTTCCGGCTGTTGTGCTCCTGCTGGCGGGCGCGGGCCTCGTCGTAGCCCGCCATCTCCAGCGCCTTATCCAGCGTGGGTACATAGTTGCCGCTGTCGTAGGCAAGGCCGGTGGGGCTGGTATAGGGCCAGTCCTCCTCTTGCACGAGGTTCTTGCGCCGTAGCTCTACGGGGTCCATGCCCAGTTCGTCAGCCAGCATGTCCATGATGCGCTCGATGGCGTAGGTGGCTTCCGGCCTGCCCGCGCCCCTGTAGGCGTCAACGAAGAGGGTGTTGGTATAGGCGGTGTGGATGTCCACCTGGAATGCGGGGAGCTTGTAGTTGCCGGGGAGCATCAGGCCCGCCAGGATGGGGAGACCCGCCGCGAAGAAGCGGCAGTACGCGCCCAGGTTGGCGTATATGGTGGCCTTCACGCCCATGATGGTGCCGTCGCGCATGCTGGCAATCTCTATGTAGTCCACCATGTCGCGCCCGTGGACGGTGTTTTGCAGGTTCTCCCGCCGCGTCTCTATCCACTTGACCGGGCGGCCCGTAACTATAGCCATGAGGGGAACGATAAAGTCTTCGGGCAGGATATTGAGCTTCGAACCGAATCCGCCGCCTACGTCGGGTGCTATTACGCGAACGTTGTGTTCAGGGATGCCTAGCATCTCAGACAGGTGGTGCTTGGTCAGGTGGGGCGTCTGCGTGCTGGACCAGACGGTAAGCTCGTTCATCGGCTTGTTGTACTGGGCCACGATACCGCGCGTCTCGATGGAGACCGGGGCCAGGCGCTGGTTGACCATGCGCTGCTTCACAACTACTTCGGCATCGTTGAACGCAGCCTCCATATCGCCCGTGCTGAAGGAGAAGGTGTAGGCGTGGTTGGTGCCAAGCTCCTCGTGCAGTATGGGCGCGCCTTCCTTCAGGGCATCCTCAATGCCGGTCACGACGGGCAGAGGCTCGTAGTCTACCGGGAACATGTCAACCGCGTCCTCAATGCGATAGCGGTCCTCAACAGCCACAACCGCCACAGGCTCCCCGGCGTAGCGCACCACGTCGGTAGCCATCGCCCAATGCTCAGGCTTCTTTATATCGGGTGGGATGACCCAGGTGATGGGCAGGGGGACCTTCTGCCGCTCACGGATCTCTTTGCCCGTCAGCTTGCTCACTATCCATTTATGCTCGTCCAACGCCTGCATATCTATGTTGGTTATGCGGGCGTGGGCGTAGGGGCTGCGCACGATGCCGATATGAAGCATCCCGGGCAGCTTTATGTCGTCCACGTAATTGCCCGCCCCCGCCACCAGTTTCGGGTCTTCGTGCCTGCGAACGCTGGCACCGACCATGTTGCCGATTGCCATCTATCAACCTCCTTGAATTTTAGATTTTAGATTTCGGATTTTAGATTGTTCTTACTAAGTATGAGCGGATAAATCGAAAATCTAAAATCCAAAATCTAAAATTATTTGGTTGGCATTGCTTCCCCGCGCGAGGACCGCTCGCTTACGTCCTCTCCGGCTGCGGCCTGGACCGCTTTGATTATGTTGTGGTAGCCAGTGCAGCGGCAGACGTTGCCTTCCAGGCCATGACGTATCTCGTCTTCGCCGGGGTGGGGGTTGTTCTTGAGGAGGGTGGCGGCGGCCATAATCATGCCGGGGGTGCAGTAGCCGCATTGGAGGCCGTGCTGCTCCCAGAAGGCTGTTTGGAGGGCGTGCATATCGCCATGCCCGTTTCCCGCCGCGCCTGCACTCAGGCCCTCGATGGTGGTAATATTCGCGCCGTCGGCCTGCACCGCGAAGATGGTGCATGACTTCACCGCCTGGCCGTCGAGGTGGACCGTGCAGGCCCCGCACTGGCTGGTCTCGCAGCCGATGTGCGTGCCCGTGAGGCCGAGCGTCTCGCGCAGGTAATGCACCAGCAGCAGGCGTGGCTCAACCTGGTCCTCCCGCGCTGCGCCGTTGACGTTTATATGGACCGTCTGTTTCACATTCAGCCTCCTTGAGAAATCAGAAGTTAGAAGTTAGAAGTTAGAAATCAGAAAGACTTTTATCGTAGGGGAACGAAAATATAGCCGCCAACTGAGGGTTGGACGGAGTCGTTGTCCTGGGAGAATGGGGCACCCGATTGGGGAACAGACACGCCTATCATAGCATAGAGGGTACGCGCATGCAATACCTGTATGGCGGGTATAGAATCTTGACGCAGGGTTCTTCGCCCACTATACTTGCTTATGTAGATACGCTGTATAAACAGGAGGTGTGTCTTGAGGCAGCGCGTGCAGAAATGGGGCAATAGCCTGGCACTTCGCATTCCAAAATCCCTGGCGGACGACGCAAAACTAGGGGTCAACTCAGAAGTGGAGCTTTCCATCAGAGATGGGGAGCTGGTGGTATCGCGGGCGGTCCAAATAAGTCGCCCAGCCCCCAGGTACGATCTGAATGACTTGCTGGCAGGCATCACACCGGAGAATCTCCATGAGGAGACCGATTGGGGACCGGCGGTAGGCAATGAGGTCTGGTAGCTCTCCTGAGCGCGGGGATGTTGTTTGGTTGACGCTCGATCCTCAGATTGGACGTGAGCAGGCAGGGCGACGCCCTGCACTTATATTATCTCCCGCCGGGTACAACGGCAAAACGGGACTATGCCTGGCATGCCCCATAACTTCTCAGAAGAAGGGCTACCCCTTCGAGGTGGCCCTGCCCGATGGGTTGCCGGTGACTGGAGTGGTGCTAGCGGACCATGCGCGAAGCCTGGATTGGCGTGGGCCCTCAGCCGAATTCATCTGCATAGTGCCCGAATCTGTGATCGGGGAAGTGACCGACAAATTGTACGCCTTGATCAGCACTTAAGGATTTACTTCGCGTACAACCCGCCCGTTTCTGTGAGCCAATCGGCTACCTTATCCGCAGCCCTCGGCACGTCGCTGTCTGATATATCCAGCTCAAGCACGGGCAATATGGACTGAGACAGCAGGCTTCGCATCAACTCCTGCTCCTTGACGAACACTCCCAGGTCGTCATATTGGGATGGGTTGCCGGAGACTGTGAGCCTGTCTGAGCGTGCAGCCTCAAATGATTCGGGCGAGCGGACGCAGAAGACTATGTGGAAGCCGAGGTCTGCCAGTCGTTCTTCCAACCATCGAAACTGGAAATCTTTGCTGTAGGTCTGAAGCTGGTAGGCGCGGGTGGATATGTGGAAGCGATCTACTATCCAGGAGTAGTAGCGCATAAGCTCGAAGAGTTTGAGCCAGGTGGCGTAGGTCTCCATCGCCAGGCTCTCTTCCTGCGGCTCAAAGTTGATGAGGCCGCGTCCCCAGGGGTAGTTGGTGAAAGCGCACCACTCGCCGGAGATGAGGGGCGAGTGGTAGCGGTACTTGCGGGGGCCAACTATGCGCGGATGCTCGTTCAGCGCGAAGGCTATCTCTGTCTTGAGGGTGAGTCGCGTGCCCTCCAGGATGATCTTGGGGCAGAGCTTCTGAGACATGCTCAGGGGTTCCTTAGGTTGAAGACTTTACGGGATAGATGGCACAACTGCTACTGTGCCGAACTGACGAAAATGCTGGTCAAATGCGAAAGCGTGTGTGATCCCAAGTTTTTCAATCACCACCTTGCTCGTGCAATCGGTAAAACTCCACTCTTTATCAGCGTAGGTGCGGAATACCTGCCAAGCGGTAAGAATATCTTCTTCAATGAGGTAATAC
>DASWMJ010000022.1:0-1685 GCA_036399775.1 Chloroflexia bacterium | reverse complement strand
AAGCCGTAGAGCTTGCACGCGGCGGCGTTGGCGTCGAGCACTACCTCATCTTCGGGGGCCAGGATGAGGATGGCGTCGTGGGCGTTCTCGAACAGGCCCCGGTACTCGCGCTCCGACTGCTTCAGCACCGCCTCGGCGTGCTTCTGCTCGGTCAGGTCGCGCGTGGTGGTGACCCGCACCGTGCGGCCCTGGTACGGCACCGTCTGCCCGTGAACCTCTATGGGGAAGGTAGACCCGTCCTTGCGCACGCCCACCAATTCATAAGGGGTCTCGTCCTCGATGAGCGCCTTGTCCAGGATCGCGCTCTGGTACTCGAACGGGGTGAAAGCCCACATGTTCATGCCGATCACTTCGTGCGGCTCGTAGCCGAACATGTCCGCCAGGCGCTTGTTGACTTCCAATATCTTGCCGTGGTCGTGGAGGCAAACACCTTCCCGGCTCGCGTTGGAGAGGCGGCGGAAACGCTCTTCACTTTCCTGGGTGGCAAGCTCGGCCCGTTTGCGCTCGGCCATGTCGCGCCGGATGACGCGATAAGCGATGGTCAGGAGAATAGCCACCAGCAGCACACAGACGATGGAGGCCCGGATGGTGTTGCGGGCGCTTGCTAACGAGGCTTCGGCGCGTTCCTGGAGCAGGCGGTTCTCCTCGGCCTGCATATCTACCACCAGGGCGCGCACGGCATCCATCTGGCGCTGCCCCCTGCCGCCCGCGATCATATTGGCGACAGCATCGTAGCCTTCGGCATCGCGGAGCTTGCGGGCTTCTTCCAACGTGCCCAGGCGAGCGCCTATCCGCCCTTCAAGGTCTGTGACGCGGGCGCTCTGGCGCGGGTTGTCCCCGGTCAGCTCGCGGAGAGTGGCGAGATGTGAGTTCACGTTCGCCACGGCGGAGCGGTAGGGGGTAAGGTAGCTCTCTTTGCCGGTAATCAGGTAGCCGCGCTGGCTCGTTTCGGCCTCCAGCACTGTGGAGTAGGTAACCCCAAGCTGCGCCAGCACCTGGTGGGTGTGCGCTACCAGGCGGTCGTTCCCGATTAGCCTGGCGGTGCTATAAAAGGTAAGCGAACCCACCACGATCAGCACAAGCAGTGCTACCGCGAACCCACTGAATATTTTCCTTTCTACGGGCGACCACTTTCTCATTACGACCTAAACACTCCCAGGGGACTTACAAGCACCAAACGGAGCAAGCTGCATAGGACAGAATGCTAGCTACAAAGCAAGCGTTTTCACGCGGACACAATGTCCACACCTCACTATACCTAAAAGACAAGGGTAAAGTAGTATTTTGACCTGGGACATTAGTACCTACTACCTCCACACGTTAGTATCGGACTGCTAGCAGACTGATACCGGAGTTAGCAGCCATTACCACGGCTGGTGCAAAGTCAGTCGCGCTCCAATGACGGCACCCAAGAGAAGCATTGTCATTCCGAACGCAGTGAGGAATCAGGTGGCAGTCGTGCTTTGTGGCAACATGGGACAAAGTCGGCAAGGCCCATCCAGTACTGCAATACAGCTTCTTCCCTACCCACCTGATTCCTCACTGCGTTCGGAATAACATTACTTCTCTTGGGTGCCGTACTTGGAACATATTTGACTTTGCAGCCGCCCTTAAGCCATCACGACCTGAGTTGTGCGCGCCCCCCGCTTTTGCTAAGATGTCTCCACAGGCTATGTCCAGTGTTT
>DASWMJ010000021.1:0-21992 GCA_036399775.1 Chloroflexia bacterium | reverse complement strand
AGGAGAGGAAGCTCCGTGATATGAGCGCACTGGACCCACCCAGCCCCATCCCGAACCTGGAAGTGAAACAGTGCAGCGCTGATGGTACTATAGCCGCAAGGCTATGGGAGAGTACGCCATTGCGGGGCTTCCTCTCCTCTTCTTTTATTTAACCCCTCTTTTCTAACCGCAAAGACGCAAAGAAACGAAAAGTTCGCTAAGGTGTTGTGGATCTTAAACGCCAAGACGCGAAGACCCCAAGAACCCGCCAAGAGATCTATTGTTTGGCCTTTCCCTGTGCAACAGGATCATTACGTGAACATGGTACGTCATCCCCACCAGGGCGACCCGGCGGGTCGCCCCTACGGATATATCCGCGCCGGGCGAACGAGGCCTATAATCCTTTGCTAATGGCGGAAACTCGCGCCATCAGAAGGTCTATCTCGAATGGCTTTGCTACGTAGCTTTCAGCGTTTACGTCCCAGCCGCGTTGGGCTGCGTCCTGGGCGGCGGTGAGGACGATGATTGGGGCCAGGTGGCCGTATTGCTCGCGGTAGAGGCGCGCGAATTGCCAGCCGTCCATACCGGGCATCTTCATGTCTAATAGTATGATGTCCGGGTGCTGTCGTGCTACCAGGTCGAGGGCGGCTTCTCCGTCTGCGGCTTCGTCAACCTGGTAGCCTTCGTCGGCCAGGGCATAGGCAATCACCTGCCGTATGCTCGTGTCATCGTCGATGATCAGGACGCGAGTCACATTCTTATGACCTAGATTGTTGGGGCTGTGTGGAGGCGGGCTGAGGGAGGAAGAGACACTACGAAACGCGAGCCACGTTGCCCAGGCTGCTCGATACGAATGCTTCCTCCGTGCAACTCGACGATCTCTCGCGTAATGTAGAGGCCGAGGCCCATGCCGGAGAGGTGATGGTCGCTGTGGGCCTGGTGAAAGCGGTCGAAGACGCTCTCGTACTCGCCAGGCGGAATGCCTATTCCCTGGTCGGTTACGGATAGGCGGATGCCGCCCTCATCGTCCTGCCCCAATTCGACCGTTATGACGCCTCCCTGGGGGCTGAACTTGACGGCATTATCGAGCAGGTTGTTGATGACCTGCTCAAACCGCACGGGGTCAACTACAGCTTCGAGGTGGTCGGGGGCTTCAAGGGCGAAGGTATGGTCAGTATCGCCGTTCTGTTGGGCGAGCGCGGAGCGGACTAGCGCGGACAGATCGGTTTCCACACGCTCTAGCCTCAGCTTTCCGGCCTCAATCTGGGCGGAATCCAGTAGGCGTGCCACAAGCTGGCTCAGCTTACCGGTCTGCGATTCGATGGCACCGAGGGCGAATTCAAGTCGCTCCTGGGGGATTTCGCGTTTTCGACGTAAATCGCGCAGGAGTAATTGGGCAAAACCCCAAAGGCTGGTGATTGGCGTCTTTAGCTCGTGCGCCGCGACAGACATGAATTCGTCCCGCGTGGCGACAGCCTCGCGCAGCTCTTCGTTCATTTGACGAAGGGCTTCCTGGGCTTTGGCGCGCTCTTGTATTTCAGTCTCGAGCGCCTGCGCCTTTTGTTGTAGGAGGATGATAGCGCGAAAACGCTCCTCTTCGGTGATGAGCGAGGTGTAGCTTTCAGCCGGGATGACGTGGGAGTGGGCCGCGAAGATACTCTCGATAGGCGCGCCGTCGCTCGCCTGGTCGAAGAACCTGATTGGGTATCCACAGGAGAGGTCGAATGAATGTACCTGGGCGAGGTCGTTCCATAGATGCTCTAGCCTGAGGGCTGCGTCGGTCTTTCCCTCCGCCCACAACAAGGCGACCATTTCGCCGAACGCTGCCACACGCGAATGCTCACTGCCGGCAGCCGCCGTAGCGCGTGCAACGACTCCGCCTATAAGGTCGGTGAAGCGTACCGCGTCCGGCCAGCCTTCTACCATGAATTTAGACAGGGTTTCAGCCGCGTCGAGGGAGACGTAACGTCCCTCCCCGGCGGCGCGGGTAATATCGAGGCCGCGGGCCTCCAATCGCTGTGCAAGTCCCTCCCGGTGCTCTTTCGTGGCTATGACGATGGCGGAGTCGCCCGCCCCAAGAGCGGAGCCGATGGACCGGCTCAATTCGTCCAGGAGGAAGGCGTCGTCATCGTAGAACTGGACCCTGTGCGCGTGCGAATCGAGACTGCCCCGGTCGCCGGAGCGCACGGGCGATATGGCGGGATAGCCCGTGCTGACGTTCATGCTCATCTCGATTCCTCTCGTTTCATAACTTGGTTATATAGTTGCTGACTATGTATTTGCGTCTTGTAAGTCTGACCAGGGAGGCCTAAGCTGGCATTCAAGAGATGCCAGCGCCTCAATCTTACCAGGTATTGGATAGGAAAGCCAGCGTTGAACGGCAAATGATGCACGCTCTAGTCAATGCTTCTGGTTTCTGTTGAGCAAAAGGCATGCCAGTATGGTGAGTTAGGGGTCAGGGGCGGGTTGTGAGGTCCGCCCCTGGACGTGTAGTTTGGTTTGGGTGTCGCGGGCAGGGTGATAGCCTAAGCACGCTGTTTTGGTCAGATGCTTGCCCCTGCCAACGCAACTGGTTGGGTGATAAGAAATCAGAAGTTAGAAGTCAGAAATCAGATGTTAGAAAGTAGACATTAGATTCCTGGCTTGTTGGCTTGTGGTTTCTTATCTTTGGTTGGGTGTGGTCCTGGTGGCCTTTGGCACGGGTTGGGTGCTGTGGGGCCATAGGACCACTGTGGGTTAGAGTACTGAGCGGGTTAGGCTCGGTACTGCTTGGCTCCCGGTGGTTGGGCTGATGCAGGGTGGTAGTATGTGGGGAGAGTGGCCCACTGTGGCTTGTTGGTTCTGAGGGAAGAGGCTCGGTATACGCATGGTAGGCGAGGAGCGAGATTCTTCGCTTCGCTCAGAATGACAAGGGGTGGTGGGTTGGTGCTCTTTGTGCGTTGTATGTTGGTAATGCTGCATCAGTCTAATCTGGGAGTTGGGAGGATGACGATCAATCCTTGTGGCAGGGGCACCAGCGGTACCCTGTTCCCCTTTGGGAGTTTTGAGTTTTGAGTTTTGAGTTTTGAGTTGGTAGCTCTGGCTCTTGGGTATGGCTCATGGCTCTTCGGGGTTTGTGGCTACTGTTGCGCTACGGTAGCCGGAAACATGCTTCTATTAACTTAATCCCTTTTGGGAGGCAAAACGGGACATGGTTTGGTGGGGTATTGGGGTGGAGTTTTGCACATTTTTGGGTGGGGTGGAAGGGGTTGTGAGTGGGCTTGGAATGTGGAAAACTTCTCAAGTTGGGCCGGGCCGTGCTAGTATTCTCTACGCTCTTTCGAGGAAGATTTATATCGTGCATCACGTTTTGCGCTTTACGTTTCACGCTTTACGCGTCAGCCAAGGGGTTGCCCTATGATTATCGCGGTCAGCCAGCATAAGGGAGGCACGGGCAAGACCACTACCGTCCTCAACCTGGGGGCGGCCCTGGCGGAGCGTGGGTGCAGGGTGCTGCTGGTAGACCTTGACCCACAGGCGGACCTTTCGGCGGGGCTGGGGGTGCAGGTGGACGTTGAAGAGCGTCCCTCCGCGCCCTCCCTGTATACCGTTCTGAGTAGCGAGCAGGGGAGCCTGTCAGAGATAATCGTGCCTACTTCGTACAAGAAGCTGAGTTTGGTGCCGGGCACCCTCGACATGGCCGATCTGGAATTGCACCTCGCCCCACAGCTTGGGCGCGAGCGCGTGCTTGACGCTGCTCTTGATGAACTGTCGGAGAGCTACGACGTTATACTCCTCGATTGCCCGCCTTCGCTTGGGCTTATCACAGTGAACGCATTGGTCGCCGCCGATTGGCTGCTGGTGCCGGTGCAGGCCGAGCCGCGCTCTATACGCGCTACGCGACGTATGCTCGCGGCAGTCGGGTTGGTGCAGCGCAAGCTGAAGCAGCCGGGGTTGAAAGTGCTGGGCCTGCTGGTGACAATGACCGGGTCTAATAACATCGCGCGGGAAGCCGAGGAGTTGCTGCGCGATACGTATAAGGAGTGGGTGCTCAAATCAACCATCAGGCGGCGCGTGCGTATCACGGAAGACACGCTGTATCACGCGCCTGTGTTCTCATACGCGCCTAAGAGCGAGACGGCGAGCGATTTCAGGGCATTGGCCGCCGAGGTACTTGCCCGCATCTACCAGAAGGAGACGGCCCATGCCTGACAAGACCAAGAAGCGGCCCTCGATGGCCGAAGCCCTCAGCCCAGGCGCAGGCGGCCTACTTGCGCTGTTCGAGACCCGCGCCCTGGAAAGCAGGCAGGATGCGCCTGGCAGCGAGATGCCCGATGTGAGGGAGCTTCCCCTGGTGTTGATTGAGCCCAACCCCCGGCAGTCCCGGCAGGTGTTCGATATCGGGGCTTTGCAGGAACTCGCGGAGAGCATCAGGCAGCACGGGGTGATCGAGCCGATAGTGGTTCGACCTACGGGCGCGCGGTATGAGATAGTGGCGGGTGAGCGGCGGTACCGCGCTGCGGGTATGGCCGAGCAGACCAGCATACCCGCTCGCATTATGGCGTTGGATGCAGAGCAGGCCGCGATAATCACGGCAATAGAGAACCTGCAACGCGAAGATCTTGACATTGAGGACGAGGCCCGGCAGTTCGCTTATTTGTTGGAAGTGACGGGGCTGTCTCAGCGCAAGCTGGCCGCGATGCTGGGAGTGAACCACATTTACCTCTCCCGGCGCGTCAAGCTGCTGAAGCGACCTGACATACTGGAGGAGTACAGATCGGGGCGTATGAAGCTGCACGATGCCATAGCGAGCATAGACGATGGGAGCGAAGACGAGACCGAGGGTGTTTCCCAGGGAAACAGTGAAGACGACGTGGTGCTTATAGAGCGCGAAGACCTGCCGGGATATATTGTGTCTCGCGGCAAGCCAGGCTCTGCCCAGGCGTCAAGTCGCACGCCGTTCCGGTGGCGGCCCGCCACGCAGTTCCGCACATGGCTCACGCGCATTACTCCCGAACAAATCCCGCCTGATGAGAGGGCCAGCTTCAAGATGCAGATTAAGGAAATCAAGAGTAAATTGGAAGAGTGGGAGCGGAGTCTCGACGAGTGGGAGCAGTTGGAGCATAAGGCGTGATTATCGCTTTCGCTGCGAGTGCTGTGCTACCAAAGAAGTGCCAATGCAGGGGCGAGTTATGCCTCACCCTGGCGGGGATGGCGAACCAACCTTCTGCGTGACACCGGACAGGGCGAGGCATGCCTCGCCCCTACCCTACATCTTTCTTTTCTGGACACTATTTCGTTAGTATGGCACTAAGGGCATTGAAGGATCGCTACGGGCGAGAAATAGCCAGGGAGCCTGATCCTTGGCTACGCTCAGGATGACAGGGGTGCTTTTTTCTCTTGCTTATGACCATTTTGCTGGCGAGGACTGGGAATGACATTTTGTAATGAATAATTCTCTCCGAAGTACCATCCCTGACCAAAAAAACTCACTGGAAATAGAACCTACTGTCTTCATCCCCACCGATTTGTTGGTAAGCAGGCCGCCAGCCGCCGACCGGCACCCGGCAGCCGTTTATCTTGCGCGGCTTGCTCCCGGCTCGCGCCGTACTATGTCTGAGGCCCTGAACACTATCGCGGGGCTGCTTACCTCCTACAAGTGTGATATGCAGAGCCTCGATTGGAGCGCGCTTCGCTACCAGCACACGGCAGCGGTGCGCGCTCTGCTTGCTGAGTTGTACGCGCCCGCTACGGCCAACAAGATGCTGGCCGCGTTGCGTGGGGTGTTGCAGGAGGCGTGGAGGCTGGGGCAGATGGATGCGGAGGAGTATCGACGATCTGCCGACCTGCCTTCTATACGCGGCACCACGCTGCCTCGTGGGCGGGCACTCAGCCACAACGAATTGCGTACTCTGTTTACTACATGTGCTGCCGACCCCTCGCCCGCAGGCAAGCGGGACGCTGCGCTGCTTGCTATTCTGTACGGGTGTGGGCTGCGCCGGAGCGAAGTGGTCGCGCTGGATGTGGACGATTATGAAGCCGAAACGGGGGCGGTGCGGGTGCGGGCGGGGAAGGGGAATAAGGCGCGCATTAGCTATGCCTCGGCTGGGAGCCGCACGGCTATTGAGGTGTGGATTCACCTGCGCGGAGATACGCCCGGACCGCTCTTCTGCCCTATCAACAAGGGCGGGAAAGTGACTATGCGGCGGATCAGCGACCAGGCGGTGCGCAAGGTCCTCTTGAAGCGCGCTATGGAGAGCGGGGTGAGCGCGTTTTCGCCTCATGACCTGCGCCGCACGATGATAGGAGATCTGCTGGACGCGGGGGCGGATATTGCCACCGTGCAGAAGCTGGCGGGGCACGCCAACGTTACTACTACTGCGCGCTATGATAGACGGGGAGAATCGGCTAAGCGCAAAGCGGCCAACCTGCTTGATGTGCCATACTCCTCCGGCGGGAGTGAAAAATAAGATTACGAATAACAAATCCGACGCCTGCAGGCGTCGGATTTGTTATTCGTAATGAAGAGAAGTATACGAGGCGGGCTAGCTGTCGTCGGCTTCGCCTGTGCGTTCGGGGTTGTCTACGCCGATCAGACGGTTCCATAGCTGGTAGTCTACTTCGCTCTTGGGCACGTAGCAGTTGTGTTTGCCTGCCAGCATATCGCCCCTGGCGGTGAACTCCTGCGGGTCGTCTTCGCCCAGGTCAATGTAGGTAGCGCCCTGCTCAAGGCGGCTTTCGTCGGGGAGGACGGGGATCTGCTTCAGGTCGTCGTCCTGGAAGTCCTGTAGCCGTCTGTGCAGTTCCTTGACATCGTAGGCGGTGCGGACGTTGTCGCCCTTCTCAGGGTGCTCGCCTAGCACGCCCTCGTTCAGCCCGGCCATCGGCTCAGGGTTGAGGTCTCCCTGGTACTTTTCGGGGTGCGGCTCGCTTGGTGTGCTTGCCGACTCTTCGGGAAATGTAGGTCTGCCCATATCAGTGTCCCTGCGTGCCTTTGCTGGCATTGGAGTCGCTGCCACTGCGCCCGCCGGTGATGTCGGAGTCACGCGCTCGTGGGCTGTCCTCTATGGTCGGCTTGTCGCGGGTGTCCTCGTTCCACTCGTTCTTGGCGGCTTGGGGCTGCGGGTCTGTGTTTTTGTGCTCAGCCGCCTGCTGCTGGTAGGTCTCCTGCTTCTTGTATGACCCTGTGGTGACCGTCACGCTCTTGGAGGGGTTGTTCGGCCCCTTCGATTTGTCGCTGTCTTGAGAGTCGTCGTTGTGCTGTCCTTGTTTCGCCATCACGGCCTCCTGTTGCTCAACTAACCTTTGCTGCTGCCCTCGGACGGCTTGCCGCGCCGCGCGCTCTGCGAGCCTTCACCCTTGTGCTTGATCTTCGGGTCGTCGGGGTTGCGCTTCTCGCCCTGGCGGGGAGAATCCATGCTGCTGACCTGCTCTTCACCTTTCTTGACCATGTGCGTCGGCCTCCTTTACAGATTCAACTGAATTGAGAGCAGGATGCGTACCATTCTGGGCTAGGGGTCAGGGGTTAGGGATCAGGGGTTTGGCGATGCCGGTATTTTCATCGCCGGTGGTAACTCGTGGGTCTATATTTATCCGAATGAAAGAGAGTAGTGGGTACTGTTATTGGATAGAGGCTTTTGTAAGGGAATAGATGCGTTTGCTTTACCTCTATGCCAGGCGTTTTATGCTAACCGTGAGCGGACCGCTGGTGAGGCCGAGTTGCACAGCTTCGCCGGGGGTTAGCTTCTGACCTGCCGCCCAGGCGGTCTCCCAGGTGTCGGGTGGGAGGGAGAGGCGGGCAGTTTCCAGGTCGCGGGACTGCTGCATCTTCTGGTTCAGGGGGATGGGTGCGCCTATCTGGTGGTAGAGGGCTTCCACCGCGCTGTGCAAGGAGACCGACCTTTCGGCGTCCCCTCGTTTGAGGGCGAGCGCGGCTAACGCTTGCAGGTTGTTGGCGATGTTGCGCCTGTCATGGAGGTCGTGGTGGAGGGTCAGGCTCTCTTGCAGCAAACTCTCGGCTTCTGCAAGGTCGCCCCGCGCTAGCGCCACCTGCCCCAGGTGGCCGGTCGTGATGGCGATGCCCGCTTTGTCGCCTAGCTCGCGCCAGTGTTCCATGCCTCGTCTGAGGAGCGATTCGGCCTCGGTGATGTTGCCCCGTTGCGTTTCCATGTAGCCCATCGCATCGAGGGCGTTGGCGAGGCCCGCCCAGTGACCTAGTTCCCGGGTAATCTCCACCGTTTCCGCTATCAGGGTGATGCCCCGGTCATAGTCGCCCATGCTCTGCGCCAGGAGGGCCAGATTGCCCAGCGCGAACGCCACGCCGCGGCGGTTGCCAAGCTCACGCTGCAACTCTAGCGCCTCCGCCAGTAGACCGGAGGCCCGCTCGTAGTCGCCCGTGTGGTGGGCCAGCTCGCCCAGGTTGTTGAGGGCGTTGGCGACCCCCTGCGTGTCGGCCAGTTCGCGCCGCAGGTTGAGGGCCTGCTCGGTCCAGGACATGGCCTCCCCGTAGTCGCTCTGCTGCCCGGCCAGGATGCCTGCCGCGTTCATGACGCCTGCGCGCATGGCCGGGTCTGTGCTGGCCAGGTCAAGGGCTAAGACCCTGTTGAGCCAGGCCCGGCCCTCGCTCATGTGGCCGTGGCCGTACCAGAAGAACCAGAGCGCGGCTACCAGGCGTAGGGCCAGGGCCGCATCCCCACCCTCGTCCTCCTCGCGGCACGCCCAAGTGAGCGCGGCGCGCAAGTTGTCATGGTCACGCTCTAGCCGCGCCATCCAAATGGCTTGCTCAGGGCCGCGCAGGTGCTTCTGGGCGGCCTCCGCGTACTCGGTGAAGTAGAGAAGATGGCGGCAACGTATCTCGCCCTCCTGGCCCGACGCCGCCAGTTGCTCCAGGGCGTACTCGCGGATTGTTTCCAGCATCATAATACGAGGCTCGATACGAGGCTCGCCGCTCTCATCTTCCTCCTGACGCAACATGCTCTTGTCTACTAGCGAAGCCAGCTTGTCCAGTATAGGGGTCAGGGGCCAGGGGCCAGGGGTCAGGGATTTATGCGCCGGGGAGGTCTGCGCTTCCGCTTCTGGTTCCTGATCCCTAATCCGTGACCCCTGACCCCTGGCCACCGCTTCGGCTGCTTCCAGGGTGCAGCCGCCCGCGAAGACGGAGATGCTAGCGAAGAGGGCTTGTTCGTCCGCGTCGAGGAGGTTGTAGCTCCAATCAATGGCGCTGCGGAGGGTCTGGTGGCGGGGGTCGAGGTCGCGCGCGCCGCCGGTGAGCAAGGTGAGGCGGCTGCCGAGGCGCGAGAGCATCGCCTGGGGGGAGAAGAGCTTGACGCGGGCGGCGGCCAACTCCATCGCGAGGGGGAGGCCGTCCAGGCGGGCGCATATCTCGGCTACGGCGGGGGCGTTCGCGGGGGTAAGCTCGAAGCTGGCTTTGGCGGCGCGCGCTCTCTGGACGAAGAGGGACACGGCGGGGAACTTGAGCATGTCTGGTGGGGAGAGAAGCGCGCCTGGGGTGCGGTCGGGGAGGGCGAGCGGAGGCACTACAAACTCGTATTCACCGTAGAGACGCAGCAGCGCCCTGCTCGTCACCAGCACCTTGAGGTCGGGGGCAGCCGCGAGGAGATCGCCTATGTGGGAGGCAGCCGGAGTTACCTGCTCGAAGTTGTCCAGGATTAGGAGGAGGTGCCTGTCGCGCAGTACGTCCTTCAGCGTGTCTTCAAGGGCGCGGCTACCCGCTTCCCTGACACCCAGAGCGCGGGCTATCGCGGAGGGCACGAGCGCGGGGTCGGTGATGGGGGCGAGGGAGACGAGGAATACTCCACCTGAGAAGTGGCCGAGGAGGGACTTGCCTATCTGAATGGCGAGGCGGGTCTTGCCCGTGCCGCCTGGGCCGGTAAGGGTTACGAGGCGCGCATCGGTCTGGCGCAGGAGGTTGCTTACTACCTCGACTTCTCGCGCGCGGCCTACCAGGGGAGTGGCGGGGTTGGGGAGGTTGTGCTGGGGGGTGCCGGGTATGTCGCCTGTTGGAGAGAACGCGAGACCGGGAGATGGCGCGCTCCCTTTCTCAAGGCGGGAGAGGGGCGGCGAGTCCCATTCTTCCGCGCTGAAGAGGCTGGCTTTGAGGTTAAGGAGGGTGAGCAGTTCTACTGCCTCCGCGCGGGTGGTGATGCCGTCCCACTCGGCCAGGGTCTGGATTATCTTTTTGGTTTCGGGGTTGGATAGGCTCGCGCCTGTGCCGTTGAGCTTGCTGCTCAGGACGGTGGGGTGCATGCCCAGGGCGCGGGCTAGCGCTTCCTGCGACTCTCCCGTTGGGCGTCGTAGGTCGCGTACCCGGTTGCGAAACTCTTCCAGGCTCATATCGGCTCCTGGTAGAAGTTAGAAATCAGAAATCAGAAATCAGAAGTTAGAAATTAGAAGTTAGAAGTCGTCGGTTGGGAAGTGATTGCTTAGGAGGATGATCCTGAGCGAAGCGAAGGATGACAGGAATGGTGGGTCGGCCTTCCTGTGCCGATTTTGTTGGTGAAGTAGTAGTTTTTAACTTCTGACTTCTGATTTCTGATTTCTGACTTCTCTCGTGCAAAGAAAGGACTAACAAGAGACTAACAAACGCCTAAAAAAATCGTTGAGGCTATGGGTCCCTCGCGGCTATAAGGTCCTTGTGATTTTACCACATCGGCTTGTAGCAAAAATATATAGGAGGGACGAAATGACAACCAACAATCAACTTCGGCGCGGAACGGTCAACAATTACCTGCACAGGGTCTCGGCGCTATTAGCCCTGGGGGTCATATTGGTTTCTGCGGTGGCTTGCGGTGGAGGGGAAGCGCCTCCCACGCCCACAGGCATGACAGATGTGCAGCCTACCTCGGTGCCCGTTGGTGGGAAGGCGAAGGAAGCTGAGGAGCACATGGAGAAAGGCAGGCAGATGGCGCAGGGTAGCGACATGGAGGGCGCTATCGCGGAGTTCAGCGCGGCGATAGAGGCCGACCCCAGCATGGCGCTCGCCTATTACAACCGGGCGCTGACCTACGAGAACCTGGGCGACGCCGAGAATGCCGTTGCGGATTACAGCGAGGCGATAGAGGTGAAGGCGGACTTCCAGGAAGCCTACGTGAATCGTGGGCGGGTGTACGCTCAGACCGGCGAGACAGACGCGGCAATCGCGGATTTCTCCGAAGGCATCAAGCTCAACGAGAACGACCAGGTAGCATGGCGCAACCGGGGACTGGCCTATACGGAGAAGGGCGAATACAACCTCGCCATCGCGGACTTCGACCAGGCGATCATACTCGACCCGCAGGACGGGGTGGCCTATTACCACCGGGCGGAGGCTTACGCGCTCTTTGGGGACAAGGAAGAGGCCGTTGCCAGCTACCAGAAGGCTTATGAGCTTATCGAGGACGCCGGGGTGCGCGAGCAGATCGAGGCGAACCTGGCGGCGCTTGAGCAGTAATTCGACATCAATTATCACAACTAACCAATAACCAAGAAAAAGGAGCAGTAAAGCAATGAAACTCAAATTACTCACCACCTCTCTATCCACAATGGTGGGCCTGCTCGTTGGAGCGGCCCTGATGGGTGGGGTGGCCTTCGCGGGGGCACCAATATCACAGGGGGCAGGCGCGCCCGCAGGCAAGGGTACACAGGGACATGCGCCAAAGGCACCACAGCCGGGCGTGCCACAGGAATGCGTGGATAATGGCTTCAACGTAGTGGAAGCACCTGCCCAGGGACTACAGAGCGAATTTCTAGGCCTCGACGCCATTTCCGCCAGCGACGTATGGGGCGTGGGCATGTCTCAGGTGTCGCAAAGCACGCCGGGCAAGCAGCTAGCCATGCACTGGAATGGGACCCAGTGGAGCGTGACAACCAACCCTGATCCTTTCCCGACGAGCACCCTCTACTTGCAGGATGTCGAAGCGGTTGCCTCTAACAACGTGTGGGCCGTAGGCAATGGCGTAGGGTTGGGCAAGGCCTTTATCCAACACTGGGATGGGACACAATGGAGCCTGGCTACCATCCCAGGCGCTGCCACTTCCGGCACGCTCTACGGCCTGACCGCCGTTTCGGCTAACGACATTTGGGCGGTGGGCGAAAACGCACAACTCGATGCTTTGTTCGTGCATTATGACGGCACGAGCTGGAGCGTCATCCCAGGCCCCGCCATCGCCAACTCCGGCGAGCTGTTATACGAAGTGTCCGCTTTGTCGGCCAACGATATATGGGCGGTTGGGGAGGCAGTTGTGACGAATATCACACCAATAGTGCGAAAGACGCTGACAATGCACTGGAATGGCAGCGCGTGGAGCGTAGTCGCCAGCCCCAACCCGTATGGCGCGACCGTGGATCACTATCTACAGGGTGTATCAATGTCCGCCGCCAACGATGTTTGGGCTGTAGGCTACTCAGAGAACCAGTCAATTATCTTACATTGGAATGGCACAGCATGGGCCAACGTGCCCGCGCCGGTGCCCGCGAATTCTTCCAACCAGATCTTATATGACGTGAGCGTGCGGGCCGCCAACGATGTATGGGCTGTAGGCAGCGCTGTCAATACCACGCAAGGAGGATACCGGCCATTGGCGATGCGCTGGAACGGCTCGGCATGGGCCCTGGTGCCCGCCGCTAACAACTCGGCTAATGGAACAGCTTTTGGGTTCAACGCCGTTTCGCCACTTTCCGCCAACGATGTTTGGGCAGGCGGCGCACAGACGGTAGCATTCAGGGGCCAGATACTCTCAGAGAGGTTCACCAACAGCCTGTGCCCGACGCAAACGCCTACGATTACCCCTACCTATACGGCAGTACCACCCAGCAACACGCCCGTGCCTCCCACGAATACCTCTACGGCACTGCCCGCGACCGCCACGCGCACGAATACCGTCGCGCCGCCCACAGCCACCAATACGACCGGCCCTCCTACCTCGACCGCTACACCGCCAACCTGCGTGCCATTTGAGGTTGTGGCTTCTCCGGGCATCGGCACATTCCTGGACATGGCGGCAGTGTCGGCTAACGACATCTGGGCCGTAGGGTACGGGGCGGGCACCGGGCGCGGGACATACGTGGCTCACTGGGATGGCTCTGTCTGGAGCCACGTGCCAAGTCCCAGCCCACAGTTCCCAAACCTGGCTGAATTGCACGACGTAACGGTAGTATCGGCTACCGACATATGGGCCGTCGGGTACAATCTTGACGACGGCGAGCCACGCCGATACCACACGTTGATCGAGCATTGGAATGGCTCGACATGGAGCATCGTGAGCGACCCCGGCTCGACAGGCACGACCAACACTTACCTGCTCGGTGCGGATGCGGCGTCCGCCAACGACGTATGGGCCGTAGGAAATCGCAATGGCGTTCCCAACTTCCAGACGTACATCGAGCGTTGGAACGGCTCCCAGTGGAATGTAGTGCCAGGCCCGGCTTTTGGCTCAGACGTACACTCTTTCCTGACCGACGTGGACGCAATCTCGGCCACCGACGCATACGCAGTCGGCTACACTGTAAACACGACGACTAACCAGACACATAACCTCGTAATCAGGTGGAACGGCAGCGCATGGAGCATCGTCCCCACGCCCAACCTCGGCTCTACGCCCACGCAACTGAACTCTATATCGGTGCTCGCGGCTAATGACATATGGGCAGTGGGCTTTTCCGGCTCCATCTTCGGCGCGGCCCAGACGCTGACAATGCATTGGAACGGCAGCGCGTGGAGCATCGTGCCCAGCCCTAATCTTGGCGCGGGGACAGACCTGCTAGAAAGGGTAGCTGCTGCTTCGGCTAACGACGTGTGGGCCGTGGGATCTCACAGGGAACCGACCTCGCCCTTCCGCACCCGCACGATAGCTATGAGATGGAACGGCTCGGCGTGGAGCATCGTGCCCACCGCCAACCCTTCCGCCGAGAGCAACATCCTGTATGGGGTGGTGGCTTTGTCCGCTAACAACGTGTGGGCGGTGGGTTCCCAGGCCTCTAGCTCGACGCCGGACTTGATAGAGCACTATACAGGCCCGTGCGCAGGGGCTACCCCTTCGGCTACGGCAGCGCCACCTACTTCTACCAACACGGCGGTGCCGCCTACAGCCACAAATACGCCGGTCCAGCCTTCCGCCACCTCTACCTCCGTGCTGCCAACCATACCCGTAACCGTGACGGCGACGATACCGCCTGTGCTCACTAGCACGCCCAGCGCTATAGCTAGCTCAACGACTATACCGACGAACACGGCGCTGCCTGTGATGACCAATACGCCTGGCAGCACGTCAACCCCGGTGGCTAGCACGTCGACAGTGACGGTCGCCCCAACCTCGATAGTGGGCACGCCTACTACGGGCATGGCAACCAGCACACCCGCAGTCGCTACGGCTACCGCAAGCGCAGCTACAGCTACGGCGATACCGCCCACAGCCTGCTCGATGCAGTTCAGCGACGTGCCGGAAGGCAGCACTTTCTATCCATACGTGCGGTGCCTGGTGTGCCGGGGCATCGTCTCCGGCTACTCAGATGGCACATTCCGACCCAATAACAATGTGACTAGAGGACAGATAGCCAAGATGGTGTCCAACGCGGCAGGCTTCGCAGACGATCCAGGCGGGCAGATATACGACGACGTGCCTCCAGGCAGCACGTTCTACGCGCCGGTCAACAGGCTCAGCCACAGGGGCATAGTGAGCGGCTATCCCTGCCCCGATCCCGGAGAGACGTGCATGCCGACGAACGCTTCGTTCTTCAGGCCGGAAGCCAACGCTACGAGGGGGCAACTCTCCAAGATCGTGTCCAACTCTGCAGGGTTCAACGAGGGAATAAACAGCCGGACGTTTGAAGACGTGACATCGGGCAGCCCCTTCTACGTGTGGATAGAGAGGCTGGCTACGCGGAGCATCATGGGCGGGTACGCCTGTGGTGGGGCGGGGGAGCCATGTGTGGAGGGCAACCGGCCATACTTCCGCCCGGCGGTGGAGATCACCAGGGGGCAGACGGCCAAGATCGTGGCTAACACCTTCTTCCCTGCCTGCCAAACTATGAGCGGGCGCTGAGGTAGGTCGGGCCGAGTAGTGAGCGACCTGTAAAACAAATCAAAAAGGTGAGGCGACCCCTAACACCCGACCTCAACCCCTCCCCACGCGGGGAGGGGTTTTGTTTCTTCGAGAAATCAGGATCCCTGCCTGTTTGATCCCTCGCCTATGCAGCGCCAGCCCCCAGGTATTTTATGGTGCCTCGCTGCTCCATAAGCTGGAGAATAGCAGCGAATGGAATACCTTCATTGTATTCGGGGTGGTAGAGGGGGGCGTAGTTGGGGTCGCCGCTGTGGTGTAGCGCGATCAGGTCCCAGCTGAAGTTGAAACATGGCGCGCCGGATGAACCGTGCTCGGTGTTTGTGCGGTAGCGGACTCGTGTCTGGTTGGAGTTGCGGCCAATTATGGCGTCGCCTGCTATCTCCATGGGTTTACCCAGGGGGTGGTGCATGATAATGAGGGGCGAATTTGTGTTGAAGTCGTAATCGGGGTTGGGTGTAAGCCAGCCGCGTGGAACCGCATCTGGACCTACGCCAATGAGGTCGTCAGCAACCCTGGCGCTTAATCGCAGTAGAGCATAATCGAGGTGATCCGGCTGCCGGGGCGTGTTCAGGTCGTTGACCTGCTTATCGAGCGGACTGTAGGGGCTGGAATCCAGCTGCCAGGGGCCATCACTTGCTAAGCGCACTTCGCGGCCTGTGTTTGTAACCTCGCCGTTGGACGCGCTCTTGTAATCAAACTGCACGACCACGTCCTGCCATTTAATCTGGCTACCAAAAGGGCTGGATTTCCCTTCAGTCACCAGGATCAAAGGTTCCACGACGTGGTAGTTGGTGATAATCACATCAGGTCCCACCAGGAAGCCGCTGCTCCAGCTAACGCCCTGGTTGGTGACTACCTTGATGCGGCATACATTCGCCTCAACTTGCCCCTCGTTTTTGCGCCATGCCGAGACATTGACCGAGGGGTTGCTCTGAACGATGTACCGCTCTAATGCATCGGTCTTGGGGGCGACGCCAAATTGAGATGCAAGTCGAAGGAGCTTCTCGTTCGTGGGATTAGCCTCGCGCGCCCCGGATATTAGCTTGATAGACTTATCACGAGATTCCGTGTACTGAAGCAGATAATAGACGACGTATTTCAGAGCCTGAGAAATGTCGACCTCGCTAGCCAGATTCAGGCCAAGGGCATACTTGACCATTTGGGTCAAGCTAGGGACGCTTGGGAAAGCATCAAGCAGGGCGTCTTGCGCGGCTTGGTATTCACGGGGCTGGAGTTGGCTCATGGATAAACCTCCGGTTACGGGGACAAAATAGTGGCCGCACGCTCGCGAAATATAGGGAGATCAGCCGGTGTGGGGCTTCATGGACGCGGAATTGGTGTGAGAGATGGAGATTTTTTGCCCAGGTAGATGTTTTCCTCTTTAGGTGTAAGGGTGCGAGTGACACGGCTCTTCGCAAGAGCCATGAGCATGTCTATATCGTTCAGGTAGAGGCGCACGGTGCCATCCTCGCCCGCCGTAGCAATGATTGATCCGTCCGGGCTAAGTGCTGCTACGCGCACTCTACCGACATGGCCCTCATAAGTATGGCCTCGCAAAATCGCCCTCTCTGTATCGCCCTCTATATCCCACACCCTTGCTGTGCCATCCGAGCTGGATGTCACTATCTGTTTACCATCCAGGCTGAACGCTACGGATGTGACTGCGCTGATATGCCCGCTCAACGTTCTTGACTCGGTTATACGGTCAAAGGGTGGTGCGACCTTCCATATTTTCCCCGTCCAATCCTGGCCTACTGTTACAATCTCTCCGTTGTTGCTCCAATCTGCTCCAAGTACGGGACCAAAATGGGCGACTATCTTCGACAGGGCGACCCTCTGGCTTACGTCCCATATCGTTAAGTAACCCTCTTCGCCACTGTTATCGCTACAGGTCGCGACGAAGCTGCCTGTTGGATCGAAGACCGCGCAAGTGATATGCGCCTCCGCAAGCGGGAGTTCAAGGTACGTGGGGTTGTATTTGGTAGGGTCTGCGGGGGCGATATCCCAAACTATGGCCGCGCTTGGGCTTATAACGTTTCTATCCGCGATTGTCAGATTCCTGGCCGTGACTATGCGTTTTCCATCGGGACTATACTCCGCGCTAACTACAGGGTTTCTGTGTTGAGGGATAGGAAAGGGGACACGCCGAGTACCGGACGCAACGTCCCAGATATTGACTGTCCGATCTTTGTGTGCGCTGAGAATATTCGAACTATCAGAGCTATACACGGCTGTATTGACCGCCCCGGCCTTCCCGTCCAGGGACTTGAAGAGAGTCATGGTTGACGTTATAGAGAATGTATCTGTTGGGAATCTCCATAAAGTGACCCTGCCATCATCGTTTGCCGTTACGATGCCTTTGCCATCCGGGCTGAAAGAGACGTCGTTTATTCCCGTGGGAGAGCCTGGGCTGACACTCAGAGTAGGAAGTTCCTCGGTGCCTCGTATAGACCAATCCCACAGGCGCACGGTGCTGTCCTCGGAGGCTGTGACAACACGATCACCGGCGGGACTGAAGGCTACCGCTCTTACCGCCCTGCTGTGGCCGAGCAAAGGAATTACGTCTGGGCCAGCCCCTGCTTCATGCACCCTCACTACCGATGCGTTGTTATTGTCACCACCGGCAAGGACGTACTCTCCATCTGAGTTGAATAAGACACGATTCCAACCGCCGTTGAGCACTTGCAGCGTTCTTGAAACCTGCGAGCTAACGCTAAGCTTCGGAGTGTTCAGGCTTACGTTCCAGAGCAGGAGCGAACCGTCATCGCCGCACGTCGCTAAAGTTAGCTCGGTCGAAGAGGTAATAATCGGACTGAAGGCAACGCTCCACACAGTCTCGGTATGGCCTTGCAGCCTCGTTATCTCCAGCCCGTCGCTCGCCCTCCATAAGATTGTCTGCCGGTCGGAGCCGGTAGTGGCGATATATAGGTCATTGGGACTGAACTTAGCGTCAGCCAGTGGGGGGGGTTGGCCCTTATCATGAGTTAGATTGCGAACCGCCGAGATCACGGGCGCAGTCTCAAGCTTGTCCAAACTCCAGACCCTGGCTGTGCCGTCACCGCTGGCGGTAACGGCCCTGGTGCCATCGTTGTTCAGGGAGGCGTTCCAGACCTGATTTTCGTGTCCCACCAGGCTGGCTACCGGGGTGGGGTCAGGAATGCTGGGATCCCAGACCTGCGCTGCCACCCAGACCTGCGCCGTACAATCATCGCCGGCTGTAATCATGTATTGGCCATCGCCGCTGAATGATACGTTGTTGATCTTCTTAGGATCGAGGGTGGGGGAGTTCCTTGGTTGGCAACTTGTCTTTGGAGAGTACTGCCACTTCTTGATTGGCAGCCCATCAGTGGTGTTCCATACTCTGATGAAACCTTTGCTGTCTGTGGTAACCACAAAGCAGTTAGTTGGTTCGTCTTTTGTGCAACCCGTCGAGTTGTAAGCAATCCCGGTTAGAACGGCATCGGGGAGGGCGGCCTTGTCAACGAAGGCCCTGCGGACTCGCGAGTTCAAAAGAGCCTGGTGCAAAGCGTTCTCTGCTTCAGGGAGCACTATGCCGTTATTTTTAAGGTCATGTGTCGTCGAGACCGCTTCCATAGCTAATAGCAGGCTCAGCTCGGGGTCAGTATCTATCGCGTCCAAAGATATCCTGGCAAAAGTCCGCGCACGATCGAGTTTCCCCTCTCTTTCAGCGATTTGTTTCTGTACGTCAGCGAATTGTCTCTGCGCATTTAGGGTCAAAGCCAGGGATGCAAATACGAACACGATAAATGCAAGCCCAAATATTGCTGCTGCTGCTATGGCATAAACCAGACGCCTGGCTTGCTTCACTTCGCGGTCACGAGCAGCTTGCTGGGTAGCTTTACTCGTCTGCACCAGGTCTACCAGGAGCTGGCTGTATCCGAGTTCCTTTGCCGCCGGGTCTGCAAGCCACTCTTCGGCTTCCTGGCTCTCACCCAGGTCCAATTGTCCAGATTCTCCCTTACCCAGGCGTACCCATTCGTTAGCTCTATCCTCAAGCTTCCGCCTCTTAATTTCGGCGTCACGCAGGTGGTTGATCCATTTCCGCAAGATAGGCCAGCCTTGCACCAGCGCCGCATGCGCCAAATCAACTGTTGGCACTGGCAGGTTTTTACCGCCACCATCGTGGGAGTCCAGCACTACCAGGTGCCCATCCGAGAGAGCGGTGAGGGTCTCCGTGAAGAGTTGGGGATCGTCGCCTACCGCCTGCAACGCGCTCACAGGTTGTTGGCGGCTGATATCGGGCCGCCCAAAACCAAACTGCACCAGGCGGATCAACATTCGCCTGGCGATCTCTTGCTGCCCAGGACCGAGGGCGGCCAAAACCTTATCTGCCTCAGGAGCGATAGCGGCCACCAGCCCCATGACCTGTGTGCCGCCGAGTCGCTCGTACGCGCTCAGCCGTATGGTTCGCCTCTCAATCTTATCCCATAGCAGCCGCAGGGTCGCCTGAAGCAGCGGCATTCTGCCAGGCTCGTTACCGGCATCGGCTATCAACCTCTCCACCAGTTCTGGGTCAATCGCGACTCCCAGATCGTCGGCGGGCTGGCGGATAGCCGTGCGTAAGTTGTCACCCTCAAGAGGGGTAAGCTCGATCAAGTAATCATCGCTTTCAGGCCATAAATTGTGCGCCTGAAGCTCGGCCCGCACATCTGACCGGGAGCCTACCACTACGGCGCACGTCCCGGATTGGTAAAGCTCTCTTATGATATCTATGAACCTGGACCGCTCCTGTGGGGACGCCAGGCGGAAGATTTCTTCAAACGAGTCCACCACAAGTAAGAGGCGTTGGGCGGGCCGGTGCGCTTCGAGCCAGCCGGTGACAGCCTGGACGGGGCCGGTGCCATTGTCTAAATCACATTCCAGCAATCGCCCGAACGTATGTACAGGCTCCGGGCCGGGGCGCATCTCTAATACCGCCCAAAAAGCCGGCTTCCAATATGTACTGCCCAGGACGGCGGGCACCAGGCCGGGCGCAAGGAGCGACGATTTGCCTGAGCTTGACGGCCCCAGCACCAGTATGAAGTCGCCGGTTACCAGGTCCTGCACCATCCGCCTGGTTTCAGCGGTGCGGCCATAGAAGTGTTCATCCTGTGCTCGATATGGTCCCGTACCTGGATAGGGGGAGGGTGGTGGCTGGAAGCGGGGGACGCTCTCTCTAATATCGAACGGTAGGAGAAGCGATAACGGCTGGTCCCCGCTCGCGCCGGTAACTCCATCTCCACCCGTAGAGGCCGGTGATAACTCCATAGCTTCCGCAGTACTGCCTGCCGGGTGCTCTCTGCTTACCACCTTACCCAATCTTTCCATAGCCTGAGCAAGCGACCCGTAAGATGCCTTATCCTCCGGGGCGAGGTGGGCCATGGCGGATGCGAGGTTGGCATAGGCGATGACCAGGGTTTCCGTCTCATCGTTCTGCTGGTCCGGCTCACGCGTCGCGACCCTCTCGCTCAGAGCATAGAGAGGTACGTAGGGTATCTTCAATTTCCATAGGAAGGTCGGATCGTCGCCCAACTCACTTGAAAGGTAAGATTCGAAGTTGTGGGTAAAGTTATTGCGAAAGGTATCAAGCAGGGCCTGGCCTTCACGGCCTCCTGCCCGGTTTTCCACTCGCGAGGGCACTATCAACATAGGCAGGGGACGGCCGCGGGCCTGCTCTACGAGAGGACGCCCAAAGCTCTTGGCTACCTGCACGATGCCGTCCAGATTTTGAGTGCTGGTCCCGCAGAAGAGTACGGCCACGTCGGCGAACTGGTAGATGCTGGCGCCTCCCATCTCGGTAACGCCCGTGCGGCTATCTATCAAGACTACGTCTACTGCGTCCTCGAATTTCTTACGCAGCCAATTGAAGTAGAACTCGGCTTCCCAGTTGTCGTAAAAATCCTTCCAATCGAAATCGCGCACCTGCCGGGAATACGAAGCGAAGTCGCCGACACCCAGGCGTCGCCCGGCTGTCAACAGCAAGAGTTGCCCCGCGCTTTTCTCTTCGGGGTAGACGTTGATGAAATATGGTTCGGGCGCTTCAAAGGGCAAAGTACCTTTCGGCAACACCCTGGTCATGTTCTCTTTATACTTAAGCAACATGTCAATGAGGCCCGGCTGGCGCAAGACGCTGTCCGGGTCCAGGGGGAAATAGCGCTCAAGCCCTGGAGCCTCCAGGTCCCAATCGATAACCAAGACCTTGAGGCCGACCCGGTACATCAACTCGGCAATATTGGCGAGGGCCATCGAGCGGCCAACGCCACCCTTATACGAGTAGAAAGTATAAAGAATGCCTTCCTTAGATGAGGTTGTTGATGGCACCCTGTATCCCTCCGTTTTGCTCTCCTACTTTTCGAGCCTCGCTGCGGTTACTGTCGCGGGGCCTCTTATTATTCTCGCTATCCGCTGCGCTCTTGCCTCTTGAGTAGAGCCAACGTTGCATAGCCAATAAGTCGCCAATGCCGAACTCACAACGTTGGTCGAAATCGGATTTGAAGCGCTTGAATGCCCTGACCAGGGCTACCTGTGCCATTTGCTCGACCAACTGGTTGACGTGAATAGCGCTGGGGTCCACCGGAGAAAAGGTGAGGGTAGAAACGCTCTTCTCGTCGGTTATGCCGGATTGAATCAGCCGTTCCCTCAGGTCGGGATGGAAGAGCGAGATAGCGTCTATAACTATTATCGCGTTCGACGCAGTGAGGGCATCACATGTATCGGCAAACTTCTGGTCGTCGAGGCCGAAGAAGTCGTCAGATACGAATTTGGGGTCGAGGGGAGCCATAAGCTGCGGGCGCGCGCTTTCGAGGTTGAGTTTATCGAACAAACCCTGAATAACGTCAGTGACCGACCGCTGTTCAGAAGGTGGGCGCCAATCTTCTCGCCTCGCTCCATACTGCGATGCCCACTGCTGGAGACCGTATGTTTGCAAGGCCTCTTTGAATTCCCTGAATGACGTCAGATCCTTTATTCTCGCGT
>DASWMJ010000020.1:0-45131 GCA_036399775.1 Chloroflexia bacterium | reverse complement strand
CACCCCACCCCGGGCGACCCACCGGGTCGCCCCTACAGAGACATTTCTTTGTTAGTGATGCACTCAGAATGACATGGTTGGACCTGGCATTTGCTCATTTTAGCTGCGGCTGCATGTGAAGAGCCAGTGAATAAAGTTAGGTATTGTTTTCCTGCCTGAATTCGGCCAATTCCTCTTACTGTTTTTCTTCCTTTCTCAATTTCTACCGTTAAGTGCAATTCACATTTTAGAATAAATGTTCTATCCTGAGAGTGCCTGGCTATTGCTTTGAGTAGCCGGTATTGCGTGTTAGAGATGAGAGGATAGGATACTAGAATGAGAGCGAATGAGACGAGTAAGAGGCTGAGTGAATCAATGGAGGAGCTTGCCTGGGCTGCCAGGGGAGGGGACAGGGAGGCGCGTAACAGCCTATTCTTGACGTACCGGGCGCGGATAAACAGGATGGCGCTGCCCGCCAAGCGGATGGCGGCCAGGATTGCCCCTGATGATATATCAATCGAGCCGGAGGATGTTGAGCAGCAGGCGTTCCTGGTCTTCTGCGAATTGCTGGAACACTGGGAGCCGAGCCGCGCACCTTTCGCGGTGTACCTTGCAAAGGTGATGCAGTGGCGGCTCGGCCATTACGTTCGTGAGGCCACGCATAGCAGGCGGAAGAGAGGCATACGTTCGCGCCATCATGGTGAGGACGAGGCCGCCGAGCCGCCCGCGAAGAGCACATACGCGTTAATGGACGCTCGACTCGAGGAAGTGGAGAGCAGGGAGGCATGGGACGAGCGCACCAGGTCGGTGAGTAAAGAGGCAAAGCATTGGCTCAATCTCCGTTTCGCTGAAGGGCTGTCAACCCGCCAGATAGCCGCATTGAGTGGGCGCAGCAAACGGACAGTGAATCGCGGCCTGCGCGCTGCCATGTCGGAAGTGCGGCGGAGCTTGGAGGAAGAATGTGCGTGAGTGGCGAGTACCGAGTACCGAGTACCGAGTACCGAGTACCGAGTACCGAGTACCGAGTACCGAGTACCGAGTACCGAGTACCGAGTACCGAGTGCTGAGTGCTGAGTGCTGAGCTATTTCTTGTTTTGGTCTTCGTTTCTTTTTCTTTCTACTGATGTGCGTAGCCCGCTTATTATGCGGGCTACTTCATCTGCTTGTTCGGAGAGTTCGTCAAACATGTCCTGGCTCAGATAACCGACATCTAGAGCGACATAAAGTTGAGAACGAAGTTCGGCACAAGAGGCTTTTGCTATTGTAAGAAACTGGCAGAACTCTCCTGGGGTACGACGCTCGAAGCCTTCCGCAATATTGGACATAATCGAAACAGAGGCACGTTGTATTTGCCTGGAAAGGCCATAGTCTTGACCGAAAGTTCCGTGTTTGGTGGTTTCATAGATGGAGCGTGTCAGCGCACGAGCTTTCTTCCAAGCCTGCAAGTCCTCAAACCGCTCTATCTTAGCCACTCATAACTCCTAAGAAGATGCGAGGTGACTTCACAAATTACTCGGTACTCGCTACTCAGCACTCGGTACTCGGTACTCGGTACTTGGTTCTGGTTCATTGGGGCGGTTCTTGTTGCTTGGGGGTTTTGACGCGGAAAAGCTCTATCAGCAAATTGCGTAGGCGGTCAGGCGCGAGGTTGGGTACCAACCGGCCATTTGCGGCAAGGGAAATGACCCCTCGCTCCTCGCTGACGACTACGGCGACGGCATCGGAGAACTCGGTTATACCGAGCGCGGCCCGGTGGCGAGTGCCATAGGCCGCAGAATTGGGGACGTTATCCGAAAGTGGCAGCACGGTGCCTGCGGCTACTATACGATTGTTGCGGATGATAACCGCCCCGTCGTGCATGGGCGAGTTTGGATAGAAGAGGGTGCGCAGCAATTGGCGCGACACTTCGGCGTCAATGGGTACGCCCTTGTCAATGTAGTCCTGGAGGCCTGTCTGCCTCTCTATGACGATGAGCGCGCCATGCTTATTACGGGCAAGGCGCTCGCAACCGGCAACTACCTCGTCTATCATCGCCTCGACTACGTTTTGCCCGCCGACCAGCGACCTGTTGAACCAGGTGCCGGTGCGCCCAAGCTGCTCCAACGCCCTGCGTAGCTCCGGCTGGAAGATGATGGGTATGGCGACCAGCAAGGCCAGCCCGGAGTTGCGTATGAGCCAGGTGAGGGTGGTAAGCTGGAAGACGGTGGAGAAGAAGGCCGAGGCCAGCCACAGGATGATGATGCCCCTGACCAACTGTACGGCGCGGGTGCCCTGCACGACGGCCAGCAGCCAGTAGAAGATCAAGGTGACGGCCACCAGGTCAAGCAGCGTCCCCAGGTTGATCCTCGACAAGAACCACTGAAACTGGCTCAATCTTCCGCTCCCTCCACGCGCACCCCACACGCCTCAAGCAACTTCTGGCTGTATCGCACGGGCCATTGGGTAAGCCTGCGGCGCTGATCGTTGGGCGCGTGGGTGTCGGAGCCGCTAGAGGTCAGGAGACCGCGCTCGGTGCATAGCTTCAGGTAGCATGCCACGTCGTAGGCCGAATGGTAGGGGTGCCACACCTCGAAACCCATCAGCCCGCCCTCGATCATGGCGTTGAGGGTCTCCTGGTTGGGGGGCTGGAAGCCAGGTTCGGCGCGGGCCGGGTGCGCTAATATAGGTATTGCCCCGCTCTCGCGTGCGTTGCGTATGGCCTCGCGCATGTCGGGCAACGGGAGGAAATCTACGCCTACCGTCTTAGCAAGCTCGTGCGCCTCCTTCATGTTGGGCGCGTATTCATGCTTGATGACGGCTTGAAAGACGTGGTACGGGGCGATAGGCTGCCCTTTGTGGCATAGTTCCAGCACGGCAGGCTCGATAGGCATACCCTTCTTCGCCAGCTCCTCCATGCCCGCCGCGCATATATCCGCGTAGCGCGCCTTAGCCTCATCTAGCGGGCCTACCACCCTGCTGTCCGACAGGTCCACGTTGTAGACGAGCAGGTGGTACTGCGTCTCTCCCCATAAGCAGGAGACTTCTACCGCCGGTATGACGTATATCGCGTACCCCGCCGCTTCCAGTTGTAGAGGGCGCACGTTGTCAACGCGATCGTGGTCGGCCAGGGCTATCACGGCCAGGCCCGCTTCATGGGCGGCCTCAGCTAGCGCGGCAGGGGTGAAGCGCCCGTCCGAGGCGGTAGTGTGCATATGCAAGTCAACTACCGCATCGTGCGACACACTCACGCCCGACAAACGTCCTGTCGCTTCCGGCTCTCCGTTGCTCATATCAAACTATTTCCAGGTCTTCCTGGACCTCCTCCACGCCCGGCACGCTGCCTGCGACCTGCTCGGCCTGCTCTATATCGTCCAGGGAGCGCACCTTGCCGTGCAGAGAGACCACGCCATCCTCTACTTCCACCTCTATGTTGAGGTCTGTGGTGTAGGCATCGGCGGCGAGGGCGTAACGCACGCGCTCGGCAATCTCTTCGTCGTTCGTCAGGAGGCGCAGGGGGTGGTCTTCCGACTCGTCAGGCTCCTCAAGGGAGGTGGCGGCAAAGCCACCCAGGATGTCCGCGTTCTCGCGGCCCTCTACTCTCAGGGGAGGGTCGGTGGGAGGGAAGTAAGGCTCGCCCTCCTCGATGGACTCTATCATGTCGGTGGTGCCTGGGCTGTCCATAAAATCAGGCTCCTCGCCCTCCTGCCGCCACGAAGCGTCCAGGTTGAGCACGTCGGGATTGGTGCTCATCTGCTCCCGTCCGAGGCCAGGGTCCACAAGGAGGCCCATATCGTCATCGAGAGGCGTCTGCCCGGCCTCAATCTCCTCCATAGTGTAATCGCTAGGAGTGGCGCGGGCGCTTACCGCGTCGGCAGGGTCTTCAGGCGGCGCGAAGCTGCCTCCCTCGGAAGAGGTGTCGCGCCGCTCTACAGGACGCGCTCCCTCGTGCTCACCAGTGCGCGAATCGCGGCTGTCGTGGTGGCGAGACCGGTTAGTATCATCCATAGATTATTCCTCCATAAAGAATTGTACCATAGGGGCTAGGGATCGAGTGATAGGTGTTGGGTGTTAGCCCCGCCCGGCGACTGAAGTCGCGGGCTACTTATACGAAGTCCGCCTGCGCGGACTATGCTGGTTAGAGTAGTCGCCGTAGGGCGACTTTGTGCCTGTTGCCCGCGACTTCAGTCGCCGGGCAAGGGTGGCGCGATATTTTCCCAAAATTACTGGATACCCTCGATGTTATGTGTTAAGTAGCTAAATGGCGCTAGCTCTTCCTAATATCAATCTTCGTTCCACAGCCAGCAATACTCCTTCCCTCTAATCCCTGATCCCTGACCCCTGATCCCTAACCCTGGCCCCCACACAGTACTTCTCTCCCAACGGGCACTGCCCTTTGTCCCATTTTTGGTCGTAACGCGAATCTTTTCTGCTATACTCGAATCACGGCAGGACTCGGGTTCTGCGGGTAATCTTTATCTGCTGTTGTGTATCTTTTGCATACGACGTCGGCCCTCTATAAAATGGAGAGAACTCACCGCTATGGCAGGCAATAAGGCTATTTACGACACCGCTATGAAGCGCGCCCACGAGTATGCCTGGGCGAACCAATGGGACCGCGCGATCAAGGAATACAAGCGTGCGATCACCGAGTTCCCCGGCGACCGGACGGCGCAGCGCAACATGGCGCAGTGCCTCTTTCGACTGCGGCAGTGGCCCCAGGCCGAAACCGCATATCAAGACCTCATCAACTCCGACCCGACGGACCTCTTCGCCCTCAACAGGCTCGCCGAAATATACCTGGCGCTCGGCCAGCAAGACAGCGCTCTCTCCACCTACAACCAGCTTGCCGACCAGTACGTAGCGACCAGCCAATTCCACGAGGCCATACGCGCTCTGCGCGACCTCTCGCGCGCCATGCCTAACTGTAAGGAAGTCCACGAGCGCCTCCTCAACCTGGCTATGGAAGTGGCCGACAAGCAGGCCCAGCTAGCCGAGCACATGGCCCTCTCCCGGATAGCCCTTGATGAAGGCAAGCTGCCGGAAGCGCAGAAGCACGCCGACGCGGCCTCCACGCTCGATCCTGACGGCGCAGAAGTACGCAAGTGGGTATACACGGTGCGACGCAAAGTGGCCGAGAACGCGAGCACACACACCCTCCCAGGTGACAGCGACGCTACAGGCTTCATGACCACCAGCATGGGGGGCACCAACCTCATGTCGGTAGTAGAGCAGGACCCCGCCGAGGCTACGGCCCTGGTAGAGCAGGCCAACGAAGCGCAGAACGCGGGCGATTTCCGCCTGGCGCTCGACCTGTACGACCAGGCGGTACGGGCGGGTGCAAAGAAGGCGTCCGTTTTCTACAGCGCGGGCCTATTGAACCAGCAGGTAGGGCGAGCACAAGTGGCGATACCCTACCTTGAGCGTGCCGCGCAGGATGGCGAGTTTGCTACCTCGTCCAACTACGTCATGGGGCAGTGTTACGTCGCGATGCGCAACTATCCTAAAGCGATAACGGCCCTTGAGCGCGCTCTCAACCTGATAGACTTCAGCCAGCTATCGCGCAACGAGGCCGACGAGCTTATAGAGCTTTATACGGCTGCTGCCGAGGCCAACCTGGCCGACAACAACATAGGCCGGGCGGCTTCCCTCTTCGCGAACCTTGTGAACATCTTCAAGGAGAGGCGCTGGACCCACTCCGAACTGACCGACATAGAGAAGAAGGCCGACGATCTTTACAACAGGAGCATCCAGAGCAAGCTACTGGGCATCAGCAAGGGTAGCGGCATGCTCGACCCCGACGCGCTCGGAAGCATGACCAAATCGGATTCAACCAGCTTCATCAGTGAAGGTCCATCCGAAGACGCCACGAGCAGACTTGCGGGGGGCACCGCCGTAATCGTTGAAGAACGCCAGGACGAGCCTGCACCCGTCGCCAGGCATGAGACGGCCACCACCGTGATGCGCCAGCCGGGCAGCAATCTACGCACCATCACCGAGTTCTTACGCACCGCCGACATGATGAACACTGGGGACACGACCTCGGATATTCTAGGCGTCCCTAGTGTGCCGTTGCACCCTGAAGCCACAGAGGTTATCTCTCGCCCGCTCAACGGCACGCCTACAGAGTTACCTGCGGCCTCGCTTGCGGACGTGGAGCAGCAGACGCTCTCCGTGCAACGCATGATAGCCGAGGGCGAGTTCGCTATGGGCCAGGGGATGTGGGACGCCGCCATTGACGCCTGCATGGGCGTAATCGGCACGGAGCCGACCTATCTCCCTATACACATGATGCTCGCCGACATCTATTTGCAACAGAGCAAAACGGACGAGGCAGTAGACAAGCTTCAGATGGTGATGGAGACCTACGTCGCCCGCCAGGAGCCGGAGAACGCCGTGCCCGTCTGCCGCCGCCTGCTCGATTTGCAGCCCGATAACCCGGCGTTCGAGACGCGCCTGGGCCTGCTCTTGCTGGACGCCGGGCGCGTGGACGAGGCCGCGCGGTCCCTGCTGGCTATACCTGAGAAGTACCACAAGGCGGGCGAGTCGCAGCGCGCGCTCGAA
Organism: Chloroflexia bacterium; assembly: GCA_036399775.1. Classification (GTDB taxonomy): domain Bacteria; phylum Chloroflexota; class Chloroflexia; order QHBQ01; family JADMIH01; genus JADMIH01. The sequence goes on along the minus strand of DASWMJ010000020.1, from coordinate 38,612 downwards.
GAGGCGCTCAATCTCAAGGCGAAGCTGCCCAACTCTTCGGAAGTGGCCCTCGCAATAGGCACCTTCCTGAAATCGCTGGGGCATAACAAGGACGCGCTGGTAGAATTGAGCCGCGCCCTGCACCTCGACCCCGGCAACAACCTGGCGCTCGTGCGACTCTATACGCTGCTCGCCTCGAATAACGACACGACGCAGTGGGACGCTTTGCAGAGCGTGTTGGAGCGCGCGGCCAAAGAGAAGTCGCTGACCAGGGTCTACCTGGAAGAGTTGCACTCGGCTATCAAGCATAAGCCGACGCCGCCCCTCTATTACGGGCTGTCCGTCATGGCCGAGCGTGGGGGCCTGCCCGACATCGCCTCCGACGCGCTCGACCAGGGCCTGACGCAGATCGCTATGGCAGAGACTGCCGAATTGCATAATTCATGGCTGCTGGTTGAGGTGCTGATGTGCCAGGCCAGGGGCGATCTCGCTCTAAACGCCAAGGATGGCGCTATGGCTGCCCAGCATTATGGGCGCGCCCTGGACGTTATCAAGTCGTACAACGAGAGCGAAGGTGATGGCGTGTTGCAGTCGCCGCGCCCGCAGTACGGCTTCCTGCGAGTGCCGGAGCATACGGAGCTATATTATGGGCTGGCCGAAGCGCACGCCTCCGAGAACAACTGGGACGGCGCGCTGCTGGCGTTGCAGGCGCTCAAGGGCCTTATGCCCAACGACCACTCGGTCTATACGCGCATAGCGGACATATATTTCCGCCAGGGGCAATTGAACCAGGCGCTGGACGAGTTGAACGACCTGCTGATTATCTACCAGAAGGGCGGCGACCACGAGAAGACGCTGGAAACGCTCAGCAACATGGCTCGCCTGGCCCCCAACAACGTCGCGGTGCGGCGAAAGCTGGGCGATATGTACATCAAGCTGGGTATGACGGAGTATGGACTCAAGGAGATGAGCACGCTGGCCGAGTTGCAGTTGAAGGCGGGCCTGCTCAAGGACGCGATGGCAACCTACCAGAAGGCCGCCGATCTGCACTATACGATGGGGCAGCACGACAAGGCGATAGAGATATACGAGCGCATAGTGCGTATCGCGCCCAGAGACATCGAGGCGCGGCACCAGCTTATCAATATGTACATCCAGTCGGGCAAGATAGAGGACGCGATAGCGAGCGAGCGTTCGCTGGCCGAGTTCTACGTCCGCGAGGGCCAGGCGGAAGGGGCTATCGCGGCCCTCCACCAGTTGCTTGCTCTCTCGCCCGAAGACGTGCCCGCCCACCACATGCTGGCGAAGCAGCTTACCTCCCTTGAGAAGTACGGCGAGGCAGCCCGCCTCTACGGACGCCTGGTGCGCCTTGAGCCTGACAACGACCGCGTATCCATCCTGCACACCGAGATGCTACGCATGGCAAAGGAAGCCGGACAGAAAGTCAAGCCCGCGCTGGCGAGAAAATAGAAGATAGAAGTCAGAAATCAGAAATCAGAAGTCAGCTTTTTAGCTCTGACTTCTGATTTCTGATTTCTGACTTCTATCTTCTGCCTAGAATTTTGCGTAGGCGGTGGCCGAAGGTCGAGGAGAAGCGGGCTATTGCTTTCTCCTGGCGGCGCACTAATTTCTCCAGCTTCTCTATGTGCTCGTTCTTGATGGCAACGGTTTTTTCCAGGTGCGCTATATATTGCTGTTGGTCGAGCAGCGCGGCGCGCAAGTCGGGGGGTTGCTCGCGCTTCTTGCGTGGCGTAGAGCGTAGCGCGAACGGGGGACGCTCTGCGCTGGGCACGCCGGGTTTGCGGCCCAGGGCTACGACCAATTGCGGGCTGTTGTCCCCATCTACGTGGACTCCCTCGAACCCGGCCTCTTCCATGAACTTCCGCATCTCCTGGGACGTGCTGAACTGGCTGACGTGGCCGGGGCGGTGATCCGGTGGAAACTGGTCCAGCGTCTTGAGAAACTCCTGCCACGCTTCGGGGGCCAGGAGATTGTAGGTGTCAAAGTAGGCACGGCCACCTGGGGCGAGCACGCGATAGGCGTCTCTGATGTAAGTAAACATATCGAGCTTGTCGAGATGCATGAAGACAATGGAGGAGTAGACGCAATCGAAGTAGCCGTCGGGGAAGATGCTGAGGCTACTGTTGGGTAATTCGTGCAGAAAGACGTTGGACATGCCCTGCGTGCGCTCTTTAGCATGTTCAATCATATTGCCTGAAATGTCGGCACCGTGCCACTCGCCGCAGAAGGGCGCAAGCTCGCGTCCGATCCGCGCTACCCCACAGCCTATCTCCAATACCCGGTCTTCGGGCGTGATTTGCAGCACTTGCTTGAGGAAGTCGGCGGTCAACTGGCCGTTGCTGCGTATCTCGTCCTCGTCGCTGACGCAGCACACGTAAAAGGCGGCGTTGTCGAAGTTGGTGCTCAGGTTATCCCAGATGTCTTTGTAATCTTTCATGTAGCTCCTGTGAAATGGGGGTCAGGGGTCAGGGGTTAGGGGTCAGGGGTTAGGGATTAGAGCCTGATGCTATTTTCATGGAGGATGGCTGGCTCCTGCTACTTAGGGGGTGGGCTGCACGGAAGGTTGCGGGATCGCCGTTTCCCTGGGTGCGGCTGGACTTGCGGCATCTGGAGTGGTAGGAGCAGCGCCGGTGGCAGTGGCGGTCACGGTAGGCTCCTGCGGTTGGGGCGTGCCGCGCTTGATTATCGTCAGGCGCTTGACGGAGGTCTTGTTCTGCTGGTCCTGTAGCCTGGGGTCTGCTTCTATTATGTCAAGTAGAGATGGGTAACCCAGCGCCTGGTCGTACTCCACCACGTAGTTGACCCGTTTATCGAGGTTGGACACCTCCACGTCCGTCAGACGGGCCTCTATGAGGGCAAAGCGGTCTTCCACCGTGAGAAACTTGAGGGCGGCCCCTACCACGCCTGCCGGGGGAGTGGCGGGCACAGCGCCATCGCGGGAGTAGCCCAGTACTTCTATGGCCTCGCCGCTCACCTTGAGCGTCCAGGTGCCCGCGAAGGGGGCCAGGGAGGCGTATTCGATGACCATTTCGTATTCCTGTATGCTTTGCGAACGCCATTTCGCCAGGGCTTCATTATATTGGTCGCGCCCCGCGCCGGTGCCTGCCTCCACGATTATGGTCGGGCCTGGGGCCGGAGTGTTTACCACCGTCGGCTGAGGCGTTTCCGTGGGGGTGCTGGTGATGGTAGGCGTCTCGGTGGGCACGGGGGTATTGGTTGGCACAGGTGTGTTGCTGGGAGTGCGGATGGGCGTGGATGTGGGCGGCGAGAGGGTAGCGCCCGGCGTACCAGGTGCCGCCGTAGGCGTGCCAACGCTATTTGGTTGTGGCTTCACCGGCACGCGAGGCGTGGGTGTGATGGGACCACAGGCAGGCAGTGAGAAGAGTGCCAGCAATAGAAATCCAGCGTAAAGGAGATGCCGGAGTCTCATGTGTTGCGCCTTATCGGATTGGTAAGTATCAGACACAAATCTGCTAGGGTAAGCCAGGGTTTTTTCATTTTCCTAAAGCTTGTTCGCTACCCTTGCCCGGCGAGAGTTCGCTACGCTCATAGTCGCGGGCAACACAAACGAAGTCCGCCTACGCGGACTATGCTACCAGAGTAGTCGCCGCAGGGCGACTTTGTATCTGTTGCCCGCGACTATGAGCGTAGCGAACTCTCGCCGGGCTGGGAACCATGAATAGGCCAAAGAGTAAGCCAAACAGGCAGGTTTTAGTTTCCAATCGTAAGGCCTCCCATCGCGGCGACCTCGCGGGTAGGGGAGGGGTCATCTGGCGGGCGGTAGCGCATATCCTGGTCGAGGAGCATCATGGGGAAGCCGCGCTCTATAGGGTAGACGCGGCTGCACCGGACGCATTTTACGGCGTCGCGCAGCACCTTCACGTCGCCCCCGCACGCGGGGCAGGCGAGTATGCTCTCAAGGTTGACCTTGCGTCCGGGGCTGCGCTTCTGGCGGCGGGCTTTCGTGATGAGGTTCTTGGCTGCCCTGGGCAGGAACTCGTCGGCCAGCGTCACGGCGGTGCGCTTAAGGGACGTTACGGGCGACTCTTTGGGTATAGCCATACGCTTCAACATGCGGGGGTCGTCCAGGTTGAGGGGCGAGGTATCGCGTATCTCTATCTGTATAACGCCGTCCCACTCGTATTCCATCCAGAAGAGGTCGGGCACCGAGCGATGGAAGCGGGCGAACCAGGGGTTGTACTCGTAGAAATAGTCGAAGAGATCGCCAAAGATGTTGGGCACGTTGACTTTGGGGTGCAGCACCAGCCTGTTCCCCAGCTTGTTTACGTACCACTTGTGGAACGACCAGTAAAACATATGCTCGGCAAGCTCGGTGGGGGAAGCGATGAAGCCGCGCTTCGCCACCCGCGCCAACTCCGAGCAGAAGCGGGCGGGGTCGTCCATATGCTCGATGATGTGGGAGGCGATTACGTAGTCGAAAGCCTTATCTTTGAAGGGTAGGTTATGCCCGTCAGCGACGATCAGGGGGCGGTCTACGCGTATAGAGCCGCCACGCTCGGTATCATCTTCTATATAGCGGTCGCAGAGGATGTCGCTGCGCGGGTTGGGGCTGTGGCCGCTGCCCACGTCCAGCACCAGGTCGTTTGGGCCGATCTTCATCTATGGACCTTCCTCAGTGGATAACTCGTGACCGCAAGATGATAGCACGCGCTTTTGGAGGGTGTCAACCTGGGGGTTAGGGATCAGGGATCAGGGGTTAGGGATTAGGGGTTAGGGATTAGGGATTGGTGCTTCGAGACCTAATCTTCGAAGATATAGAAATGTAGGCCACATAATGCGGCGCTCTAACTCCTAACCCCTGATCCCTGATCCCTAACCCCTGACCCCTCACCCCTCGCCCCTATCCGCTTATGGTATAATGCACTCTACACAGACGTGGAAAGCACACTTTATGCAGCCGAGGGACATCAGGATTGGGGACGTGTACAGGTTGCGCAAGCCGCACCCATGTGGCAGCTATGATTGGCGGGTGGTGCGCGTCGGAGGCGACATCGGTATGAGATGCGCAAAGTGCGACCACAAAGTGCTACTCCCCCGCTCCGAGTTCGAGCGCCGAATAAAGACGCTGGTAACCAGACTGGAAATCGAGCCGGAACCCAAGAATGAGATTGATTGAAGCGGAAACGTAAAACGTAAAACGTGAAACGTAAGCAACTTTAAGCGAGGCTTACATTTCACGCATTACGTTTCACGTTTTACGTTTTACGCATTACGTTTCACCCACCATCCTTATGATTCACGAGCAAGCCCCACCCGAACGGCCATTTACGCCATATCAACCCGAAGGCGAAGTTCCCTCGTCCATGATGGACGTGATGCGGAACCCGGACTTCTTGAAGTTGTGGCTGGCACAGGTAACCTCGCAGACGGCGCAGCAGATAGTCAATTTCGCGCTGGTGTTGCAGGTGGCGAAGATAACCGGGTCCAGCACGGCGGTGTCGGGTATCATCTTGTCATTCACGATCCCAGCTATCCTCTTCGCGGCTATCGCAGGGGTGTTTGTGGAGCGCAACTCCAAGAAGACGATGCTGGTGCTGACCAACCTGGCGCGCGGCATAATGGTGCTGGCCTACTTCTTCATAGACCCAAGCTGGGGCGCGGGGGTGGTGCTGCCCATCTTTTATATCGTGACCTTCTTATTCGCGTCCGTCAGCCAGTTCTTCAACCCCGCCGAAGCGTCAATGATACCCCTGGTGGTGAAGCGGCACGAGCTTGTGGCCGCCAACTCGATTTTCAACCTGACCCTATCCGGCACAATGCTTGGAGGGTTCGTGGTGCTGGGACCTTTGCTGCTGAAGACTATCTTACACGACAACTACGCCGGGCTGTACCTGGTCATATTCGCACTCTGCCTTATCGCGGCGGGGCTTACGTACCTGTTGCCGAAAGATACTGCAAGCGGCCCTATCACTGCGAAGCTACAAAGCAGCAATGGTTCCGTAGCATCAACGACCGCGGAGGCCGCCTCGGTAGCACGTAGCGGTGTCAAGGCAGCATGGACCGAATTGTTAGAGGGCTGGGCCTTCATCCGGCGCGATTCGGTGATCATGAGCGCCATACTATACTGGTCAATCGCCATTGCGGTCTTCATGATGCTGGGCACTATAGGTCCAGGCTTCTTGAGTAAGGTGCTGGGCATAGACTCCAGCGAGCTAATTTACGTGCTCATGCCGGGCGGCCTCGGACTGATAATAGGCGTTATCCTGGTGGGGCGCATCAGCACACCCGGCAACCGCGAAACGATGATAAATTGGAGCCTCCTGGCGGCGGGCGCTATGCTCCTCATCTTCGCTGTAGTGGAGCCTGTGTTGCGCCTGGGATTCAACGTCGCCAATGGGGCGGGCCTGAAAAACGTCGGACCCGGTGCGGGGCTGATGCTGGGCATCATGGGCTTCTTCACACTGCTGCTCGGCCTCTTCAATAGCTTCATCTCCGTGCCCGCGCAGACTGCTCTACAGGAGCGAACAGGGGAGGATATGCGCGCCCGCGTCTTCAGCGCATTCTACACCGTATGCAACGCTGCAATCGTCTTGCCTGTGCCCATCGCCGCAGGGTTGGCCGACTCCTGGGGCTACGTGCCCACGGTGGCCTCCATTGGGCTTCTTGTGATGCTCATCGCCATGTTCGGGCTGTATCGCAGCCGTAGCCGCAGGGGCAAGACCACGCCTCTGCTCCAGGGCAACGTGACCGCCGAAGGGGTGGAGGCTGCCCTCACGATAGCATCGCCCGCGCCGCGCCCAATGCCCGCCCAGGCGGAGCAGGAAAAGCACGGCTAGGTAAGTCCGGTATCGCCACATAGCATGCCAGGGTCTATTATTTTCGGAAAGCTCGTTCGCCGACATGGCCCGGCGACTAAAGTCGCGGGCAACAGAAACAAAGTCGCCCTACGGCGACTACTCTCAGAGCATAGTCCGCGCAGGCGGACTTCGTTTGCGTAGCCCGCTGATTTATCTGCCGGGCGGGGTCCGGGGACAATGAACAAGTCCTGATACCACGCCCTTATGCAGAACAGCCGCAAAGAAGACTCAACGAGGAGTTATATGTCAGCACTCGACACTCAGCACTCAGCACTCAGCACTACAGATTGGCGGCCTCTCCACGCGCCCGACGACCCAAAGAACCCGTCTACTGAGTGGTGGCTCTCGCTATTGGAGCGTGCGCTCATCTCGCGGGCGATGGACGATCTTGAGGTGAGCAAGGATTACCGCCCCAACCCGGATAAGCCGCGCGAGGGCAAGCTCAAGTTCCAGTTCGGAGCAAAGGGGCACGAGATACCCCAACTCGTGGCGGCGGCTCTACTGAGCCACCCACACGATGGGGCAACGGTCTACTATCGCTCGCGGCCCCTGATGCTGGGGGTGGGGTTAAGCCCGTTCGAGGCGTTCGCCAGCAATATGCACAAGCTGGAAGGGGTGTCGGGCGGGCGGGATATAGGCGTGGTGTTCAACCACAAGCAGCCTGGAGGCGTGACCGTGCTGCCTGCGTCGGGCGACGTGGGGGCGCAGTTCACCCCGGCGGTGGGGTGGGCGCAGGCTGTTAGCTATCGGGCCGCCGAGATGGGGCAAGAGGAGTACGCGGGCGCGGTTGCCCTGGCACACGCGGGTGACGGCGCGACCTCCACCAACGGCTTCTGGGCCGCGCTCAATATAGCCGCCCCGCGCCACCTCCCCTATATTATGCTGATCGAGGACAATCGCTACGCGCTGTCGGTGCCCTGGCGCTACCAGGCCGCCGCGCCCTCTATCGTGGAGAATTTACGCAACTTCCAGGACCTCAACATACAGTCCGTGGAGGGTGGGGATATTATAGAGTTGTATGGCGCGCTGTATAGTGCCATCGCGGGAGCGAGAGAAGGTGGGGGCGCTCAGATGGTGCATGTGAAGGTACCCCGGCTGACAGGGCATAACTGGCAGGACCCCGCCGCGTACAAGACCGCCGAGGAGAAGGAGGAAGACGCCCGCCGCGACCCGCTGGCCCGCCTGATAACCTTCCTGCAACAAGAGCACGGCGTAGACGCCACTCGCATAGACGAGATGAGGGAGAAGGCGGCTGATTTCGCACTCCAACAAGCTGAAGAGGCGTGGGAGCAGGGCACCGAGCCGTCAGGGGCGGATGCGCTCAAACACGTCTTCTCCGAGGCCCGCCCAATAGCAGAGAGCGCGCCCACAACCGAAGGCCCGCGCCTGACCATGCAGCAGGCTATCCGGCAGACGCTCGAAGACGAGATGGCCCGCGACCCCAGCATTTTAGTCTTTGGGGAGGACGTGGGGGCGTTCGGCGGGGTACATCGGGTGACCGACGGGTTGCAGGCGCGGTTCGGGGAGGCGCGCTGCTTCGACACGAGCCTTAATGAAGAAGGCATAGTGGGGCGCTCTATCGGCATGGCGATGAACGGCCTGCGCCCCGTGCCGGAGATACAGTTCCGCAAGTACGCCGACCCCGCCCACGAGCAAATTACCGACGCGGGTAGCGTAAGGTGGCGCACCAACGGCCGCTTCGGCGGGCCTATCGTGCTGAGGATACCCGTCGGCTACCAGATCATGGGCGGCGACCCCTGGCATGCCGTGACGGGTGAGGCGGTGTTCGCGCACCTGCCGGGCTGGCAGATAGCTTACCCCTCCAATACGGCGGACACGGTGGGTCTGCTTCGCACGGCGTTGCGCGGCGACGACCCGGTGGTCTTCCTTGAGCATCGCCTTCTCTACCGCCTGCGGGATGCCAACCGGCCATACCCCGGCCAGGATTACATGCTGCCCTTCGGCAAGGCCGCCCAGGTGAGGGAGGGGGACGACGCGCTGATAGTCACCTGGGGCGATACGGTCTACCGTGCTATGGAAGCAGCGAACGCGGTAGTTCAGAGCACGGGCGCGGAGACGCGCATCCTCGACTTGCGGACGATTGTGCCCTGGGATAAAGAGGCGGTGATGGAGGCCGTGAAAGAGGTGGGGCGCGTGCTAATCGTGCACGAGGACACGATAACGTGCGGGTTCGGCGCGGAGATAGCGGCGCAGATAGCGGAGGAGGCGTTCATGTACCTCGACGCGCCGGTGCGCCGGGTGGCTTGCGCCGACGTGCCCTCCCCCACCCACCACAATCTATTTGAGGCGGTCATGCCCACCAGCCGCAAGATACAGCAGGTGTTGGAGGAGTTAGTGCGGTTCTAGAGGAGAAAAGTTATGGAGAGCAAGCTGATTGAATGGGGTGATGATGTGGCGCTGGTGTTTGACCGCTCCATGCTCGATCAACTAAACATCACCCTGGATACCCCTCTGAACGTCAGTATCGAGGGTAAAGAGATAAGGATCAACCCAATCTACAAGGAAGCGGGTCCAGACGATATTAAGGAGGCCCTTGAGAGGGTGAACGGGCGATATGGGCGTGCCTTGAAGCGGTTGGCAGAGTAGGACATGGCACCTATATTCCTCAGTATCGAGGCGGTTTATGAAATTCAACAAGATCAAGTAAGGCGGTACGGCGGTAGCGACGGGGTGCGTGATGTGGGGCTGCTAGAGTCTGCGCTAGCTATGCCTAAAGCCAGCTTCGGCGGCCACTACCTGCATGAAGACCTTTTCGAGATGGCCGCCGCCTACCTCTACCATATAGTGCAGAACCATCCTTTTGTTGACGCCAACAAGCGCGCAGGGCTTGCCGCGGCCCTCACTTTCCTGGACTTGAATGGGATAGAGGTCACGGCGGATGAGGATGAGACTGCCGACCTGGTACTGGAAGTGGCGCAAGGCATGTCCAACAAAGCGGCCATAGCCCACTTTCTGCGGGAAAACTCTACTCCAAGACCTCAATGACAGGGATTCCATTAGATGCATAGCGAGCTTCCACAAAGCCCCCGCATAGCAACCCTGCAAGCTGAGATGGAAAGCGGCAACTCCTCCGCGCTTGACACCTTCTGGCAAGATATTACCAGACAGGGTTCGCCACTCATCGAGCCTGTGGAGGGGGATGAGCAGCATTCCTGGGTGACGTTCCTGTGGAGGGCTACCGAGCCGACTGACAATGTGGTCGTGGTCAGCGCATTGAGCGGGCCGAACTCATACAACCTTAAATCGTTTTTGATGGTTAACATTAAGGGCACCGATGTCTGGTACAAGACGTACAGGGCGCGGAACGACCTTCGCACTACCTACCGCCTGTCGGTCAACGACCCGCTTGTGCCCTGGGAAGAGGTTGAGGACGAGGATTGGCAGGACTACGCGGCTAGCTTCCGCACCGACCCGCTGAACCCGCGCAAGTTTGTCTATCCCAGAGACCCGGAGAACGCCGAGGACAGGGGGCGCGTCTACTCAATACTTGAGTTGCCGGGGGCGAAGGTGCAGGAGTGGGTCAACCCCAGGCCGGGCGTTAGAGCAGGGCGGTTGGAGGAGTACCACTTCAGGAGCGAGACGCTAAACAATGAGAGGCGGGTGCAGGTCTACACTCCGGCGGGGTACGATCCTGACGGCGAGCCATACCCGGTGCTGGTGCTGTTCGACGGTTGGAGCTACACGCGCTACATGTCGGCCACTACCACGCTGGACAACCTGATCGCCGCAGGGCGCATACCTCCCATGCTGGCGCTCTTCCTGGACAGCCCTGACCGCAACAACGAATTGCCATGCAACCCGCACTTCGCGAGCTTCCTGGCGCACGAGCTTGTACCCTGGGCGCGTAAACTGTACCATATCAGTCACGACGCGTCGCGGAACGTGATAGGGGGCACGAGCTACGGAGGGCTGGCGGCGGCATATGCGGCTATGCGCTACCCGCAGCTATTCGGCAACGTGCTGTCGCAGTCGGGCGCGTTCTGGTGGAAGCCCGATGGCGACCCTGAGCACGAGTGGATAACGCGGCAGTTCGTCACGCGGGAGAATCTACCTTTGCGCTTCTACCTGGACGTAGGATTGCTTGAGAAGTGGCCCGCGCCCGATAGTGGGCCGGACATACTTATCTCCAACCGCCACATGCGCGACGTGTTGCTGGCTAAGGGTTATCAGGTGCATTATGCCGAGTTCAACGGCGGGCACGACGACATCTGGTGGCAGAGCGGGCTGGCGGACGGCTTGCTATCCCTTATCGGAACGAGCGCATAGAGAGGATTATATGGCGAGCGACCCTGTAGACTTTAAATCCCTTCCCGGCCAGCCTAATGGGGAGCGCAATGCAGGGTAGGCTGGGTGGGATGTGCGCTTGCCGCGCTCCGTTCGTGGGGTATGGGCGTGGGTAAGTATACCCCGTTCCCACACATCGAAGTGCTGCCCAACAAGGCGTTGGCCGGTGAGAACGTGAGCATAAGGCTGGTTGATTTCGAGCCTGGGCAGATCGTCACTATTAGAGCGCACATGCGGGACGACCTTGACAGGCGATGGTCTTCGCACGCCAGGTTCAAGGCGGATATAGACGGGGTGGTTGACCTGACGAGCCGCAAGCCGCTCTCAGGCACCTACGAAGGCATAGACCCGATGGGCTTGATATGGTCAATGGCCCTGGACCCGGACGAAGGGGAAGTCTCGCCATTCGCCAAGCGCGAGTTGAAGCCCGATACCGTTATTTTCACGGCGGAAGTGGACTGGCAGCCGGTGGCCTTCGGCAGCCTGGAGAGGCTGTATTTCGAGCCGGGCGTGAAAGCGACACCCGTCAGAGAGCACAGGCTGGTGGGGACATTTTACCAGCCTGCAGGTGCAGGTCCGCACCCAGGCGTATTAGTGCTGAGCGGCTCCGACGGAGGTATGTACAAGGGGGTGGCTGCGCGGCTCGCCTCGCACGGCTATGCGGCGCTGGCCCTGGCTTACTTCGGCGTTGAGCACCTGCCGCCCCAACTCATCAACATCCCCCTGGAATACTTCGAGAAAGGCATACAGTGGATGCAGTCCAACCCTGCCGTAAAGGGCGATAGTTTGGCGGCTCTAGGTTGGGCGCGTGGAGGGGAGCTTGCGCTGCTGCTGGGCGCGACCTTCCCGGCTATCAAGGCGGTGGTGGGCTACGTGGCTAGCGGGGTGATAACGATAGGTGGCGTGCGCGCTCTGACCGATCTGCTCGATATGCAGCCCGCGTGGTCCTTCCGGGGCAGGCCGCTACCCTTCGTGCCTGTCAAGTCTACGTCTTCATTCGAGGAGCAGGTGAGGGCGAACGAGCCTGTGGCCCTGGCCTCCCTCTACCTGAAGGGATTGGAGGACCGCTCCGCGCTTGAGAAGGCGCTCATCCCGGTCGAGCGTATAGGCGGTCCAGTACTGCTCATTTCGGGCAAGGACGACCAGATGTGGCCCTCGTCGGTGCTGTCGGACTTTGCCATGAATCGCCTAAGCGAAAATAACCACCCATACCCTTACAAGCACCTCAGCTATGATGATGCCGGGCACAATATCGGCCTCCCCCACAGGCCAACCACCGTAACGCGCCACCGACATGCCATGGGCGCGGTGCTAGATTTCGGCGGCACCGCCAAAGGCAACGCCTTCGCGGCGGTAGACTCCTGGCCCCGCGTGCTGCGTTTTTTGAAGCAGGCGTTCTCGACGTGAAGGTAGAAAATAGAAGTTAGAAGTTAGAAGTTAGAAGTTAGAAGTTAGAAGTTAGAATTTGGAAGTTAGTGACGCCTAGCGAGATTGCCCGGCGAGAGTTCGCTACGCTCATAGTCGCGGGCAACAGATACAAAGTCGCCCTCCGGCGACTGAGCTACTACTCAATCGAGCATAGTCCGCGCAGGCGGACTTCGTAACCGTAGCCCGCGACTTTAGTCGCCGGGCGGTGTCCGAAGAATAAGCAAATCTGATCCCTGCCCGCTGAATCAGCGACACTCAGCCACGCCGGGTATTTGTTGGACACCGTCCCCTTTGAAGCGGAAGAAGAAGCTGTAACGGGGTAGCTCCGGTTGCTGTCGCAGGTAGTCGCATGTGACTGCGGAGGCGGCTATGGTGTCGTTGTCGAAGATTAGCTGAACGCCTTCCTGGACGGCGTTCTGGAAGGTGGGCACGCCGTTGAGGAACATCGGGAGGTCTACGAAGTAAAAGGCGGAATAGTCCCTCGGCGCAGGTATGGCCTGGCGGATGTCGTTGAAGACGCCGCCCGTTGCCTGGCCTGCAATGCGCCAATTATTCTCCCTTGCCAGCAGGTCTACGGCCTGGAATAGGAGTAACGCAGCTATTAATATGCCCGCAGTCACTCTGGCAGGGATATGTAGCTGAGGAAGCCGCTTTCTAACCCATGCAAGAAGAGCAATCAGCAGCGCGGCCACGAAGATAGCATAGCCGATAGATGGCAGGTAGAAATAGCGGTCTGATGGCCCACTGAAGAAGATGAAGAGGAGGGGGGTGAGTAGAAGCCACAGCAGGCCAAAGAGCGCCAGCCGGTAGCCAACGCGCCACAGGGCGACCGCCAACACGAGGACTGCCAACCACTCGAACCAGACTACTACCCTGAGCGCATCCAGGGGTAGTTGAGCCAGCAAACTGCCGCCTGGGACCAGGCCGTGAGCGTAGTCCATGATAGCCAGCAGGATGGAGTCGAGATTGAGGGCGCGGAACTGTAGCCCGCCCCGGCCCAACACAGCTTGCGTACTCGTGCGCCCCAGTAGCTGCACCGCCAGGTAGCCCAGTAAGACGGCTGCATAAGCAGCAAAGGCAGTTGCCAGCCGAGATAGCGGTACAGCCGCCCTACTCTCGCTACCCTCGCCCGGCAGTACCAGCAGGCTCAGCAACAACAGCGCGGGCAGCATCATAGCCGTCTCCCGCGACAGTAGACCAAGCGCGAATAGGGCCACAGACGCCACAAGGGAGAGCGCGGAATGCCCCTCAAGGTAGCGTTGGAAGAGGATGAGCGCGGAGAGGGTGCAGCACGCGGCGATCAAGTCGCCTATCGCGGCAATCCACGAGATCGTCTCGGCATGGTGGGCGTTGAGCAGGAAGAGCAAAGCAGCCGCCAGGCCCGCCACCCAACGGGTATCCTTCTGTCGCGCAATCAGGCGGTAAACGAGGTAAGCGTTCAGCCAGTGCAAAACCAGGGAGAAGAGGTGAAAAGGGGCAGCACGCAACCCGAAGATGCTCTGTCCAAGCCAGTAGACCACTTTGACCATCGGGCGGTAGAACCAGAATGTGCCAGGGTCGAAGAACCCGGCCACCTCGCCTACCGAGGCGACACGCGTCCAGGTGAGCAGCACAAAGTCGTCAGAAAGAAAATAACCCCCCAGGCTCGGCAGGAATAGGGTGAGAGCGCACGCCAGCAGGAGCGCGACGAGCAGATCACGAGGGAGGCGGGACGCGTAAAGCGTAAAGCGTAAAACGTAATGCGTGAAACGTGATGCGTGAGGTTTCATGGATGTTGGCTCTTATTGCGGGTAGCGGGCATCTTGGCGAAGGCTTGCAAAGCTATTATGAAACTAATGTATAAGAAAGCCACCTCTGCATCCTTGTCATTCTGAGCGAAGCGAAGAATCTCGTCCCTCGCGCATCCTCCTGCCCTTGTTCCCGTGCCTTTGCGCTACCCTGAACTGATACGCGAGGGACGAGATTCTTCGCTTCGCTCAGAATGACAAGGGGGAGTGGGTTCGCTTACGCTCAGCATTGCACCAATCTAGGATATCGCTGTCAGGTTCTTCCTACCTGATTGACTTCCTCACGCATCACGTTTCACGTTTTACGCTTCACGGCGCATAGAACCAGTACCTGTAGCTCGTGAATCCGGGGCCGCCTGGGTCAAACGTGGAGTCTAAGCGAATTCTGGTTTGCATGCCGGTGATGAAGTCGGCGGGGATGGTGAATTCATACTCCTGCCACATGCTGCCGCGCTCGTTCTCTACGTTCCAGAGGCCCACCTGCCTGCCGTTGGCTAGCACCATGAGGGTCTGGGGGGCATCCTTGTTCAGCCTTGAGCGCGATACTATCACGAGGGGGTTGCCGGGCTGGCTCTTGACTGTGAACTCCTCCCAACCTGAGTGACGGCGGCCACTCTCGGTCATTGTGAAGCCTTCCGCTTCGTAGGGTGCGGTGGTCACTATCGCCTTCTGCTCGGAGATGGTAGAGAGGCGGCCTTCTATGTCGTAGCGATGACCCTTTTCACTTGTGGCGTCACCTACGTTTAGCTCGTCAAGAGGTTCCTGGCTGCTACGCAGCAGACGGGGGCGTGCAGGGTCAAGCAGGGCGGCACCCCAGTTTACCGTGTAGAGCACTTCCGTATCGCCCGCCGTGATGATTATGGCAGGGAGCCTGATGGAGTAGACGGGCGTGAGGAAACTCTCGGCCACGCTCTCCTGTATGCCGTTGAGGAAGACGTTGGGGTGTATCAGGAGGTGGGTGGGGCGCTCGCTATCCGGCAGGCTGACCAGATTGTCGTAGATGGTACCCCAGCCGCTGAAGTAAGCACCGCGTAAGGAATTGTCGGTCAGCCCGATCAGGTCTATCAGGTAGCGGTCGCCGATATATTTGTGCGCGCCGATGTCGTTTACGCCGATGCGCGCGTCGGGCGGCGTGTTCTGCTTGATCCACTCGCTGAAGGTCATCTGCTGGTAGTAGATGTCGCGCGTGCTATCCCCGAACGCGAAGAAGTAGCCGAAGAACTGGGGCAACAGGAGCGCGACGACTGCAATGGCAGGCCAGGCGTAGTGGCGAGTACCGAGTACCGAGTTCCGAGTACCGAGTTCCGAGTGGGGAGTAGATGGGTTTTGTAGGGGTAAGGCTGTGAGACGAGCGGCTAGCTTTATGAGCCCGATCAGGCCGATGGAGAAGTAGAGGAGGAATATGAAGTCGTAGGGGTGGTAGTAGCGGTTGAACTGGATGGGGGGTAGAAGGAGGGCGAGCGCGTTGCCTGCCAGGAAGGTTAGCACTAGCATGGAGTGGAAGAACCTGTGGCTATTACGTCCGCTCAATGCGATACCTGCGCCCAGCACAGCCAGGGGCACGCCCAACAGGGGGAAGGGCGAGCGGCCTACTTCCAGGCCGAGGATGGTGTTCTTCATCAGCGTTATGAAGTAGCCCACCGTGAGGGAGATCTTCTCGTGCAGAGAAGCGTAGGGGAGGTACCAAATAGATTTCGAGGCGGCGGTGTTGAACTGCCAATCGCCGGTCATGGCTATGTTCGCCATATACTGGATCGTGCCAAGTAACACGGGGAGGAGTAACAAGCCGTACTGCCAGGCGAAACCATGCTTGCGTATGAGGTAGATAAGCGTGAGCACGCACACCAAAGATACGAGAATGTGGCTCTCCGGCCTGAGTAGTGAAGCGAACACCCCTACTCCGGCAAGCCAGGCAAAGCGGCCTCTGTCAACGTCGCGCAGCCACAGCCAGAAGAAGGCCACCAGCGCGCCCGCGTAGATGCCTGTCTCCATGCCCGACATGAAGATGTAGTTGAGCCGCCCATCAAGCAGCAAGAATAGCGCGCCCAGCAGGGCGAGGGGACGGCCCCCCAGCCTGAACGCCATCTTGTAGAGCAGCAGGACCGCCGCCAGGTGCGCGAGGAAGTTCAGCGCATCGGCGTAGAAGAGGGGTTTCTGCCCGTCCAGGCCGAGCAGGTAAGCAGGGGCCAGCATGAAAGGGTAGATAAATGCGCTGTCGCCCGAAGATGGCGGGTCGCCGGTGTTGTACTCAAAAGGGTGGCCCGCCGCTAGCTGGCGGGCGTACTGGAAGTGGATGAAGGTATCGTCGAGAGGGGGAGCCAGGCGGCCACCGCTGCCCCATAGGCCGAACAAGAACGTGACCACAGAGACGAGCAGCACCACACCCGCCAGCCAGAGCATATCAAAGCGCGTGTCGAACAGCCGCGCGAACGGTCTTTTTGAGGGTGCGAGGGAGGCAGCAGTATCAGGCTTCGCTTCCGTAATCATAGCGTCCATTATACCGGAGAACGGGCCGCGAAAAGGTTTTATCCTAATTGTCTAACTATTCCTTGCTTCAATGGAGAAGCGGCGCAACAGCCTCTCAAAGTCGCGGGAGGATAAGCGAGATGACTTCAGAATTCGGCGACGCGCAGGCAGCACGCGGGGCCAGGTAAGCAGGCCGACTATTATGCCCCGCAAGCGAGCGCGGGCGGCAGGCTCGCGGAAGTGGCGCAAGGCTTCCAGGGCGAAGCGCGACTGTGCTCTCGCTATGTGTGGGAGGTTGCGGAGGATGATACTTGCCGGAAGGTCTTTAGCGGGTAGGTAGATGAAGTTGCGGCCAACGTAGTAGGAGGAGAGAGTGCCACCGCCTGTGGCGCTCAAGCGGTGGCGCACCCTGGCGGTTGGCACATACAATGTGCGATAGCCTCGCAGTCGGGCGCGCAGGTTCAGGTCAACGTCCTCGCAGTACATCCAGAGTTGCGGGTCGAGGACCCTGCCTGGAGGCTGCGTGCCACCCAGCCTGGCCAACTCGGCCAGCATTGAACGCCTGTACGCGGCGGCGGCGGCGCAGGGGCCAAAGACCTCCTCCTCGCGCTCGTACTGGCCTGTGTCGCGCTGCCACACGCCCCGGCTGTTCGGCACGCAGTCGAGGCCGTAATAGTCGCCTGTGGAGTGGAAGGTATCGGGGCGGTCATAGAGCACCAGCTTGCTGGCGGCCATGCTCGCCCAGGGGTTGCGCTCTAATGCGCCGGTTAGCTCCGCCAGCCAGGCGGGGTCGGGCACGGCGTCGTTGTTCAGCAGGGCCAGCACGTCACCCCGCGCTTTAGACAGCCCGGCGTTGGCCGCAGCCACGAACCCATGCCCATGCTCACCGGGCAGCGTCACCCGGACGACGTCGGGGAAACTCTTCAGCAGGTCCTGGGTTGCGTCGGTGGACGCATCGTCAACCACGACGATCTCGAAATCGCGGAAGGTCTGCTGTACGAGCGCGTCAAGACACTGGCGCAGCATCGCCGACCCGTTGCGAGTGGGGATGATGACGGAGACGGGAGGTCTAACCTGCCTCAATCTGGGGTAACCGCCAAAACCGTTGCAAAGCCGGGATGGCCAGGGGAAGCCACCCATGTACCCCTGTCATTCTGAGCGCAGCGAAGAATCTCGTCCCTCGCGTACCATGCTGGGGTTGCGCGCAAGGCTAGAGCGTCTTGCCCTTCAAGATTATGCGGCTGCGAGGCATGCCATATGCATATACGCGAGGGACGAGATTTTTCGCTGCGCTCAGAATGACAAATGGGAGTGGATTCGCTTACGTCCGGCATATTACCTACTTTGCATCTAGCCTGGGGTGCCGATACGTTCGACATGGGAGAGGTAATCGGCCAGGGCGTCTTGCCAGGGGCGCAGGGTGATGCCTGCTTGCGCGCCCACGAAGTTCCGCAAGGTGGAGTAGGGAGGCGTGGGGGCAGGACGCTTGAAATCGGAGAGCTTGCCGGGCGTGATAGGGACGTGTTCGCGGCCAGTGAGACGCATTATCTCCTTCGCGTATTCGTAGCGGGAGCATTCCCCTTCGTTGACTATGTGGTACCAGCCGTACAGCCCAGTACCGGCCAGCTTCAGCAGGGCGTCCGCGAGGTCTTCGGCGTAGGTGGGCGTGGCGACTTCGTCGGCTACCACGGTCAGCGCACCCCTGGCGTCGGCTGCGCGCACGATCTTGTGCACGAAACTGTCGCCCTGCTTGCCGTATAGCCACGACACCCTGGCGATGTAGAAGCGCGACATCAGTTGCTCGACGTATATCTCCCCGGCTCGCTTGGATGTCGCGTACACGCCTCGCGGGCATGGAGGCTCTAACTCGGTGAAGGGTGTAGTGCGCTTCTCATCGAAGAAGACCATATTGGTGCTGACGTAAGCGAGCGCGGCATCCGCGTCAAGGCAGGCGAGGGCTAAGTTGCGCGTGCCCAAGCCGTTGGTGGCAAACGCAATATCAGGCTCGCTCTCTGCGCCGTCCACGTTCGTGTAGGCTGCGGCATGGATTACCACGTCCGGCCCGAATGCGGTTATGGCCCGCCGCACAGCTATCGCATCGGTGATGTCGCAGTCGGGCCGATTTAGATGCAGCAACTCGTGGCCGGCAGACCCGGCGTGGCGCACCAGAGCCTGCCCTAGCGTGCCTGTGGTGCCGGTTATGGCGATACGCAAATGCTTACCTCGGAACTGTCCTACAAGCTGGACCAGAACGCTACGACGAAGGCGAGCGCGGCTACGGGCAGCGCACTTGCCCACACAAGGTTGGCGGCGTCTTTCTCGCGGCGGGCTAAGGCCCAACGCTCACCGATTATTCTTAGGGCCGCATAGGCCAGGAGCGAGCCGCCTATAATCACCAGTCCGGCCCAGGCCAATTGTCCGGGCAGGGGCAACGCGAGCAGCGCCCAGAACGCAGCCAGGGCAACCGTTTGCAAGAGCCTGCCTGCGTGCGCGCCCGCGTTATCATGCGCGCCAGCAGGGGAGCGTCGCCCATCCAACCACCAGGGCAAAGCCACCAGGAGCGCGGCCCCGGCCAGCAGGCGCACGACGGTCTGCTGTGGGGTCTCAGGCGCGGAGGTAAGGTATGTGAGGCGTAATGATTGGCTGCCCGATACCTCCACCAACGCGGCGACCGCCAGGAGCGCGGGCACCAGCCCTGTGAAAAGCCGACCCAGGTCCTGCGCGCCCCTTAGTTGTTCCAGCCCACCAGAGCGCAATCGTATGAGAGCGCGTAGCACCGGCTGGACGGCCAGCAATGCTATCACGACGAGAAGATCACCCGCCTGGAAATTATCACTGGCGAGGGGGCTGCCTGGAAGCGGCAAGAGGGCCAGCGCCAGCACGGGGGCAAGGGCGCATGCGAAAGAAGCTATCCCCTCGAATAGGGGCACGGAGGCGGGAGGCGAGCCGGAGGGTAGCAAGGGCGCGGGGCTGCGGCGTCCGGCCAGCTTGAAGAAGTCGCGAGTGGGCTGCAAGAGATGAGTGGGGCGGGCCTGGGAACGGTAGAGTCGCGGGGCGAACAGGGGGCGTAACGCGCCGTATAGCCACTCGCCCGCCAGGGCTAAGAGGATGCCGAACAGCAGCCCCGGATAGAGCAGCACGGCAAGCAGCCATGCCTGTATGGTCTCCACAACATCCGGTTGCAACGCGCCCCTGCCCCCCTTCCTGTGGACTTGCAGCCAGGTAAGTGTTCAGAGTAGGGGTAAAAGGATGTACCTGTAGGGGCGAGGCATGCCTCGCCCTTGCTGGGGTCACGTGATAAGCCCATTTGCATGCCGCACATGGCGAGGCATGGCCCCCCGCTACGCTCATGCCCCTACACCCTAATCTGATACTTACGCAGCCAGACTAAATGCCGCCTGTGAAATGTATCGGCAACTTACGGCTCTCTAGCAGGGGCAGTGTATCACATGGCAAGCGGCAGGGCAAGAGCAGGGGCAGTGTTGTGGGGCGCGGTCTCGATGCTTGAGCGCGTGCGAAGCTCGACGGCCAGTTGGTCGGGCTTATCCGATGCCAGGTGGAGGGTACGTACTGGCGGGTGGGGTCTGAGGAGGCCATGAAGGGCGATTGGCTCGCGCAGGTGCAGGGTAAGGTCGGCCCTGCCGCCCACCGCGAGGTAAGCTGCGTCCTGCTCTGCCACTACGCGCAGACCTTCCTGGTCGGGTGATTTGCGCCTCTGCAATTCAACCGCAGAGATGAGGTTATAGGGGACAAAGCCATCGGCCAGCACGCCGTAGCGTATCTTGAAGCCACCGGCATCCAGGCGATAGGGGAGAACGCGTAACGAGGCGTATAACCCCAGCATCCAGAAGACGGCGTAGACACTGACCACCAGCAATATCCACCTGACTATAGGCCAGGGGATGAGTATCTCGTAGAGCAATAATTCGACAGGCAGCGTCAATAGGACCAGCGCGAGAAAGGCTCCCAGGGCGGATCGCTTATGGTAGCTGAACTCGTCAGGCGCGAGAGGCCGCCGCCGGAAGGCCCACTTGAAGAGCGCGATCCAGATGCGAGGCTCAAGCGCAACCAGCCGTGCCACCGTGCGTGGGAAGATGACGGCGATGCCATCCTCGACCGCCGTCTCGATGTCGAGTCCGGCTGCGCGGTCGCGTCGGTAGCGGCGGATAGCGATTACGACCTGCCGCATAGCAATCAAGGCGACAAGTAGCTCTATCGCGGCACCCACCAGGATAGCGGTGCCAGCTTCCAACACGCCACTCCATACGAGCGCGACGTTTACCAGCACGAGCAAGGGCAAGGACCATTTTAGCGTACGTTCCATAGTGGCTACCCTCCCACTATTCCCATTCGCCAGTACGCCTGAGCAGGGCATTTCCAGGTAGCAAATACTCTGTAAAGGGTGGTGCTCCGGTTATATGTGAATTATATCACAATATTAGTCTAAAAGGCAATGGTATTGGAGGCTACACAGGGCTGTGTCAAAGTCGCTAAATGCCCCTTACATAAGGAAAAAGAGATTGTTTCTGTGCGAAAAATGGCGGCTTCGCCGCCATTTTTCGCACAGAAACAAAAGAAAACTTCTCTTCATTTACGCTGTACAAGCAGGAGGAGCAACTTTGACACAGCCCTAAAGTTACACGTCAATCATGGCGACCAGCTTGTTCGCCAGCTTTATGCTGTAGTTCTGGCCCCGGTCCTGGGGGTAGACCTGGAACATGTTGGCGAGGTAGACGTTGGGGAGGGGAGTCTTGAGGGGGGGGATGTGGGCCTCGTAATCGCGGGTGACTACGGGTTGGGCGAAGGGGGCCTTGAAGACGCGACGCTCGGTTACCCACTCCTCGGTGAAGTCGGGGTTGAGGCGCTTTAGGTGGGGCAGGAACTCGGCTACAACCTCTTCGTCGGGCTGCTTGAAGTAGCGGTGGTCCATCGGGAGGTAGTTGCCCAGGTAGAGTAGATGGCGGCCACCGTATTCGGCGGGGGGGACCATGTTCGTGTGCTCGACGGCTACCAGGAAGGGATAGCCGGGGTCGTTGATGTTGAGCCAGTAGACAGGCTTCATCAAAGTCTGGTTCAGCGACAGGATTACTACGTGCGCGCCCAGGGCGGCACCCCAATCGTACTTCTGGCGGTAGGCGTCGGGCAGACCCTCCGTGAGGCGCAGGAAGAGCTTGGTAGCCATAGCGAATATGACTTTGTCGAAGGTGTAGGTCTCGCCTTTGTCTGTCTCAACGCGAGTCTTGCCGCCTTCTATGGGCGTGATGCGGGTGACGGCTGTGCCCAGGTTGATTACGCCGCCCGCCTTGTTGATTTCCTCGCCCATACGGTCATAGACCTGTTGGAAGCCGCCTCGCATGTAGCCGAGGTCGAAACTGCGCTCGTGTACGCGGGACCAGAACCAGGGCATGGCTATCTCATCGAAGTAGTCGTGGAACTTGCCGCGCAGGATAGGCTGGAATTGCACTTCGTATGCCTGCTTGCCCATCCACCTGGGCAGCCACTCGGCGACTGTGTATTTGCGCAGACCCTTGTAGTTGCTGGTGAACTTGAGGTAGGCCATGACTGCCGGCATCCTGACGCGATTGACCAGGGAGAGGGGGTAGTTCAGGAGGATGTCCTTGGGGGAGAACTTCCACATCTTGCCTTTGTAGAGGGTGGACGTGTTGGTGTTGTGCCATTCCAGCTTGTCGCCCAGGCCAAGCTCGGTAATGAGGGCCTGGATTTCCTTATCGGAGCGGAAGATGTGGTGGTAGAACTTATCCAGGTAAGCGCCGCTATCGCCCACCTTGAAGCCCGCCGCCAGGCCGCCGAGCATGTCTTCCTTCTCGATGACCGTCACCTGCGCGCCGCGCTGCGCCAACCGCATGGCCGCAGTGAGGCCGAGAGCGCCGCCGCCTAGTACGCCTATTTGCATTTCGTGCCTGTCTCCTTACAGTAACCAGGGGCGGGTATCACACCCGCCCCTATCGCAAAATCGCTGGCTGTTGGGCAGAGCGGGGGCTAGTCTTCGGAGTAGATGTCGAGCGTTTTGCTGCCCAGCTTGGGGTCGAAGCCTGGGAAGGGCTTGCGGGTGTCCCACTGCTTGAGACGCCGGGCCTCATCTCTTGTATAGAGGTCCTGGCCCTGCATCGCGTACTGGTCGAAGACAGAGGAGTATGCGCCACCGGGCGCACCGTCGTTACGCAGGCCGTCGGAGCCGTATGTGCCGTAGTGAACGACGGTGAGGGGCGCTTTTGCCTCGGCTGGGATGACGGTCTCCTGGAGGGGCTGCCACAAGCCGGAGTCGAGCCATTCCTGCTCCTGGCGGCCACGCACGGTGATCACCCTGAACATTTTCTTGCCCTTCTTACCCGGTACCGGCAGGGCGGTGTTGCTGCCGTCCCACGATGCTGGGCGATCGGGGTCCAGGGGCTTAGCGTTCGGGTTGGCGGGGACCCATGAGCCGCCATACTTGGGTTTCTTCTTGAAGAGCGGCATACGTTAGCCTCCTCCCATCTCTGTTACAAACGTAACTATTCGCCATGGATGATAGCACGGCTTGTGCCAGGTTGTCAACGGGGAGACATTCATCAAAATTGGATAGGGAACGAAACCGCAAAGACGCCAAGAGCGCCAAGAACCCGCCAAGTATTTTGTGGCTTATTCCTCTATATGTGGCCCGTACTCCTGGCTGCGTGCTAGTGTGTAGCGGATGAAGTCTAGCGTTTCGCTTACCTCAGAGGGTTGGGTGGGGTCTCGCCATGTCACGGCTCGTTCTATTAGGGAGGCGTATGGCTCGCCAACTGCCTGCTGCGCCCAGCGTGCGGCAAATGGTTTGGAGACGATTGTGCCATGTTGAAGGGTGTAGAGGACACGGCACATGGTAAGGACGGCGTAGGTTTGATACCCGACGTATTGCAACTGGACGGGTTTATCGCACATGGGTGCCCACCACTCAGAGAGGGTTGACATGACCGCCTGCCGCAAGTCGTTCGGGTGGACGGGGCCAATCAGCGTGTGAGGGGCAGG
Organism: Chloroflexia bacterium; assembly: GCA_036399775.1. GTDB lineage: Bacteria > Chloroflexota > Chloroflexia > QHBQ01 > JADMIH01 > JADMIH01. Next base: position 14,800 of record DASWMJ010000020.1, on the reverse strand, counting down.
TCCTGACAGTACCACCCCGTGTTCACGCAGGGTGTAGCGCTGGATGATCCAATCGCTGTCGTGCTGCTCTACTTTGATACCTTCTTCTCCCCTATCAATGTGCGGGTGTCGTGCGTTAGTTGGGTCGTAGCGGCGGAGGGCGTGCTGGGGGATATATGAGCCTTCTAGCTCCGTCGCCCATCGCGAGTCGCTGGCGGTAATGCGCGCGTGCATCGCTTGTAATGCCGAAACAAGATCGTCTGGGAGGTTATCTGTGGTGACGACGAGAAAATCTATGTCGCTGCGGTGGGGGTCGAAGTCGCCGAGGGCGAGGGAGCCGTAGAGATACATGCCGAGGAAGTAGTCTGCCAGGATGGTTTGCACGCTCGATTGTAGCTCATGCAAGATCGCGTTTACGTCGGGATAGGGGGTAGGGTTTGGAATTGGGTTGTTGAACGGAGGTTCTATCATGTGCCTATTTTACGAGAAGGGCCACTTGCTAGGTCCAGCGGTTGAGAATAGTTTCGCGTTAGAAGTGGCAAGTGACCATCCTCCTGGAGCTATCTTATACCTCTGATCAGTAATAAGAAATATCTTTGCAATGTCGTTGGGAGTGATAGGCCAACCCTTGTATTACCAATCCAAGGCCCAAGATGCGAACCTATGCTCTACAGTCCACAATGCGCTTGTGTAACAGTCTGTTATAAGCGAACGTAATACTGTATGGAAGCTATCTGTGATCGAACTACACTAAGGCATGTCGGTTACTTCGCCAGCAGGGGGTGCTCACTATGAATATCGCGTCTAAGAATACTGTACAAGTTAGTAAAAGTGCAATCACTACAAACGGCGAACCGTCACAGAACCCTCAGTTACCTCCTAGTCCTGCTACTCATGCGGACTTAGCTCTTGGCTATGAGCTTGAGTACAAGGCTCTGAGAGACGAGATTCTAAAACGAATAGAGTTCGTGTTCCAAACTACAACCTTTATTATGATTGTGGCAGGTACTTTCTTGAGCGTCGGAACACAAGCACACATTCCGTCCGTTGTATTACTTATTTATCCTCTCTTGGCGTTCTTCCTCTTTCTTCACTGGGCATACCATATTGACTTGGTATTACAGACTGGGCGGTATATCAGAGAGAATATAGAAAATGAAGTGCCCGGATTAGGTTGGGAGAGGTTTCTACATAACACTAGGAAGACTGCTGCTGGTAGTCCCCTTGGTAGCATACCCACTGCTATGCTTATTCTAGTTACACAGTGTTTGGCAATCGGGTTGGCCTTCTTGAAGCTGAACACTACGGTAATTGAGAGCATAATGCTCGCCGTCAGTATTCTTAGTGTAGTAGCAACCGTGATCCTAGCATGGTTCGTTGAGAGGAGACTAAAACGGTAGCGCCGTCGTTCTTGCTCGTATCTTGCTTCCAAACATTGGCAAACAAGCAATCAACACAGCGCTTCCAAACGGGCCTAAACTGCTATAGCAATAATCACGGATTATTGCATAATACTTTCTATATGCATACCCGTTTACCGGCTCCGTTCTCAGAACACAGCCCAAGAACTGGCCGCTTGCTAGGTCCATCGGGTGAGGATGGTTTCGCGCTGGAAACGGCGGGTGGCGAACCAGATGGCTAGGGTTGCGATAAGAGCAAGGGCCAGGGCGGCAGCCAGGGAGAATAAGGGGCTGAGGACCAGCAGACCTGAGAACTGGCCGATTAGCACGGCTATGACGGGTAGGATGACTACCGTAGAGCTTTCCTGGGCGCTGCGGGGGTCGGTCGCGCGGGAGGAGACCGCGACGGTGACGGCGATGGTGATGATGGCGAGGAGTGGGGCGCAGAGCAGGAAGAGAATGATCCAGGCGGGGCTAATAATGGCCTGGAAGACTCGCTCCGATATGGTCAGGGCACGCACGCCTGTTATGAAGATGAGGCCGAAGAGCCAGGTTATGCCTATGGCCGGGATGAGGGCCGTGAGTATCTTTGCGAGGAGGAGTTCTAGAGTTGTGATGGGAGTGGCAAGTAGGGGTTCGAGGGTGTGGTTAGTCTTCTCGCCCACGACGCTGTAGGAGGAGATTACGCTGGGCAGGATGACGGGCAAGAGAAAGTAGAGGCTGGAAAGGGGCTGTCCGAGGAGGGCCTGGGCTAGCTCTCTTTCCGTCAGATTGCGCAGGGGGGAGTTTAGGCCAGCCGCTTCAAGCATCGGCTGGAAATCCTGTAATTCGCTCGCGGGGAGGTACGCCAGCCCTACGAGCAAGCCGAGGGGTAGCACGGTGAAGAGGACGGGCAGGAAGAAGAGGCCCAGGAGGAGCATCTTCTGCTGGCGTATCTCCAGCCATTCTTTGCCCAGTATCAAGCGTATCCTTTGAAGGTTTATGTTCATGTGGTGATCCTGAAACGCGAAACGTGATGCGTGAGACGTGATGCGTGAGCTACTCTGGCAGTGGTCGCTGGTCCCTGACCCCTAATCCCTGACCCCTGACCCCTAATCCCTGACCCCTGACCCCTGGTCACGGGTGTCTTCTATTAGTTGCAGGTAGACATCTTCTAGCGAGTGGCTGCGGCGTTCTATGTAGCGGATGGGGGCACCGGCGGTTACCAGGGCCTGGACCAGTTGGGGGTTGTGGGTGTCGGGGTCGTCCAGGCTGATGGATAGGGTGCCGTTTTGGGCGGAGGCTTCGCTGACGAAGGGGAGGGCGCGGATGGAGGCTAACCAGGGCGCGGCATCGCTCGCTAGCTCGACCAGGGTGCCTTTGCCGAAGAGGGCGTTGCGGAGGTTCGCGGGGGTGTCGAGGCGCAGGAGGCGGGTGCGGAAGACGGCTATGAGGTCGCAAAGCTCGTCGGCTTCGGTGAGGTTGTGGGTAGTGAGAAAGATGGTGCGGCCCTCGGCTCGCAGGTCCTTGATGAAGTCGCGCACGGTGCGGGCGGCTTCGGGGTCGAGTCCGGCGGTCGGCTCATCCAGGAAGACGACGGCGGGGGCGTGCAGGAAGGCGCGGACGATTGCGAGCTTCTGGCGCATGCCCTTGGAGAAGCCGTTTACTTTGTCGTCGCGCCTGTCCCACAGGTCGAGCATGCGAAGGTAGCGCTCGGCTTGCTCGGTGGCCCGCGCTTTGCCCACGCCGTAGAGACCGGCGAAGAATAGCAGATTTTGGTGGGCCGTCAGAGTGCCGTAGAGGCCGGGCGTTTCGGTGAGGATGCCGGTTGAGGCGCGTATGGCGGCGTTGTCGCTACCTACTTCGTGCCCGGCCACGCTAGCGGTGCCGCCGGTGGGGGCGATCAGGGCGGTGAGCATGCGAACTGTGGTGGTCTTGCCCGCGCCGTTCGGGCCGAGGAAGCCGAAGACAGTGCCTTGCGGTATGGCTAGGGTGAGGCGGTCAACGGCTGTGCGCGTGCCGAACGTGCGGGTCAGTTCGTGGGTCTCTATCGCATTCATTTCGTGGCTTGGTTTGCGGCTTTAGTCGTATGCCCTATGCTGACAGGATAAGTCGCGTCTTTAAAGGAAAAGTTGGTCTACAGGCATGCTCCAACCGGGCAGGGCAGGCTCGGCTTCCGCCATTTCGCCACGCCCGTAAATTGTAGGCTGATTGGGGTCGCCAATACGATAAACACGCACCACGCCCTCGCTCCGCAAGTCTACGTCCCACACCACCTGCGTCCCTGCTGCGAAGTAATCGGCACGCTTGGTTGCTATATCGCGTTCCGCCGAGGGACCGTAATCTCCTTCGCTACGCACCTCTACGGCAAAGAGCGGCGCGCCCTCTACGAATTTTAGACTCACTGGCCCAACGTAAAAGCCTACGTCTGGGCTGAACGACTCGCGGTGCGGCAGATGCACGGTAAAACCGACGTTATCAGGCGCTACGTGACCCCAGCCCGTCTTTAGCTCGTACTCATACAGACTGAATGCTATCTTCATCGCGGCACGTCCGTGCTGAGGCCCCGAAGCTGCCATAATTCTGATCTCTCCATGCACAAGCTCGGCCTTGCCATTCTCAGGCACTTTGTACAGATCTTCTATTGTTGCTCTAGCTTTTGTGCTCATTTCTAGCTATTCCCCCTACGCGTAGTATAACCCCGCCCTATCAACGGCACAAGCCGTAGGGGCGAGTACCGAGTGCTGAGTGCTGAGTGCTGAGTGCTAGAGTAACTTACGCATTACGCATAACAATCGCTCCTGACCCCTATGGCTTGCGCGTTCGGCGGCGGGCGCGGACGGAGCGGATGGCTGAGGGGAGGGAGACGACGCGCTCAGGGGTGGGGATGGGTTTGAAGCCCTGGCCGAGGACTTCGCGGGCTTCGTTTATGATGACGAAGGCGTTAGGGTCGGCTTCGCGCACGAGGTTGGTGATGGTGGTTAGCTCCTGCTGGCGCAGTGCGGTGAGTATGACGCTGTAGCTGCGGCCTGAGTATGCGCCGCGCCCCTCAAGGAAGGTGACGCCGCGCCCGGTGGCGGCCTGGATGCGGTGGGCTATCTCTTCGGGGTTGTCGGAGATGATGTATACGAGGCGGGTTGGACGAAAGCCTTCGAGCACGAAGTCAACCGCTTTGCTGCTGGCGAAGGCGCTGATTAGGGCGTAGAGGGCCTTTTCGGGGCCGAAACGTACCCCGACCAGGAGGAGGACCGCCGCGTTTATGAGCACCAAGCCGGTGTTGACAGGGAGGCCCCGGAAGCGGTGGAGGAGTTGAGCGCCAATGTCGTCCCCGCCAGTGGTGCCCTGGGCGCGGAAGACCAGGCCCACGCCCGCGCCACCCAGCAGGCCGCCATAAAGGGTGTAGAGAAGGGGGTCTGTGGTGACGGGTTGGACGAATGGGCGCAACGCGTCAAGGAGGAGCGAGTAGAGCACAACGGTGTAAGTGGTGCGGGCGAGGAAGCGCCACCCGCCCAGCCAGGTCACGCCCGCGACGAGCAGGGGGATGTTCAGGAGGAGGACGAGAACGCCGACCGGAATCGGAATAGAGGAGTTGATTACGAGGGCGAGGCCGGTCGCGCCGCCCGCGAAGACCTGGTTGGGGACCAGGAAGAGGTCGTTGGCGAGGGCGAGCATGAACGCGCCCGTGGTGAGCATGGCGTAGGCGCGCAGGCTGGTGAGCGCGCTGCTACGTAGGGAGCGTGCGGGGGACGGGGTGGGGTGTGGGGAGGGGGTAGCGGCCATGTAAGCAGACTTGATTTGTTTCTCTTAGTGATTGAGTGATTGTATCATCATTATTGTTTTGAACCACAAAGGCACAAAGAGCACGAAGGTCATGGGATTGAACCGCAGAGGCGCTGAGACGCTGAGATTTCTATGTTTTCTAGTTGCAAGCATAGAGATATTGTGGCTATGTTGGACAATTGCACAAGAAATAGATTGTAAAGTTCTACCGTTTGCCCAATAGACAATCCAAGATAATGGATGATATACTTCGACAGGTAGGGTTATACACATCCCTACCTGTTGTTTTTGTGGAAATGTCCTAATTCGGAGGTTTTGAGCGATGGTACGAGAGATAGAGAAGATGCATGTGAATGGGCGCGAGCCTGTGGTGAAGACCACACCTGCCAAGTATTGGACGCCAAAAGAGGCGGGTAATTCGCGGGAAGCCGTAGACCAAGTCATGGCGCGCGCTACCGAAGATAAGGTGCGCTTCGTCAATTTGCAGTTCACCGACTTAATGGGCATCGTAAAATCGGTGGCGATACCGCTCCACCAGTTCGAGGACGCTTGCTTGAACGGCAAGTGGTTCGACGGGTCGTCTATCGAGGGGTTTGCGCGCATCGCAGAGTCGGATATGTTCCTGGTGCCGGACCTTTCGACGTGGGCGGTGATGCCGTGGGAGCGTGCCGAAGACAGCACGGGCCGCGCCATCTGCTGGGTGTACAACCCGAACGGCGACCTCTTCGAGGGGGACCCGCGCATGGTGCTGGCACGCGCGCTCGATTACGCGGCGGCGCTGGGCTACAAGTTCAACACCGGGCCGGAGCTGGAGTTTTTCCTGTTCCGCACCAAAGACGGCGAGATATTGCGTAACACGCACGACATGGGCGGCTACTTCGACCTGTCGGGCGACCTGGGCGCGGACGTGCGCAAAGATATGGTAAACGCGCTGGAAGGGATGGGCATCAAGGTAGAGACATCGCACCACGAGGTAGCGCGGGGCCAGCACGAGATTGATTTCGAGTACAATAACGCCCTCTACTGCGCGGATAGCGCCGTGACCTTCAAGTATACGTTGAAGGCGATCGCCGCCGAGCACGGTTTACACTGCACGTTCATGCCGAAGCCGATATTCGGTATCAACGGGTCGGGCATGCATACGCACCAGAGCCTGGCCGATCTTGAGGGTGGGGATAACCTGTTCGCCGCGCCGGACGATGCTTACGGCATCTCGCCTCTCGCCAAGAAGTTCATCGCGGGACAGCTGAAGCACGCTCGCGGTATGTGCGCCGTGCTCGCGCCGCTGGTGAACTCGTACAAGAGGCTCGTGCCCGGGTATGAAGCGCCTGTGTATATATCGTGGGCGCGGGTGAACAGGTCGGCGCTCATCAGGGTGCCGAAGAATCGCCCCAACAAGCCGCAGGCCGCACGCATAGAGCTGCGCTGCCCCGACCCGTCGTGCAACCCTTACCTGGCGTTCGCGGTGATGGTGAGGGCCGGCCTGGAAGGTATAGAGAAGGACCTGGAGGTGCCGGAGCCTGTTGAGGAGAACCTTTATCACTTTGATGAGAGCGAGCGCCGCCGCCGCAACATCCAGACGCTGCCCGCCACTCTACCGGAGGCGTTGGAGGAGATGGAGCGAGACGATCTGGTGCGAGAGACGCTGGGCGAGCACATCACGGAGCGCCTCCTGGAAGCCAAGCGCGAGGAGTGGAACGAGTTCCGCATGCGCGTGACGCAGTGGGAATTGGATAGATATCTGGACGTTTATTAGAAATCAGAAATCAGAAGTCAGAAATCAGCTTTTCGACGTTCAATTTCTGACACTTGTGTTTTGCAAATAAAAGAGAAGTGGCGGGGCTTGCTTCGCCACTTCTCTTTTATTCTAGCGTTGTTGCAGCCTTATGGTCATGCCGGTATCGTCGGTGGTGACGCCTTCGACGGCGAAATCGGTGCCGCCGAAGCCTGATTGCAGCGATTGGTTGATTTCGGTGATTATCGTTTCGTTGTTCACGCGGTCCACGACGCGGGTTATCTCGCCCTCAAGGTCGAAGGGGAGGAGGTTGAGGGGCACGTTGAGGTTGCCCAACTTGGGGTTGCCCACCATGTTGATGACCAGCGCGCCATCCTGGACGGTCAGCTGGTTCTGTACGGTGGCGTTCACGTCGGCGGTAACGAACATTACTTCTATCTTGAACGTCGCCACGAGATCCATTCGATTGTCGGGCTTGAGGTCGAGGGTAGCGCCGGTGAGGGTGAGGCCGGGCACGTCGGTGGGCTGCGAGCCGCCGATCCTGTTCGCGGCCTCACGGTTCAGGTAGCCCTCGCCTATGACCACAGCCAGATCGGGCTGGCCGGAAAAGCTCTGCGCGATCCCCGGTATCTGCGCGACGATCAGGGCCGACGCCAGCAAAGTGAAGAATATCCCCAGCAAGATGCCCAGGGTAAGCCCACTGGTGAACCACCGCCAGCGCACGCCGCGTATCCGCTTGCGGTATACCCGGTGGAGTGGATGGTGGCGCTCGTCGTGCGTGTCTACCAGAGGGCCGTGCGCGGGAGCATAGCTAGCACGTGGCGTAGGGTAGCCGCGCCGCTCAGGTGGAGGGTTGTACGGGGTGGGGCCGGGGTTGCGGTCTCTACTCACGACGGGGTACTAGACGCCGGGGCCGCGACGGCGCAGCCAATCCGTCACGTCGGCGTGGGTGATGCAGACAACATCGCGCCCCTTGCGGTCGGCCTTTAGCTCGCCCGAACGGATGGCGTGCAGCACCACGTCGCGGCTGGTGCCGATCATGCGGGCCACCTCATCCGGCGTGTATTCATCCTTGGTCAGGTCGACGTGGGCCGGGTCGCGTGGCTGCTGGCGGCTGTGGGTTTCGAGGTGTACCCTATCCTCGGACTCGTCGCCCTGTGTAACGAAGCCCACCCTGGGCATTTCGGCCAGTTCATCAGGATCACGCTGAGACCAATCTCGCTGCTCGTCCATGAGAGTTCCCTCCTGTCAATGGTTATTAGTGCCAGCCACTTTGCTTTCACAACAGGGAGATTAGAGGCTATTGCTCATTTGCCCGCAAGCCGCGCCACGATAGGGGCCAGGGCTTGCATGTTGGCCTCAAATACTACAACGTATGAGATGCCAAATTGCTCACGCCGCGATTGCAAATCTTCGGTAATTTGCTCAATGTCGCCTATCAAAAGGTGGGGGCTGCCCAGCACTTCCTCTGGCGTAAGCCCCCAATCTGCCACAAATCTTGCAGTTGCCCCCTCCCGATCAGCCGTTACTTGTACAGCCTGGAGCAGGGTGTTGATTTCCAGGTCATCCAGGCGCTCACCTGCGCTCTGGCGGATCCATGCCACTTTCCGGGCGGTGGCGGAAGCGGTGAGACTCTTCGTTTCGAGCGAGCCGTCTGGGAGGGCCTTCGGGGCGAGCGCGACTATGTTGGCCTCACGCCCCGCGAGCGTGAGCATCCGCTTGCCTCCGCCACCTATCAGCAGGGGCGGGTGGGGTCTCTGAATGGGCGGCGGGTAGCCCTTGAGGCCGTTGATATTGTAGTGCTTGCCGGAGAAGGTTACCGGCTCCTCTCCGAAGAGTGACTTGATGATTTGCACGGCCTCTTCGAGTCGCCCGACGCGCACGGCAGGCTCATCGAAGGGGATGCCCGTCTGCTCGTATTCGGGGCGCATCCAGCCCGCGCCTATACCTAGCTCGAAGCGTCCATCGGATATGAGGTCAAGGGTCAACGCTTCCTTCGCCAGCAGCGCGGGGTGGCGGAAATCGTTGTCGTAGACGTGGCTGCCTATGCGAAGAGTGCTTGTAGCGCAGGCCACCGTCGCCAGGGCAGGGGCGGGGGAGAGCTGGTTGCCGAAGTGGTCTGGTACCAGGAAGGTGGCAAAGCCCAGGTCTTCCGCCCGGCGCGCCTTGTCTACCCATTCCTGGTGGGAGGCGGCGTCGCGCACCACTACGCCGAAGCGGAAGGGGCGATGCTTCTTGTACAATGGCGTAAGGGCCTCCCGTTATCTCTGGTAAATGTTTAGATTCTCCGCCCGATGGCCCTGGTTAGGGTAGCAGGCAAGCATGGTATGTCATCCCCGACAGGGCGACCCACCGGGTCGCCCCTACCGTTGCGGTGGTTGGAGCTCTTGCGGCTTACAGGGCTAATGGCTGAGTCAGTTTGTGCGCGCCCTCTACGCGTTCGATCCAGGCGGAGGGATTGCGTAGCTCCTCCATCGTGGGCAGCATCGCGGGGCCTTCCCACACGCGGTTGGCGACGGACACGCCGCGCTCGGCTACTACCTGGTTGATGAAGCTCTCGCCCATCTTGTACTGCTCCATCTTGAGGGCGAGGCCGGTGATCTTGATGAATAGCTTCTCGGCGGGGCTGCGGCGGGCGGCGCGCTGCTCGATGCGCTCTCGTATGATGTCGTAGCTCGGCAGGAGGCGCTGGCCGACGGCGTTCATGATGTAGTTGCTGTAGCCTTCGATGATGGACATGAGGGCTTGCAGCTTGGAGAAGAGCACGCGCTGCTCAGGGCTCATGATGACCTCTACCCAGTTGTCGCCGCCGTTGAGGTTGGACCGCGCCCTGTCTATGAGGCCCTTCAGGCCGCCGAGGCTGGCACCGAACGTCAGCAGATCGTCGGTAAGGTACTCGAAGTATTCTTCCAGGAGGGAGTTGAAGTATTCGCGCACCCAGGGGTAAGCCTCGAACTCGTAGGCGTGGGTGGTCTCGTGGAGGGCTATCCAGAGGCGGAAGTCGTCGGCGTCGAGGCCCAGGTCGCCCTGCACCATGCCGATGTTAGGCTCAACGAAGTAGAGCTTGCCCGCCGTCACAGGCTCTTTGCCGAGGAGGGCAAGGTCGTACTGGCCCAGCACGCGCTTGGCGAGGTAGCCCAGGAGGATACCAAGCTGGCCGCTGAGGACGGTCTGGCTCACGTCGCCTATGAGCATGGTGCCGAGGCTGCCCTGGCCCTGAGCCTTCTTGTAGATGGCCTCTATCGGCTCGAACAGCTTCTTGAAGTTGGCTACGTTGGCGTCTACCCACTCGTTGCGCGTGAATGCCTGGATCTGGTCTACGGGCGCGGGGAGGGCGTTGCCCATCTCCTCGGTGATTACGGGGTAGCAACGCTCGACCAGCCGCCGGTAGTATTCCTCCCAGGAGGCGTGCCAGCCTGGGGCGGCCTCTTCCTCTTTGATGATCTGGCGGGCTATACGCTTCGCCTTCTCCCAGTCTATCATGCTGGGTATGCCGTGCCTGGCATAGTGCTTCTGCTTCGTGTTGATCCAAACAGCGCCCAAAGCTGCTCCGGCCAGCAAGCCCAATCCGAGCAAGCGAGGGTCATACCTGGGTGGTGTGCTGGGCATCTATCGTTACTCCAATCCGCGTGCGGCTATCTGCACACGCAGAGTAACTATACCCCTTTGGCTCGCGGGGCGTCAAGAAAGTGATTGTTTTAACCGCAAAGACGCAAAGAAACGCAAAGTTCGCAAAGAACGTGATTGTTTATGTGTTCAGATAGACGTAGTATTGCCTCCCGCCTGCAATACACCATAAGAACTTAGCGAACTTTGCGTTTCTTTGCGTCTTTGCGGTTAGATACGTAAAGCGCCTGATAATAGCTCATGTGTGCTGAGAATGCGCTGTGTATTGCTTTGCCCGGATGCCTGCGGGGTGGTAAAATAGGAAGGGCTGGCGGCTATATGCACGCTATAGATTTCCCAGGAGAAGCACACCATTGGCAGATAAGAAGAGCAGGCCGTCCTCCAACGGCGATAATATGCAGATGAGCCTCGATTTCACGTCTTATGCGCCGGAGGACAAACCGGCTTTGGTGGTGAATGAGGTGGAAGAGGGTGTGCCTGATGAGCCTGCCTGGATGTCTGACGCGCCTGAGCCTATGTTTGAGGGTGGCACGCCTGTGCAGGATGATGGGGCTGCTGAGCCGCACGCGCCGAGGCGTTATATTCACACTCCCAATACCGCGCTAATGGAGAGGATCACGGCGGGACTGAACCCGCAGCAGCGCGAGGCTGTGCTAACTACCTCCGGGCCATTGCTCATCATCGCGGGGCCGGGCAGCGGCAAGACGCGGGTGCTCACGCACCGAATCGCCAACTTGATAGAGGGCGAGGGGGTGTGGCCCAGCCGCATCTGCGCGGTGACTTTCACCAATAAGGCGGCTGCTGAGATGAAGCACCGGCTGGCAGGGCTTATCGGCGAGCGCGTAAAAGAGCTGACTGTGGGGACGTTCCACGCGCTTGGCGTGCGGATACTGCGCCAGGACGCTGACGCGATAGGCTACAAGCGCGACTTCGCTATATACGACGACGACGACCAGGTTGGGCTGGTGAAGCAGGCAATGCGCGACATTGACCTGGACGACAAGCAGTATTCGCCGCGCGGCTTCCTATCGCGTATAAGCGCGGCCAAGGCGGTACTCGTCCAGCCTGAAGAGGCGAGCAAGCAGGCCGAGACTTATTTTGAAGAGCTTGCCGCCCGTGTCTACCGGCGCTACCAGGAGTTGCTATTCGCCAACCGCGCCCTCGACTTCGACGACCTCATCAAGCTGACGATAGAGCTTTTCACCGAGCGGCCCGACATCCTCCGGCGATACCAGGAACGCTATCTCCACGTGCTGGTGGATGAGTACCAGGACACCAGCCACTCGCAGTACATCATGGTCAAGCTGCTGTCGGGCATCCACAAGAATTTGTGCGTCGTGGGCGACCCTGACCAATGTGTGCCCCAGGATTCTCTCGTGCTCACGCCCGGTGGAGCGCGCCCTATCGAGAGCGTTCAGATAGGTGATAGGGTAATAAGCGGTGCGGGCAGAGGTAGGGCTGCGGAGGCCCAGGTCCAGGAGGTGCATTCTCGACCTTATAACGGCAAGCTTATTCAGGCAACGCTAAAGAGCGGGCGGGTACTTCGGGTTACGCCCAACCATATGTGCTTCGCAAAGCTAGGCGTGCGCGATGACATGCATTACGTTTACCTGATGTACCGCCAGGATAAGGGCTACCGCATAGGCGTCGCGGTTGGCGCAAGGTCGGATGGGCGTATGATGTGCAATGGCCTGATGGTACGCACCAACCAGGAGCACGCCGACAAGGTATGGATACTGCGCGCCTGCTCCACACGCGAGGAAGCTGTTTACTACGAGCATTATTTCGCTTTTGAGTATGGCATACCAACCACTATCTTCTATATAGCGGGCAGGGGGAACCTCAAGCTCACCCAGGAAAACATTGATCGCCTTTACGCGAACGTTGATACACGCACACGTGCCGCCCGCCTGATGAACGAGCTAAACATTTACCCCGATTACCCCCACCATCGCCCGCAGGGCATCACCGGACATGGCAAGCCTCATCGCATGGTCGTTCACCTGACTGCGTTCGGCGGCAATCACCCGTCGCTCAGGTCGCCCTGGTTCCGGCATCGCGTCTGGCTCAATACGACAGACCGCATCATGGAGCAGCAGATTATACATGGTGGCGTGGCTACCAGGGCAGGCAGTAGAGGTACATGGCGGATAGAGAGATCGTACCTTGAGCTACGGCGCAGTATAGATATGGCTGAGCAGATCGCTCACGCCGCCGGCGGGGCCGAGATCGCACGCTGGGCCGCGGTGACGCAGGGGGATAAGTTCGCATTCCAACCTGCCGCTCACTTGCGACCTACCATGATTGTACCTGTGTGGCAGGACGGCAAAATTATAGAAGATGAGATTACTTCAGTTGAACAGGTAGACTACACCGGCCCCGTTTACGACCTGGACGTGGCACAGCTACACAATTACGTGGTTGGCGGCGTGGTGGTGCATAACTCGATATATGCGTGGCGGGCTGCCGATATCCGCAACATCCTCGAATTCGAGCGCGACTACCCCAACGCTAAAGTGATAGTGCTGGGGCAGAACTACCGCTCTACCCAGACTATCCTCAAGGTGGCCGACAACGTCATCCAGCAGAACACGCAGCGCAAAAAGAAAGAGTTGTGGACTGAGAACGAGGCTGGGCTGCCTGTGACGCTCTTCGAGGCTTATGACGAGAGCGAAGAGGCGCAGTACGTGGCGCGGGAGGTACGCAGGCTTACCTCGTCGGGTTATTCGCACAAGGATATAGCGGTGATGTACCGCACCAACGCCCAATCGCGAGAAATCGAGCAGGCTTGCATGCTCTACAAGGTGCCATACCAGCTTGTGGGTGGGGTGCGTTTCTACTCGCGAAAAGAGGTCAAGGACGTGCTCTCTATACTACGGGTGGTGCATAACCCGGAGAGCAACGTAGATTTCGCCCGCATGGTAAACAACACACCGCTGGGCAAGGGTATCGGCTCAAAGACGATGAGCGAGTTGGACGCGTATGCCGCCAAACTGGGGGTGCCACTTTACATGGCTACGCACAAGGCCGTGCAGAGCCAGAAGCGGGACAAAGCGGAGCAACTGCCCCCCGGCGCGCCCGTTTTCAGCGCGTCTACCTCCAAGTTCGTGCCCTTGCTTGCCACCCTGGAAGAGCTTATCGCCTCCCGGCACGAGTTGCCCGTAGTGGGACTGCTCGATTTGCTGCTGGAACGCACGCGCTACCAGGAGTTCTTGCAGGACGGTACGCAGGAGGGCGAGGAACGCTGGCAGAACGTGTTGGAATTGCGCACCGTCGCGGAGAACTATGCCGATCTGCCTACCTCGGAGGCGCTGGGCAGGTTCCTGGAAGACGTGGCGCTCATGTCCGACGTGGACACCCTCAAGGAAGAGAAAGACGCGGTGACGCTCATCACCCTCCACGCGGCGAAAGGGCTCGAATATCCAGTCGTGATGATCGTGGGCACGGAGGAGGGGATATTGCCCCACAAGCGCGCCGTGGACGAAGAAGAGTTGGGCAAAGAGGGGCAGATGGAGGAGGAGAGGCGGCTGGCCTACGTGGGCATCACCCGCGCCAAGCAGCGCCTCTATCTCATATACGCCTTCCGCCGCACCCTCTACGGCATGACGCAGACCAACGGCCCCTCACGCTTCATCGCAGACGTGCCCCCGGAGTTGGTCACGGGGCGCGACCCCGGCACGGCCTTCCAACCGTCGCTATCAGGCGGCAAGCGCAACACCGTGCCTGAGCGCGGCCTGAGCGCGGAAGATATACTCAGGGGGAACGTGAGCATCTACGGTAAGGGCAAGAGCGGGCGGGCAGCCTTGACCCCTTCCGACCGCCGCCCCACCTCCCACCGCGTAGAGAGCCGCCGGGAGGATAAGCGGGAGGAGCGAAACGTGCGCCTCAACATCACATCAGCCGCCGATCTGCGAGACCGCAGGCAGGGTGCGCCGAGCGACCCCTCCTCGTCAGGCTTCAAGGTGGGGGAGAAGGTAAGGCACCACGCATTCGGGGAGGGGCAGGTGCTGGCGGTCAAGCGGAGTGGATCGGACGAGGAAGTGACGGTGATGTTCAAGACGGTGGGCACAAAGCGCCTATTGGCTAGCATGGCCCGGTTGGAGAGAATTTAGTTCAGATTCGGGATAGACGTATGTAATTGTAGGGGCGACCCGGCGGGTCAATAGTGTCGCATAAAAAGAGATGGGCTACTTGGTAAACTGGTAAGTGCAACCAAACCAAGCTTTACCGAAGGAGCCCACATAATGATACCAGATGCTACCCCATTTGGTCGCCGCTTGTTCCGGCGAGTCCAACCCTT
>DASWMJ010000019.1:0-16558 GCA_036399775.1 Chloroflexia bacterium | reverse complement strand
ACTCTAGCTGGACTGCTTCCACTACTCACCAATTGCTTGAGGGTTGTTCGCTGTTGTGTGGTTAGTTTGATGTCTGGGGCTGTTCTCATGCCTCCAGTATACTAGAATGTACTTTGTTGGTAGGGTACTCAGAATGACAAGGGGTAGTGGGTTCGTTACCCTCAACATCATGCCTATTCTTGCATTTGCAGTGCCCCGATAAGCGTGCTGCCTTGACTGAAAAGCGACCGAAACCTTATACTTACTGTGGCCTAATAACGCCTGGCAGGCGGGCGTGAGAGAACTTGTGGGATAACGCACCCGGAATGGAGTGCATGCGAGATGATGACCGACGAAAAAAAGGATACTATAGATCAGAAGCTGGAGGGCGTGGAGCAACGCTTTGTGCAGATTGAGGAGCTGATGGCCTCGCAGGAGGTTGCCACCGACCGCCAGCGCCTGATCGAGCTTGGCCGCGAGCGCGCGGAGTTGAGCGAGATCGTGGATATCTACCGGCGCTACCGCGATGTCAACCAGGGGATAGCAAGCACCGAAGAGTTGCTGAATGAAGCCGAGACTGAGCTTCAAGAGATGGCGCGCGCCGAGATAGAGCATTTGCAAGCACAGCGCGCTACACTCGTAGACGAGATAAAGCGCCTCCTCCTGCCAAAAGACCCGACCGACGAGAAGAACGTAATTATAGAGATCAGGGCGGGGGCGGGCGGGGACGAAGCCGCGCTCTTCGCCGCCGAACTGTACGCCATGTACGCCCGCTACGCCGAGAAGCACGGGTGGAAGACCGAAATCTTGTCGAGCAACCCGAACGAAATCGGCGGCATGAAAGAGATTATTTTCGAGGTGAAGGGGCACGGCGCGTACAGCCACTTCAAGTACGAGAGCGGCGTCCACCGCGTGCAGCGCGTGCCCGTCACCGAGTCGCAGGGGCGCATCCACACTTCTACCTCCACTGTGGCGGTGTTGCCCGAAGCCGAAGAGATGGACGTGACGCTACGCGACGATGACATCAAGATAGACGTTTACCGCGCCGGTGGGCACGGCGGGCAGAGCGTAAACACCACCGACTCCGCAGTCCGGCTGACGCACATCCCGACAGGTATAGTGGTGACGTGCCAGGATGAGCGCAGCCAGCTCAAGAACAAAGTCAAAGCTATGACAGTGTTGCGCTCCCGCCTCTACGAGATTGAGCTAACAAGGCGGCAGCAGGAGCTTGGCGATGAGCGCCGCTCCCAGGTGGGTACAGGGGACCGCTCGGAGAAGATACGCACCTACAACTTCCCGGATGACCGCGTGACCGACCACCGCATCAAGCTGACGCTATCGGGCCTGCCGCGCATCCTGGGCGGCGAGATAGACCATTTGATAGAGACCCTGCGGCTGACCGACCAGGCAGAGCGGTTGCGGGCCGCCGGCCTCGATGGAAGCTAAGGGAGGACAGCCCCAGGTGACAGTAGGTGAGGCGCTTCAGCAGGCAGCAAAGCGCCTCTCTCTTTGCTCCACGACCCCGCGCCTGGACGCGGAGGTGCTACTGGGCCACATACTCGCAACCACCCGCGCCTCGCTCCTCGCTCGCCTCAACGACCCACTGAGCAGCGTATCTGCGCGCGACTTCGAGGCCTCCATCGAGAGGCGAGCGCAAGGCGAGCCTGTGGCCTATATAACCGGGCACAAAGAGTTCTACGGCCTGGACCTCTATATCACTCAAGATGTGCTCGTGCCCAGGCCGGAGACTGAAAGCGTGGTGGAAGCCTGCCTTTCGCTCTTGCCACCCACTGGACTCTTCGCGGACATCGGCACCGGCAGTGGGGCTATCGTGGTGGCCGTGACGAAGAACCTCCTGGGCGTCAGATCGTATGGCACCGATATATCGCAGGCGGCTTTGAGCGTGGCGGCGCGCAACTGCGAGGGGCATGAATTACAGGAGCGAGTCACACTCTTGCAGGGCAACCTGCTTGCCCCACTTCCGCGGAAGGTAGACGTTATCGCGGCCAACCTGCCCTACGTGTCGCCGGGTGAAGCAGCGCCCGACGTGGCGACCTGGGAGCCGAACGTGGCGGTCTTCGGCGGGGGGGAGGACGGCACCGCGCTCATACGCGAGTTCCTGGCCGCCGCGCCCGGTTATCTGTTGCCGGGCGGGTCTGTGGTTATGGAAACCGCCTATTCGCAGGGCGAGATAGTGTCCAAGCTCGCAGAGAGCGCGTTCCCAGGCGCGGATATAGAGGTGAAGAAAGACCTGGCGGGCTACGACCGCATAGTTATCATAAAGACGTAAGGATGGCATGAGCGTCAAGCTAATCGCGTTGGACCTGGACGGCACTCTATTTGGCGACGATCTGGTTATCTCCGATAGGAGCAGGCGTGCCATCAGCGCGGCCCGGCAGCAGGGTACGCTGGTGACTATCGCCACAGGGCGCATGTTCGGCTCGGCCTGCAAGATAGCGGCAGATCTCGACATCAGCGCGCCCTTGATCTGCTACCAGGGCGCTATGGTATGCCACAGCGACACGGGCGAAGTCCTCTACCACCAGACTATCCCGCGCCACCTGGCACACGAGATAATCAGTGAGGCAGGCAAGCACAGCGTTCACCTCAACCTCTACCTGAACGACAAATTATACGTGCATCACCTCACACCCGAAGCCCTCTTTTATTCGAGGATCAACATGGGCTTTAAGGTCAACGAAGTGGGCGATCTGCACAGGTGGCTGGACGCGCAAGGCGGCGCCGAGCCTACGAAGCTGGTCATAGTCACAGACGTAGAGCAGACGGACGCCACGCTCGCACTTTTCACCCGGCTATATGGAGGGCGGCTGCAAGTCACCAAGTCGCACCCGCGCTTTACCGAGTTCACGAACGCGGAATGCTCGAAAGGGCGGGCGCTGGCGTTCCTGGCTGAATACTGCGGCATCCAACAAGCAGAAGTCATGGCGATAGGCGACGGCCACAACGACCTTGATATGATAGCCTGGGCAGGCTACGGCGTAGCCATGTCCACCTCCCCACCGGCAGTCCTGCGAGCCGCCCGCATAATCTCTCCCTCGCTGGCCGATGACGGCGCAGCCGACGCGATAGAGCGGTATGTGTTGCGTGAAACGTAATGCGTATTGCGTAGTACGTATTGCGTAAAACCCTAAATAGCCTCAGCGTTTCTCTGCCTCTGCGGTTCAATATATCTTAGTGTCCTTTGTGTCTTTGGGGTTCAACGAATACGCAAAACGTACTACGCATTACGCATCTCTCCCGTGTCCCAGGCTGCGCAAGTGCGTTATAATAGGGGAGCATGAAGACACAGAGCAAGCGCGAACATGAAGAGCAGGATGTCTCCTCCAACGGTTCTGACGGGCAGGCAGACGCTACCGCCTTAGCGCCCGGCGCGGAGGTGGAAGTGGAGCCGCGCGCGGCTGAGGAGTCAGACGTAGCTGGCGAGACAACCGCAGGCGATGGCTCGGCTGGGACGGCGCTGGGCACCGACTGGTTGCAGGAAGCGCAAGTACCCGCGCCCACGACGAGCACCCCAGCCACCAAAGGGCCTGTCGCCGGGAGTATCCGCATCGGCACGACCATTCTCAGGACGGGCCTCCCCAGGCTCAGCCTCGATGACCGGGTGGGGCGCATCCTCCTCTCGATAGTGCTCGCCGTGCTGCTGTGGGTCTACGTCGTCAACCTGGAAAACCCGGCCCAAACGACAGTCTTCACCGGGGTGCCTCTACAGGTGCGCGGCCTTGCCCCCAATCTCAAGTTGATAAACCAGGTCCCCAACGTGAACACTACGGTGCTGGCCCCGCAGAACGTCATGGCTACGCTGACGCAGGCAGACGTGCGCCCCTACATAGACCTCAGCGGCACGAACGAAGGGGTACACGAAGTCCCGGTGCGCGTGGAGGTAGTTGAGGCCCCCCAGGGGTCCGTTGACGTATCGCTGTTCCCCCGCACCGTGCAGGTGCAATTGCAGGCGCAGGTCACGCAGGCGTTTTCCATATCGGCGCAAATTACCGGCGTGCCCGCCTTCGGAGGTAGCAGCGAACCGGCGCAGATAGACCCGGCGCAAGTCGTCGTCACCGGCCCCGATGATGCGGTAGCGCGCATAGCCAGCGTAGTTGCGCCGGTAGACGTGCAAGGCCAGGTGAGCAACCAGCGCGGGTTTATCACGCCTGTGGCGCTCGATGGCAACGGGCAGGTAATCAAAGACCTGACGTTCGACCCGGCAACGGTAGAGGTTGTGGTGCCCATCACAACGCTCGATACTAACAGGGTCGTATCGGTCAACCCACAGGTAGTAGGGCAGCCTGCGCCCGGCTTCAGGCCATCGCTGATAACTGCGGAGCCGAATATCGTGACTATCTGCTGCACGCCAAGCGAGCTGCAGAAAGTAGAGTTCCTCGACACCATCCCCATAGCCATCACGGGCACGACCAGCACCATAGTAACCACGACCGAAGTGATTTTGCCGCCAAACGTAAGCCTCTACCCGGGGCAAAGCAAGTTCATCACGGTAACGGTGAGCGTCGAAGCCCTGGTCACGGAGTTGGAGCTATCAATCGCGCCGGAAGTTGAGGGGCAGCAAGGGCAAAACAGCGTTGTGCTATCTCCCACCCAGCTAAGCGTGACGCTGGCGGGCACCTTCTCCCAGCTTCAGGGTCTGAAACCTACCGACGTGCGCGCCATATTGAGTCTGGGCAACAGGGGGCCGGGCACCTACGACATCGAGCCGCAGATAGTGGTGCCCAACGGCGTCACGGTCCAGGGCACCGCGCCCCAGAGGGTGACCGTGACGATCATCGCGCCCACGCAGGTGCCGCCCACCCCCACGCCGACAGCCCAACCTAGCGCCACTCCCACGCTCACTGCTGAGCCAACGGTGACGCCCCCCGTAACTATAAACCCTGTGCCTACGCCGGCTGCGGTGGCTTCCCCTACTTCTACGACGCTGCCATCGCCATCACCCTCACCTTCGCCGCCGCCTCAAGCCCCGGCCACGCCGACACATACGGTGGCTCCCTCCCCGGCTCCGGCAGGTGGCCAATCACTTGGTGAGCTTACACCCACAATCACTTCCACACCATAGTGTGGTGGAGTAATTAGAATAGCAAACTGCCCGGCATCAAGCGCCGGGCAGTTTGCTATTTTATCTCTTCTGATATAGAGGTTAGCTCAGGCTGTGGTAGTGCATGAGCACCTGTGCGGGGTAGAGCAGGTCCTTGTGCTGCGCCACGCTGGGCGGTAGGACGTGCTCGGTAGCGAGGCATTCAACTATATTAGTGACACCGTCAAGGTGCCGGACCGCATTGCAGATCGCGCGGCGCTGCTCGTCGCCTGATACCACGCCCTCTATGTATACAACGCCGTCTTCTACGTCAGCCGTGACGGCATCTATATCTTCGGCAGCTACGGCGATGATGTCGCGCACCCGCCGCGCCAGTTCCACATCCTGGTGGCCCACAGCTTTGCCCTCCTTCTCCTACGCAAGCTCCTCTTCAGGCAGCGCGTCCAGCTCCCTGCATAGTGGTTAGGCAAATCCTGTGCCACGAACGGATTTGGAATTTGGAATTGCGAATTTCGAATTTGGTTTCTTGGGTACGATTTATGCGGTTCCGGTTCAATTTCGAAATTCGCAATTCCAAATTCCAAATCGTCAAGGGTTCAGCGTGAGCGTGCCCTCCTTGTTGGTATCTATCTGCTGGGCGGTGAAGAGGAGGGGGTTGTACTCGCCCTTCCGCCATTTGTCTAGCATGTCACCCCAGTGTTTGGCGAAGGGCTGGCCCGACTGGCCGGTCTGGTATATGGCACGCGACTGGGTCCAATCGCCCACGTCTATTATCATGCGGTAGGACTGGTGGTTGGTCACGAAGAAGGGCCGCACCAGCGAGAAGGGCGCTACCGCAACAGTGGTGCCGTCGCCGCCGATGGGCACGGCAGAGAGGTTGAACATGCCCCCGATGACCGGCTGCGCGCCGAAGGGGTGGCTGGGCTGCGTGGTATGTATCTTGCCCCACTGCCACTCCTGCACGTTCTCGCCAAGCGCCTGGGCCGAGCGCATGTCCGCGAGCGACGTGGTCAGGCTCTTGAGCAGGATGTCGTCGCGGGTCTCCTTCTGAGGAGTGTCCGACCTGTCCCAAATGGGGTCGTCCGGCTTGTCCATCAGCAATTCAAGAGTGCGCAGGGCGTTCCCACCGGCGACATCCAGGTAGACCACGAAAAGGTCCCTGCCCAGGTCGTCGCTCATCGTCTCGCTGATGGCCTGCTGGTAGACGACCTCGTATATCGCGGCGGTGGGGCTGTCGGCCTTGATGTCGCCGTCCCACCCCTTGAACATATCAATCGCCTGCTGGGTGGCGGCGTCGTCCGACTTCAGCCCGGCCAGGATGGGCGCGACCTTCTTGGCGACGGGCGAGTGTGTGTCCATGTGCATCGCCTGGAAGTCCTCTATGCCGAGCTTCTCTTTGGCCTTGAGCATCTCGGTGATGCGCTCGATGCGCCAGGGGTGCGCCCACCCGCCCGGCATACCGTAATTGTAGAACGGGCCGTAGGGCTTGTTATTGGCGGTGGCGACGTAGTGTTCCGGCGGGTTGTACGAGCGGGGCAGATTGTCGAAGGGTATATAGCCGGTCCAGTCGTACTCGCCGTACGCGCCGGGCACGGGGGACGTGCCCTCTCCCTTCTTGCGGATAGGCACCTCGCCCGTCATCTGGTAGCCGATGTTGCCCTCTTTATCCGCGTAGACGAAGTTCTGCCCCGGCACGCTCCACTTCGAGAGGGCGGCGCGGAACTCCTGCCAGTCGGAGGCCGCCTGCAAGTCGTACACCGCGTTGAAGAGCTTGCCCACGCCGAGCGCGCTCCACTGCATAGCCAGCGCCTCTCCCCTCACCGAAGTGCCCAGGATAGGGTCTGTGGTGTTGGTCTCGGTTGTTGAGGTCAATACGGCGCTCGCGCTTGGGGTCGCGCCCGCGCCGCCTCCCTCTGCTGAGGAGAAGATAGCGTCGCTGATGATGGGGCCGTGATTGGTTATGCGTACCGTCTGCGTGATTGGCTCGCCGCCTTTAACCTTTATCACCTCGGTAATAACGGTCAGAGGCTTCCAGTCGCTACCCGAAAGGTACTGGCCGGGGTGGGCTTCGGGGTCGAGCGTCTCGATGAAGAGGTCTTGCACGTCCGCGCCCGTATTGGTGACACCCCAGGCTATATCGCGGTTGTGGCCCGTTATGACGCCGGGGGAACCTGCGAAGCTGAAGCCCGTTACGTCGTACTTGCCGTCGGTGGTCGCAAGGTGGTTCTGGTACCAGATAGAGGGGTTGCGCACGCCCAGGTGGGGATCGTTGGCGAGGAGGGGCTTGCCAGTGGCCGACTTCGTGCCGTCTACCACCCAGTTGTTCGAGCCGAGGCCCTCCTGCCCGAAGCTGGGCAGCCAGGGGCGCACGTAGCGGTTGTATCGCTCTAGAGCGGGCAGGACGCCGCCGGAGTTCGCCCCAGGCACGGTAACTGGCGCGAATGGCGGGTAGCCGGGGAGGAACGGCGTGGGCTTATTAGACCCAAGCCTATCCCGCAGGTCCGCCACCAGCAATTCGCTGTCCCAGTCCTGGCTCAAGTCCCACGACTGCACTTTGCCGAAGGTCAGGGTATCTGCGGGCGTCCAATCTTCCATGCTGATGCCCAGCAGCGAGAATTCCAGGGGGAGGTTGTCGCCGTGAGTGCGGATGAACTCGTTGACCCCGCGTGAGTAAGCGTCGAGCGCCTTGCGGACCTCCGGGTCTAACGCCGACAACTCTGCCTCGCCCGCGCGCCGGAAGCCCACCGTGCGGTAGAAGCGGTCGGCCTCCACCGCGGCCTTGCCGAAATACTCTGAGAGCCGCGCCTGGCCCACCGCCCGGAAGAGGAACATCTGGAAGAGGCGGTCCTGCGCGTGTACGTAGCCCTGGGCGGCATACATATCCTCGACGTTGGCCGCTACGATATGGGGCACGCCGTACACGTCGCGGGTGATGGTGGCGGGTGCTGAGAGGCCCGCCATCTTGACGGTGCCGTTGATGGTCGGCAGGGTCTTCTGGACCGACCACCATAGGAAAGCCCCTCCGGCCAGCAGGAAGACAAGGAGCACTATGCCAATAGAAAGCAGGAGCACCCGGCGATTCACACGCCTTCTAGGGATAGGCGCTGCTTCCTCTAAGTCTACATCCGTTTCGTCGGCGATCTCCACGACAGGCCCTCTGCCGTTAGGGGCACGTACAAGGGTTGAAGCCTTAGAGTTGCTGGAGGGGCGGGACGTTTTGCCGGAGCGCGAGCTTTTTCGAGAGCGGGCCAAAGGTTGCTCCTTTCCTGGTGCTATATACGATAGATAGGGTGGAGGGCCATAGCCTCCCGACATTCCCGCATATTATATCAGACCCGGCAAGCAACAGACTCCCCCAGTGAGAGAAATTCTAAACGCCAAGACGCAAAGGCACAAAGATTACGCCAGGGATGTTATTGTTAGCGTAATCTTCGTGTAGTGAGTTTGTACTGGACGCATGCTACCTCACAGGAAACCTGGCGGGTTCTTGGCGTTTTAGCGTCTTGGCGTTTAGATTATTCGCATAGCCGTAGCGATGCAACCTCTTAACACCATCTCCGTTACTCTTATTGGAAGGTGTGCGCACAATAAGATAGACTATACAATAACTCTACAAAACAAGTCCCAATGAGGAGGGAATAGGAGTAAAGAGATGAAAGGCAAGAGATTACAAACTATACTGGCGGTATCCACGCTGACTGCGCTACTGGTGGGCACGGGCGCACAGGCCGCGCCCAGGGCGATACCGGAGAACTTCGCTGACGACGCATTCAAGGGCGTCTGGATGCGTACCGATGCGCTTGTGGACAACGGCGACGTGAAGCGTAGCTACTACTGGGGTCCGCTCCCAGGCTTCACCACATTTGAGGAATACGCGGAGGGGCCGAACGGCAAGCACCTCGTCCAGTATTTCGACAAGAGCCGCATGGAGATCAACAATCCCAACGGCGATAAGAAGAACCCGTTCTACGTCACTAATGGTCTACTCACCCGGGAGCTAATCACCGGCAAGATGCAGACCGGCAACGACAAGTATGTGTGGCGTTACCCCGCCGAGATAGACATCGCCAGCGACACCGATGACACAGCCGAGGGCACGCCCACTTACGCAAGCTTCCGCAGCGTCACCAACGACTATGACTACAACTACTACGGCGGCTCCAACAGGATCGGCCAGACGGTTGTGGACACTATCAATCGCCTGGGCCTGACCGGCTCGAACAGCCGCTATGGCAGCTACGCCGTGAAGTACACTTACTTCGAGAGCGCCACCAAGCACAACATACCCGACGTATTCTGGAAGTTCCTGAACGATTCCGGCCCGGTCATGTCGGGCGACAAGATAGTGAACGCCCGCTTGAGCGACCCCTACTTCTACGCGACGGGCTACCCCATCGCAGAGGCATTCTGGGCGAGCGTCAAGATCGCGGGGGTGGCGGGTACCGACGTGCTCATCCAGCCCTATGAGCGGCGCGTGCTAACCTACGTGCCAACCGCGCCCCAGGGCTTCAAGGTGCAGATGGGCAATATCGGCCAGCACTACTATGGGTGGCGCTACAAGGACGCGGGGAAGCCCGTACCGCCGCCGCTACGCTGCCCGCAGGTGCCGATTCGCGGCTTCGGCAAGGTGTGGGCGGATAACCCCGAGATCCAGAGCAAGCTGGGCTGCACCTACAGCCAGGAGCGCGCCGTTACCGTCGCCCACCAGTACTTCCAGCATGGCCAGATGCTCGACGTGATATTCACCCACGGCTATGGCCGCTATGCCAACACCTATAAGACGATCTACGTTATGTTCGAGGATGGCACGGTGCAACGCTTCCAGGATACATATGTGGACGGCACGCCGGAACCCAACATTACCGCACCCTCAGGGCTGCTTGTGCCCGTGCGAGGCTTCGGCAAGGTGTGGCGAGAAGGCACGGGCGCGAAGGTACGCGAGCGGCTGGGGTGGGCGACAGCGCCTGAGACGGTGGCGACAGCACCCGCAAACCCCAACCCGGTACCAACAGGGGTAGCCCAGCCATCTCCGGCACCACCCGTAGGCGCGGGAGGTGGAGCAATCCAGGAGTTCGGCGCGGGGATGATGGTCTGGGGCGGCCCCGTCCTGAAGAAGATATTCGTCCTCTACAACGATAGCGGCTACGGCGCGTACGAGCTTACCAAATGGCTGGTGTTCGACGACAAGTTCCAGGAGCCGTAAACCGCTCCGCGTTCAAAAGGGAAGTTTCAAAATAATAAAATGCGCGGCTGAACCGCGCATTTTATTATTTTGAAACGTAGATATATCTATTCATCGAACAGGTAGGTAGACTCCTGGTAGAGCCTGATCTCGTTGGAGGCCAGCTTGCGCTTTAGCTGGTCGTGCCACCAGGCGTTCTTCTCTTCCAGGGAGGAGTCGCCGTTGAGCAGGGATATGGGCACGTTTACGCGCAGGGCGCGCGGGCTGATGATGTGGCGGGTGATGCCGGTCGGCACCTTCGTGCCCGCTTCTGCCAGGTGCAGGATGTCGTCGGGGTTGTACGGGGGAAAGACTACCAGGCCGCTCACGTTGTCGTAGTACGAGATGAGTTCGCCCAGGTCATCGGCGTTTACACGGTGGATAGCCACCAGGGGGTCGCCTTTATATGTGCTGACCAGCGCGTTCAGGAGCGCGGTGGAGTTCTGAGGGGTGTGATGCTCTGTCCCTGGCAGCCCGTCCACCACGTAGACTACTCCCTTGCCGGAGGCGTCGGGCGGAAGCCCCACGTAAGCAAGTATCTCCCTGGCGGCCAGGGCAGCCCGCGCCTCAGCTAGTGAGGCAGGCTCCACCGCAAGGCCGTCTACCCCTCTTATCTCCGCCAGGAAAGTCTCCGGCCTGCGCCCCGTAATCAGGTGGTGCCATGTATAGAGTTGCACCTGGGAAGATTTGTAGTCCACTACTTGGACGAGGGCGTGGGGGCAGCCCAGCCGCAGCAGCGCGCTAGTGCGGTTCGCGCCGTCGAGCACCACGAAGCGGCTTGAGCCGGGCATGGGCGCGACGATGGGAGGGCTTTTCAGGTAGCCGTCGTTGCGAAGTCGCGCCTCCAACCGCGCCACCCGCTTATCGTCGGCGTATTCGTGCAACACCATCGAATCTGTGGGTATAAGCCGCAGATCGGGCAAGTCTAAATGCTGGTTGCTTTTGGTCTGAGTCATAGAAAGTGGCGAGTACCGAGTACCGAGTGGCTAAGGGCAGATTGTATTGAGTTATACCAGATGGTATTTGGGCGAGCAAGGGGGCTTATCCCTTTGACAAACGCCAGCCGAACCGATACCATTCTTATATGGTATCTATGTCTCGTATCTTCCGCGTCCGGCGGCGTGCTTTGCCCCCGCAACCCGACCTCGACCGCGCGCCCTTCATACTTGGGCCGGCTGATGCGCCCGTGGGGTGCCTGCTCATTCACGGCTTCAGTGGTAGCCCTGCGGAGATGCAGTGGTTGGGCCGCTACCTGGCAGGCAAGGGCGTGCGCGTGGAGGCGGTCAGGCTGGCGGGGCACGGCACCCAGCCCGAAGACCTCACCTACGTCACCTGGCGCGACTGGCTGCACTCTGCCGCCGAGGGGCTTCAGAGGCTGAGCCATGACAGGCGCAAGGTGGTGGTGATAGGCTTCTCTATGGGGTCGCTGCTCGCCATGCACCTGTGCGCCGCCTACCCCGACCTGGTAACGGGGGTGGCCGCCATCTCGCCCCCTATCTTCTTCCGAGACCGGCGCATACACCTCATCCCGGTCGTGCGGCACCTGATCCACTGGCACCGCGTCAGGAGCGCCAGCGCCAACATTGACCCCGAAGCCCACACGCGCTACATCTCCTACAGGCGCTATCCCCTGGTAGCCGTTGACCACCTGCTCGACCTGATGCGCGCCACCCGCAAGGTGCTGCCCAACGTCCGCACGCCCGCGCTCATTATGCACGGCATGCGCGACAGCGTAATCCACCCCAAGAGCGCGAGATACCTCTACAAACGGATAGGCTCGGAGACAAAGGAGTTGGTCTGGTGGTTCAACAGCGGCCACGGGGTGGTGTTCGACGCCGAGCGGCAGGCTGTGTGGCATAAGTTGTGGCAGTTTGTGTGTCGGGTGGATGCCAGCCGAAACTACACTACATCCACGCCTGACTAGTAAATTGGGCAGCCCGATACTAGCAGCCATTCCTGGCTCGCTGTATATGTCAGTATGTGATATAAACTAGTAGACGTTCCTTTTTGGGGACTTGGCTCGACATTTCTGGGAGCTAAGATTATGGTTAATAGGGAGCATCTGAAGATAATCAAGCAAGGGGTAAAGGTCTGGAATGAGTGGAGAAAAGAGCATCGAACTGTGGTTCCCAACCTTACCAGTGTGAACCTAAATGAGAGGAACCTTACTAGCGCAAACCTTAACAACGCGTACCTCACCAGGGCGAATCTCTATGGGGCGAACTTCAATTTTGCTTACCTCAATAAAGCGAACCTTGCGGAGGCGTACCTAAATGAGGCGTCCCTCTATAGGGCATCCCTTTATAGGGCGAACCTTACTGGGGCATATCTAGTTAGAACGCGCCTAGCTGAGGCACACCTAGCAGGTGCGAATCTAAGCCGTGCTCACATAGGGCAAACTAAGTTTCTCGCAGTAGATCTCAGTTTAGTTAGCGGGTTAGAGTCAGTTACCCATGAGGGTCCTTCGTACATAGATACTCATACTTTCCAGCTTTCAAAGGGCAAGATACCAGAAATCTTCCTACGAGGTGCCGGACTGTCGGAAGAAATGATCAGCTTCTTCCATACGTTATATGGAAAGCCTATACAGTTCTACTCTTGCTTCATCAGCTATAGTCACAAGGATAAAGCGTTCGCCCGCCGCGTACATGACACCCTCCAGGGAAAAGGCATCCGCTGTTGGCTGGATGAGCATCAGATGCTACCAGGTGACGATTTATTCGAGCAGATAGACCGGGGTATTCGCCTGTGGGATAAAGTGCTCCTATGTTGCTCGGAACACTCCCTCACTAGCTGGTGGGTGGACAACGAGATAGACACAGCTTTCGCCAAAGAGCAGCAACTGATGAGGGATCGAGACAAGAAGGTGCTCGCTCTCATCCCGCTCGACCTGGACGGCTATCTTCGTAATTGGAAGAATGGAAAGGCTCAACAGGTGCGCTCACGGCTGGCCGCAGACTTCAAGGGCTGGGAGCGCGACAATAGCATCTTCGAGAAGCAGTTTGAGCGCGTGATGAAGGCGCTGATGGCGGAGGATGCGGGGAGGGAGGCACCACCAACGCCTCGTCTCTAGTACAGGGTAACGTATTTGAATCGGGCATGTGCCACGTCCAACCTTGTCATTGTGAGCAGTGAGCGAACAAAATCGTGTTGGGGAAGGCCGACCCCGTTTCCTTGTCATTCTGAGCGCAGCGAAGAATCTCGTTCCTCGCGTATATGCTATTCTTTGGATTCTCAAAGCAAGAGGGTATGCGAGGAGCGAGATTCTTCGCTGCGCTCAGAATGACAAGGGGGGTGGGTTTTGCTAACTGATAGAGTCTCTTCGCATATAACTTAGGTGCCTTTGATATAGTTTCTGGTATAGAGGGCCGATCGCCGCCCTAATACGAACCAAAAGAGAGAAGAGCAGCCCCATAGACTGCTCTCCCACTCACACGCCGAAACTCAAAACTCAAAACTCAGAACTCAAAACTACCCAACGCGCGGTCCCGCTTTGCGGACTTCTTGCGTTACCTGGTCCTCGAACTTCTTGAAGTTCTCGGTGAAGCGGAGGGCGAGGTTGCGGGCGGCTTCGTCGTAGGCTGCTTTGTCTTCCCAGGTGTTGCGGGGCCAGAGCACTTCGTCGGGCACGCCTGGGCAGCTTGTGGGCACGCCTACGCCGAACGTGGGGTCGGGGCGCGTCTCTACCCTTGCTAGCGAGCCGTCCAGGGCGGCTGTCACCATAGCGCGGGTGTGGGCGATGCTCATGCGGCGGCCCTTGCCGTATGCGCCGCCCGTCCAGCCGGTGTTAACCAGCCACACGTCCGCGCCGTGCTCCCATATCTTCTCGCCCAGCATGCGGGCGTAGGTCATCGGCGGCAGGGGGAGGAAGGGCGAGCCGAAGCACGCGCTGAACTCCGGCTGCGGCTCGGTGATGCCACGCTCGGTGCCCGCCAGCTTGGCCGTATACCCCGACAGGAAGTAGTACATCGCCTGCTCAGGGTTCAGCCTGGCGATGGGAGGCATCACCCCGAAGGCATCCGCTGTGAGCATGATGATGTTCCTGGGGTGCCCGCCCATGCCTGTGGGGGAGGCGTTGGGGATGTAATGTATAGGGTATGCGGAGCGCGTGTTCTCGGTCAGTTTGTCGCTGTCGAGGTCAAGCTCGCGCGTTTCGGGGTCCATCACCACGTTCTCAAGCACGGTGCCGAAGCGGTGGGAGGCGTTCCAGATGTCAGGCTCGGCCTTAGGCGAGAGCTTTATCACCTTCGCGTAGCAGCCGCCCTCGAAGTTGAACACGCCGTTATCGCTCCACCCGTGCTCGTCGTCGCCTATGAGGGTGCGCTTGGGGTCGGCAGAGAGGGTCGTCTTGCCCGTGCCCGATAGCCCGAAGAAGAGCGCGGAGTCGCCGCCAGGCCCGATGTTGGCCGAGCAGTGCATGGGCAGCACGCCGCGCATAGGCAGCATATAGTTCATCACCGTGAACATGGACTTCTTTATCTCGCCCGCGTAGCGCGTGCCGCCTATGAGCACCAGCTTCTGCGCCAGGTTCAGGATGATGAAGGTCTCGCTGCGGGTGCCTTCGCGCTTGGGGTCGGCGTGGAAAGAGGGCACGTTCAAGACCGTAAACTCAGGCTCGAAGGCGGCAAGATCGTCCCGCGAGGGCCGTATGAAGAGGTTGCGTGCGAAGAGGTTGGCCCAGGCAGTTTCCGTGAAGACCCGCACCGGCAGCCGGTATGCGGGGTCCGCCCCCACGTACAGGTCCTGCGTGTATAACTCCATGTCCTCTATATGCTGGAGCATCCGGTCGCGCAAGGCGTTGAACTTCTCCTCGCTTATGGGCTGGTTGACGCTGCCCCACCACACTTTGTCCTTGCTGGACGGCTCCTCGACCACGAACTTGTCTTTGGGGGAGCGCCCCGTGTACTGGCCGGTGCTCACCACCAGCGAGCCGCCCGCCGCGAAGTGGCCCTCGCCGTTGCGTGCCGCTTCCTCGTTGAGCATAGCAGCGTTCAGATTATGTTTCGCGCCCGCGACCCTTATCCCGGAAAGCGCGCCGGTAGTTGCGGTATCCTGCATTTACAACCTCCTCGTTGTGCGGCAGCTTCGCCTATGTGGAATTCCCCACCATGAAATATATACCCGATCTATGAGAGCATTATTAGTTCCACCAGGTTACATGAGACCAAATGAATTGTAAATGAGATAGGCTTCGCTTGACAAGGGGAAATGACAATGCGGAAGGGAGACCCGTCACCGGGTCTCCCTTCTGTTCTAGTGTGGTCCGGCACTCTTTCAGCCGCGCCGGACCACGTATCGCAGTCTGTTAGTCGTTGCTGGCGGGCTTTGCCGGGGGTACCGGCTTGGCCGAGCGAAGCATATTCTTGTTGGGCAGATTGGCGTCCGAGTTGAGCGGTTCGCCAGGAGTAACGCAGCCAGGGAAGAAAGTGTTAGCCACTATCTTCGACGCCTGCGCCCTCGTGGCCAGGTTGCCAGGCCTGAAGTACGGCCTGTTCGCGCTGTCGCATGGCTCGGCTTGGCCGGTCTGCGGGTTCGTTCCACCGCACGGATAGCCACTCATCACTCCCATGTTCGATAGCTGCTGTATGGGGATGAAGAATGTGCTGTTTGTCGGCACGTCGG
Organism: Chloroflexia bacterium; assembly: GCA_036399775.1. Taxonomy (GTDB): domain Bacteria; phylum Chloroflexota; class Chloroflexia; order QHBQ01; family JADMIH01; genus JADMIH01. The sequence goes on along the minus strand of DASWMJ010000019.1, from coordinate 674 downwards.
TGTATCTCTGCGCTCCAGGCGGGTCGGTAATCCCTGCGCCGCGCGCTACTATCTGGGATATCTGACCTCTGGTGGCGTTTGCATTCCACCTGAAGTACGGCCTGTTGCCAGCTCTGCAAGGCTCGAAGACGTTAGAACCGCACGGGTAGCCCGTCATCACGCCACGGTTCGATAGGCGGTTGATCCAGACGAAGAACTCGTTGGACGGTGGTACGTCCTCGTAGATCTGCGCGCCTGGCGGGTCGGAGAAGCCTGCGGAGTTGGAGACCATCTTGGCTATCTGGCCTCGGATGATGTTGTTGTTAGGTCGGAAGGTGTGGTCGTTGTAGCCACTGATGATGAAGCGGCAGACCAGGCACCTTATGTAGGTGTAGAACTCGTTGCTCGGCGGCACGTCTGTGAAGGCCAGCGGGCAGCTTGTGGGCGGCACCGATGTCCTTGTGGCAACCGGGCCGGTCGTGTTGGTAGCGACCGAAGTGTTGACAGCCGTAGCCGAGGCTACTCTTGTAGAGGTAGAGGTAGAGATAGAGGTAGAGGTAGCGGTGCGAGTAGCTGTGCGGGTGCCCGTGGGCGGTGCTGTGGGAGGAATGGTAGGCGGTACCGGTGTCGGTGTATTTCCGCAGACGACACCCTGGGTGAAGATTTCCATGTTGTCAGTCGGGGCCGTTGGTGCG
>DASWMJ010000018.1:0-130950 GCA_036399775.1 Chloroflexia bacterium | reverse complement strand
TAGGGGTTAGGGGTTAGGGGTTAGGGGTTAGGGGTTAGGGGTTAGGTAAAGACTAGGGATATTGCCGGCACCGCGTTACCTTAAAATACTTGGCGTCCTCTTGGCGCTCTTTGCGTCTTGGCGGTTTCGTTCTCCTCTCCCATTAAGATGTGTTGTCCTGGGAGTAGCTGATCCCTAATCCCTGATCCCCGACCCCTGACCCCTCGTCCCAGGAACTCCTCCAGACGGCACGGTGTATGCTTAGTGCATAATCAAGATCGGGTCGGGCGGCAACTCTAATCTGTTTCTAATCTATCTCTAATGAATTAGCCCTGCCCGCTTTGGTATAATCGTTACAGGGTGACATACCTGCGGCCACTGTCCCCTTAGATTGCGACGGAACACGATGACCCATAGCACCCACGCCTTCCCCTCATGGCTGCGTCTCCTTGCGCTCCTCCTCCTACTGCCGGTTTTGCTTCCGCAGCGCGCTTGGGCGGCCCAGACGGGTGAAGAGCGCCTCACCACCGACTACTTCACCATCTACTACCCCAACGGCGAGAAAAAGACCGCCGATTGGTACGCCAGCTTCGCCGACGACGTGAACGTGTCGGTCAGCGAGCTTTTGGGCGCGCCCCCGGTGGAAGGTCTAACCCTGCGTATCTACGCCAGCGAGTCTGAATACGCGGAGGCCAACCCCCTGGCCGAATTGCACCCCGGCATCCTCGCGCACGCCATCCCCGAACAAAAGGAGATCGGCGTGGCCGTCGAGAGACTGCGCCAGGCCCCCACGGAGCTTGCCCGCGAGAGTTTCCGCCACGAGATGACGCACATAGTAGCGGGCGCTCTCTCCGGCCAGAACATGCCCATAGGCTTCCAGGAGGGGCTTGCCCAGTACAACGAGCTATCCAGCAGGCGTGCGGAGGAAGTCGCGCAGGTCCTAAGAGAAGCGGAGGATGGAGGCGCGATGCGTCTCACCCTGTCCGACCTGAACGACATGCGCACTTTCAGGCGCGACATTGACCTCGCATACCCTCTCAGCTACACCATGATGGCCTTCCTGGCCGAGCGATATGGCATGGGCAAATTCGCTCGCTTCGTTGAAGAACTGAGCAGGGGCGACGGCTACCAACAAGCGTTCCTCACCACATACGACAAATCCCTCGAAAGAGTAGAAGTCGAATGGCGCACATTCCTCCCCGGCTTCATCAAAGAGGGCTGGCAGACCAACGTGCTTACCTCATACGACCTCGGCCCCGGCATAGCCATGTACAATGCTGGGCAGTACAACCAGGCTCGCGACTTCTTCGTCCAGTCGGAGAAGCTATACCGCGACCTCAACCGCAGCGACCGCGCAGCGGAAGCAGCAGCCTACGTCACCCGGACCGAGAAGGCCGCCACAGCCGGAGCATCGCTGGACACCGCCCAAAAGGCGCTCGAAGCGCACGATTACCTCACGGCCCAAAAGAATGCAGATGACGCGGCCCAGGCTTTCTCCGAATTGAACCTCGCCGGCCAGCAGCAGAGAGCCTCCGGCATGTCGGACCAGGCGAAAAGCGGCATCGCGGGCGTGGCCGCCCTGGAGCGGGCGCAAGCACACCTCAAGGCATTCAATATCCCGATGGCGCGGGAAGAAGCGCGCAAAGCCGGAGAGATGCTGGCCCCACTTGGTGATGCGTCTCGCGTCGCGGAAGCCAATAAGATACTCAACGATATGTGGTCATGGCAACGTTTGGCCGGACTGACCGCCCTGGCTGCCGGTGCATTGTCGGTAGTCGCGGGAGCGTTCGCGGTATTGCGCTCGCGGCGCAAACTGACACCCGCCCAACGTCCCATCTTGGTAGAGGAGAGCACGTCTTGGCTATAATATCTCCAATCAGCAATGCGGAATTCGAAGCGTGGACCGGCGACGTGCCAGCGATAACCACTCAGCTTGAAGTCTACCGCCGCCGTATCAGGCAAACCCGCCGCCGCCGCTACCTGGCGATGTCCGCGCTAGGCATGGGCGCGCTCTGGGTCGTAGCCGCCCTCCTCTCCTACCTCGACCTTGCCCCCGCCCCTCTGACCTCCGCGCTCCTGGGCATAAGCCTCTTATTCCCCCTGGCCGCCTTCGCGCTAGAAACCCTACTCCGCCCCTCCCTCCCCCAAACAGCAGCCCTCCTGGACAGCGCCCTGGACAACAAGCAGCGCATAGTAACCTCCGTAGAGCTACTCAGCACTCAAACTCAAAACTCAAAACTCAAAACTCAAAACTTCATAGAGGTGGCGCAGCTTGCCAGCACAGCCAACCTGCTCGCCCGCAACGACCCGCGCACCCTTTACCCGGCGCGCACTCCGTGGGCGCATTTCGCGCTGGGCGCGGGCCTGCTCCTGCTCGCCCTTAGCCTCTTCGTCTTCAAGGGCATAGACGATGCGTTCGGGACCATGCAGCCCGGCGGCACCCCCGGCAACGATCAGTCTGCGGCGGCTATTTCCTCTCCCACCGCCCAATCCGGCCTGCCCGACTCCGAGAACACCCCCCAGCCCGAAGCAACCCCGCAACTGGAACCAGGTTCGGGTGGCGAAGAAGGTTCGGTCGCCGAGAGCGATAGCGGTCCACTCGACCCCGACGAAGCCGCGCGCCGCGTCGAAGGCTCGCGCCAGATACAGGAGGCGTTGGGCAAGCTAGGCGAGGCGCTGAACGAGCAGAGCGTCACCCAGCAAGCGGCGGATAGCCTCAAGCAAGGCAACTACGACGATGCCGCCGAGCAATTAGAAAAGCTGGGGCAGGAGAACGACCAGCTTTCGGAGGCCGCCAAAGAGGGCTTGGCCGACTCGCTAGATAAGGCTGCCCAGGGTAGCGAATCCGCGCCCGACTTACAGCAGGCCGAGCGCAAAGCCGCCGATGCCCTCCGCAATGGGGACTACGGCGAGGTTGACGCCGCTCTCAGGGACCTGGCGAAGAAAGTACGCGAGACGGGCGAAAACGTCATACCCCAGCACGAGCTAGCCGAGGGCTTCCCTGAGCCTGAGCAAGACAGCAGCGATAGCGCGGCTGAGGACCCAGGCAGCGAGCAGTCTCAGAGTGGCGAGCAAGACCAGGCCACCGACCCGCAAGCTCAGAATGGCGAGCAGGGCGACCCAAACCAGGCAGGCGCTGACAACGCCAACGAGCACGAAGGCAGTGGCGGCTCAGGAGACGGCAAGGGTAGCAAGGTAAGCGACCCCCAGGCCAACAAGCCCCTAAACGTAGAAGGTAACCCCTTCGAGCTAGACATCCAACCCGACCCCGGCCCCGCACGCCCCGGCGACGCTGGCGCAGAAAGGCCAGCCCTCACCCTCGAAGGCAGCAGCGGCACAAGCTCCGCCGCCCCCGCCACACAGGGCGGCCAGGTAACAACCCCCGGCGAGAACAACAGCCTCCCCGTAGAGCGCTGGCAAATCATCCAGAAATACTTCAGCCCCGACGATAGTGGTCAGTGAACAGTGGTCAGTGGTCAGTGGTCAGTGGTCAGAAGCGAGCCATCGGTACTCAGCACTCATAACTGACCACTGGCCACTGACCACTGACCACTGACCACTCGTAGAAAGGTAGATTGAATTGAGCGATACGACAACGATAGACACGGTAGAGATAGCGGGCGCATCGGCGCAGATTGGAGAGCAGGTCCAGAGGTTAGTGGCCGCGCTGGAGCAAGAGTTGTCCGGGGTGATAGTAGGGCAGCGTAGCGTCGTGCGCGGCGTGCTGACCGCCCTCCTGGCCGGCGGCCACGTCCTTTTGGAGGGCGTGCCCGGCCTGGGCAAGACTCTCCTCGTGCGTACCCTCGCGGAGTGCGTGGACCTCACCTACGGGCGCATACAGTTCACCCCCGACCTCATGCCATCCGACATCGTAGGCACCGACGTAATCAAAGAGATCGACGAGGGGCGCAGCTTCACCTTCCAGCAGGGGCCTATCTTCGCCAACCTGATCCTCGCTGATGAGATCAACCGCGCCACCCCCCGCACCCAGTCTGCCATGCTTGAGGCCATGCAGGAGCGCGTCGTCACCGTCGGGCGGGAAACACACAAACTCCCGCAACCTTTCTTCGTGCTGGCGACCCAGAACCCTATAGACCTGCAAGGCACATATCCCCTCCCCGAAGCCCAGCTTGATCGTTTCTTCTTCAAGCTAACGGTCACATACCCCGCCCACGACGAGCTAAAGGAGATCGCCCGCCGCACTACCGGCAACCAGGCCAGCAAGCCCCGCGTGGTCATGACCGGGGCCACTCTCCAAAAGCTGCAAGAGTTGGTGCGCGACGTGCCTGTAGCCGAGCCGGTGCTCGATTACGCCGCCCGTCTCGTAATGGCGACCCACCCGGAAGGGCAGGAAGGCACCCCCGCCGCCCGCCGCTTCGTCCGCTACGGCGCAAGCCCCAGGGCCATACAGGCCCTCGTGCTGGCAGGCAAGGTCAATGCCATCCTGTCGAACCGCTACAACATCTCCTTTGACGACCTGCGCCGCGTCAGCCTCCCCGCCCTCCGCCACCGCCTCGTGCTCAACGTAGAAGCCCAGCTCCAGAACGTAAACGCCGACCAGATACTAACCCAGATACTGGAAGAGGTCAAAGCGTGAGTAGGATTTTAGATTTCCGATTTCCGATTTTAGATTTATACGGTAGAGCGGCACATCGCCTGAATCGTAAATCTAAAATCCAAAATCTAAAATCTAAAATCGTAGTAGATGGTGATTTCCTGGGCAAGCTGGACCGCCTGTCGTTGGTGCTGGGGCGCGACCTGATTAGCGGCTTGATGGGCGAGCACAACGCGCTACGCCGCACGTCGGGCATCGAGTTCGCCGACCACAGGCAGTACAGCCCCGGCGACGACCTGCGCCGCGTGGACTGGAACGCATACGCCCGCCTCGGCACCCTCCATATCCGCCAGTCGCAGGCCGAGCACGACACCGTTCTCTACCTCCTGGTGGACGCCAGCCCTTCTATGGAATACGGAGATCCAAGCAAATTCCTTGTAGCCCGCCGCCTCGCAGCCGCCTTCGGCTACATCGCCCTATCTCACCTCGACGCCGTGATAGTCAGCGCGCCCGGCTCGGACGAGGGGTCAGGGGCCAGCGGCCAGGGGCCAGGGATCAGCGCATGGGAACCCGGCTCAACCCCCCAACCACAGCCCGAAGACATCTCCCTCAGCACTCAGCACTCAGCACTCAGCACTATCAAAGGCAGGGCCGAAGCGGGCAGCCTCTTCCGCTATTTGCAGGCGATCCAGGCCCGCAATATCGCCTCGTTCGACAACATACTGAGTGGTTGGAGCGCTCGCAGGGGCCAGGGCCGCATCGCTATAGTCATATCCGACCTGCTGCTGGATGGCTACCAGGAAGGCGTGCGGCAACTGGTAGGCGCGGGCTTCCAGGTCATGGTGCTGCACGTCCTCAGCCCCGACGAGCTTAGCCCCTCCGAGATGGGCGAGGTAGAGCTTACCGACAGCGAAACGGGCAAGCGCCTCGAAATCCACCTGGGCGAAGCCAGCGTGGCCGAGTACCGCCGCCGCCTGGACGCCTGGCTGGCGGAAAGCGAAGCCTGGTGCCGAGCAAACGGCGCACGCTACCTCCTGGTCCAGAGCGACTGGGAAGTAGAGCGCGTCCTCCTCGACACCATGCGCCGCCACGGAGTAACGATATGACAATTTTAGATTCTATCTTCCGGTTTTCGAGTTCTAATTTCTAATTTCTAACTTCTGATTTCTAAAAGATTGGGGTAATCGTGAGTTGGCTTAATCCTGGGGCTGCGTTCTGGCTGTTGTTGGTGCCCGCTCTGCTGGCGCTCTACATGCTCAGGGCGCGCCCGTTGCGAAAGCGGGTGTCGAGTCTGCGCTTGTGGGAGACTCTCCCTCAGGTAGAGCGTCCAAAAGCGAGGTTGCGCAGGCCGCCTCTTTCCATCCTCCTGTTCATGCAAGCCCTCCTCCTCCTGGCAGGCGCAATCGCCCTAACCCAACCTGCCCTCACCGCGCCAGCCGGGAGGCAACTGGTCATCCTCCTCGACGCTTCGGGCAGTATGCAAGCTGTGAACGGCGACTCGACCCGCTTCGAGCGCGCCAGGGAGGAAGCGGGGGAACTCATCTCAGAAATGAAGCCCGAAGACCGCGCCACCCTGATTCGCGTGGGCACCGGCGCAGTGAGCCTATGCTCCCAATGCAGCAGCGCAGACGTACAGGCTGCGCTCAACGAGGCTCGCGTGGGCGCGGGTACCGCCGACATGCGTGCCGCCTTGAGCGTAGCTGCCGGGCTGGCGCGGCGCGCCGTCGCAGGCAGCCTCGACACCTATGTAATATCCGACGGCGCTTTCGACGTACTACCAGACGATGTGCTGCCCGCCCAAATAGACTTCATCCAGGTAGGCGAGCCTGCGGACAACCGCGCAATCACGGCCCTCAGCGCGCGCAGGCCACCCGACGGCACCCCTGGCTACATGGTCTATGCACGCCTGGAAAACAAGGGCGTTTCGCAAGCGACGGTTGATGTCTCCGCCCTCGCCGACACCGTGCCTCTCCCCTCGCGCCGCCTGAACGTGCCCGCCGGTGGGCACGCCGACCTCGTATGGGAGTTGCCTGCGGGCACGGCACGCTTCACCGTCAGCACGCGCTCACAGGATGCGCTACCTGCCGACGATAGGGCCGCGCTCTTCCTGCCGGAAGAAGGTCAGCACAAGGTCGCCATCATAGCTGCCGATCCGACTCTGTATGAGCGAGCATTGATAGGTATACCCGGCCTCGCACCCGTCGCCGGGCAGAACATACCCGACGCCGCCTTCACCATCATCGAGGGCACCCTACCCCAAACTTTACCTCCCGGCAACCTCCTTCTCGTCAACCCGCAGGGCATCCTCCTCCCCTCCACAGATACGTTAGAGAACGTGCGGCCCATCGGTGGATCCGCCCACCCTCTGCTGTCTGGAGTGGACGTCGTGCCGTTGATCGTGCAGAAAGCGCGGCTGCTTGAGCCGGTATCATGGCTCGACTCCGTAGTGCAATCTGCTGAAGGCCCACTACTGCTGGTGGGCGAGCGGGAAGGCCAGCGCATCATCGTGCTAGCCTTCGACCCCCGCGAGTCGAACCTGCCCAAGCTGGCGGCTTTCCCCCTACTGATGGCGAACGTTGTTGACTGGCTCTATCCCCTGGCGAGCGTGGGCGCTCTCCACCCCGGCGCGTCCATACGGCTGTCTCCTGGGTCCACTATCACCACGCCAGGCGGGCGAAGCGTGCGCGTTGGCGATACCGGCGTGTACGGCGACACCGAAGAGGCCGGGCTGTACAAAGTGTCGAACGGCGGACGCGAGACCACCTTCTCCGTGAACATGGTAGATAGCAGCGAATCGAGCCTATCCCCCCGCGATCACCCTGAGCTTGAGCGGCCATCGAGCGTCGAGCCTGTGGAGGACCAGACCCAGCAAGAGGTATGGTCCCCCCTCGCCGCGCTGGCCCTCGTGCTGGTAGGCTCCGAGTGGCTCTTCTACTGCTGGCGACGAGGACAATGATGAGCAACATCACCACCCTACTACACCCCGAACTCCTCTGGCTGGCGCTCATCCTGGTGCCAATCATATTCCTTGCTGCCCTGCGCCTGCGCGGGCTGGCGGCCTGGCGGCGCAACCTGGCGATCCTCTTCCAGAGCGCCAGCGTCTTCCTACTACTGGTAGCCCTGGCCGAGCCTGTCATCCTCAAGCCCGACACCGGCTTGAGCCTCGTAGTGGTCCTGGACGCCTCAAGCAGCCTCAGCCAGCAAAGCCGCGAGCAAGCCGCCAAATACGCCAACGACATATTAGCGGCCACCGCCCCCAACCAGGAAGTCAACTTCGCAGCCACAGGCCGCCAGGCAATCAGGCTAACCAACGAAGAAGTCCGAGACAACTCCTGGCTCCAACAAAACACCGGACAAATCGAAAATCAAAAATCAAAAATCGAAAATAGCACCGATCTTGGTGCAGGATTGCGCCTGGCCGGTAGCCTCCTAAACGAGACAGGCATGCGGCGCGTCGTGCTCGTCACGGACGGCTGGGAAACGCGCGGCCGGGCTGCCGACGAAGCCTCTCGCCTCTCCGCGCGCGGCATAGACGTGCAGGTGGTCGCACTTCCCGCCCTCGGAGAGCCTGAGGTCGTCGTCCAGTACGTCTCCACCACCCCCTACGTGCGCGTGGGCGACTACTTGCAGAGCGACGTGAGCGTATACAGCACCGTCGAGACCAGCGCCACTTTGCAGGTGAGCATAGACGGCTCCCCCCCATCGGCTCGCGAGGTACGATTGCGCCGGGGCGAGAACCAGATACCCCTTGAGCAGCGAGCCGAAGTATCAGGCTTCCACAGGATAGACGTGCAGATAGATACCCCCAACGACACCGCCGGGGAGAACAATTCAGCCTCCGTAACCCTAGTAGTCAAGGGTGAGCCGAGGGTGCTGGTGCTGGAAGACAGGCCGGGGGAAGCGCGCAGCCTGGCAGATGCGCTCGAAAGCCAGCAGATGTCTGTGGACGTGCGCGCCCCCTCCACCATCCCGGCGCAGTTGGGCGAGCTGGCCGACTACGACGCCATAATAATGAACAACGTGGCGGCCACCAGCATGACCCTCGACCAGCAGAAGACGATCCAGGAGTACGTGCGCCGCAACGGGCGCGGCCTCGTCGTCGTGGGCGGGGAGACCAGCTATTCCAGGGGCGGCTACCTCGACAGCGTGTTCGAGGAGATGCTGCCCGTCTCGTCCGACCCTGCCCCGCGACCTGAGCAGGGCGCGACCGCCCTAATGCTCGTCTTAGACCGCTCCGGCAGCATGAGCCTGCACGAAGGTACCGGCCCGGCCAGCCTCATCCAGAAGTCGGACATGGCGAAAGAGGCGGCGCGGCTGGCGGTGGACGCCCTGCGCGAAGGCGATTCGCTGGGCGTGCTGGCCTTCGATGACATCAACTGGTGGATAGTGCCCGTGCAGACCATCCGGGGCCAGGCAGACAAGGACCACGCGAAAGCCCTCATCTCCGAGCTTGAGATGGGTGGAGGCACCAACATCTACCCCGCCGTGAAAGAAGGCGCGGAAGCGTTGCGCTCCGTGCTGACCCGCAACAAGCACATGGTCCTGCTCACCGACGGCCAGGAGGAGCGACCACCTGACTACGGACCCCTCCTGGAACAAATCAGAGCCGAGGGAGTGAGCCTGTCGGCCATAGCCATAGGCGAGAGCGCAGACCGTGAACTGCTGACCCGGCTAGCCAAGCTGGGCCAGGGCCGCTACTACTTCACTGAGCAGCCCGCCAATATCCCCAAGATCGTCTTCAAGGAGTTGAACCTCGCGCTCAAAGAGGCCACCATCGTCGGCAGGGTGCAGCCCCACTTCCAGGCCCCCAGCCCCGTGCTGCGTGGCTTCGCCCCCCAGGACCTGCGCCAGTTGAGCGGCTACAACATCACCACCGCCAAGGATGACGCGGTGATGGCCCTCGTATCCGACCAGAACGACCCACTGATGGCCCACTGGAACTACGGCCTCGGCAGGGTAGCCGCCTTCACCTCCGACGCCAACTCCCTCTGGGCCGCCGACTGGCTCCTGTGGCAGGACTTCGGGCGCTTCTGGAGCCGTGTCGTGCGCTGGACGATGGCAAGCCCCGTGAGCAGGCAGTTGCAGCCCTCCATCACCGTGCTGGAGCAGGGCGACCAGGACGTAGCCGTGCTGTCAGTGGAAAGCCTTAACGCAGACAACAGCTTCGCCAACCTCACCGACCTCACAGCCGCCCTCCGCAGCCCTTCAGGTGCCGTAACAAGCGTTGCTATGTCGCAAGCCGCGCCGGGCCGTTACGAAGCAAGGATACCCCTCGCTGAGAAGGGCGCATACGAGATCAGGCTATCGCGGGGCGGCGACCAGCCCGCCATCGAAACCGCAGGCTTCAGCGTCCCCCCCAGCGCCGAGTTCCTCCACGCGGGCACCAACGACCGCCTCCTCAAGCAACTAAACGGCGGCAAACCCTTCCTGACCCTACCCCAGCAGGCGCTGGAAACCACCACCCTGCAAGGCGAGTCGCCCGACAAAGTGCCTCTATGGCCCTACTATCTGGCCCCCGCGCTAATCCTTCTCCTGTTCAGCGTAGCCGTCCGCCGCGTAGACTTCCGCATTCGTCGCAGATAGGGCGATGTAACCAATTGAAATACTATCCATCGCTCATTTTCCCGCATTAGCAGAAAGTGGTGTTCATTTCTGCTCGGTAGAAATATCCTTATAAAACAACAAAAAAGTTGAATTGCGCGCTCCGCGCAATTCAACTTTTTTGTTGTTTTATCTCCCCTCCCCAATGGGGAGGGGTCGGGGGTGGGGCGTTGGTTTTGGACCCAGACTTTGGGACACCTCTTAATCAGGTATGGGTAATTGAAGTAATATAGACATATGCGGCTATATAATATCCCCTACAGGAGAGAGTGAAGTATGGCCTCACCACCTTTGACGAAGGCCCGCCACGTACTCGTGCAGGCCACAACCAGGGCGGGCGGCGACCTAAACCCTCTAGTCGCCCTGGCCCTCGGCCTGCGTGCGGCGGGCCATGAGCTAACGGTCCTCTGCGACCCCCCATCCGAACCCCTATTCGCCCGGTTCGGCATGAAAACGGTAATATCCGGCCCTGAGTACGAGGTAGGAGCCACCGTCAAAGCCGCCCTGAACAATAGCCAGGGCAAGCCCAACGAGCAGCGCGCCGCCATAGTAGCCGAGCGCGTGGCCGAATGGGCAGCCCAACTCGCCCCATCGGCGGACAAAGTGCTGGCCGTGACCCGCCCCGACATGCTCCTCACCTCCTTCTTCGGCACCTGCATCGGCTCGCAACTCCACAGGATGTCGGGCGTTCCCTGGATAGCCCTCAACTCCACCTTCTACATCGGCCCCAACCCGCCGCGCCCCATGTCCCGCGACTTCTCCGAGCGTGCCGCCGACGTATTTCGCTACTCGGTGATACCCTACCTGGCCGAAGCCACCCTGGTCCTGCACGCCACCGACCCCGTGTTTGACTACGACCTGCGCGGCATACCCCACAACCACCGCTACACAGGCCCCCTCTTCTGGGAAGCGCCGGGCGTTGTCCCTAACTACATATACGAGCAAGGCGGACCCTGGGCGTTGTGTACCCTCTCCTCCCTCAAACAGGACGACACCCCCATAGCCACCGCCACCCTCTCAGCCCTCTCACATACCCGCCATCGCCTGGCAATAACGGTAGGCCCCGGCCACGCCGTAGAAGAAGTTGCCAGCGCCCCATTACCCCCAAACTCGCATGTCGAGCAATACATCCCCCACTCGGCCATACTGGAGCGCGCCCGTTTACTCATCAGTCACGCGGGTCACGGCTCCGTGATGAAATCTCTCCTTTATGGCGTGCCGATGGTGCTCGTCCCCTGGTCCCGCGACCAGTTTGGGGTAGCCGCACGAGCCGAATCAATGGGCGCGGCGCTAGTTGTCCCCAAAGAAACTCTCACCACACACGTCATGGCCGAAGCGATTGATAAAGTTCTGAACGAGCCTGAATACAAATGGGCAGCAGAATCGTCAGCCATGCGCCTCCGAAACATGCACCCACTTGCAACCGCCCTCGAAATGATCAACTTCTGAAGCGTCCCTCTCTCACTTCCGGCTGCTAACTAAAAACTCCTGGCTCAATATTCCGTTATCCCCTTGACAAGATATTACTCCTATGCTAAAATAACTCTAGCAGATTTGAATACTGATTAGTCAAATTATAACAATATCAAAATGAGTAACAATATCAGGACAGCCCCAACCCTACAGCCCAACGCAGTAATCGCGGTAGACGTTGTACTATTCACAGTCAGAGAGACCCCCAACATCGAAGAAGCCTGGCAGGTGCTTCTGGTGCAGACCGACGACCCGGCTTTCGCGGGCAAGTGGGCCCTTCCCGGCGTACTGGTGAGCGAGCACGAAACTTTTGATGCCGCCGCCCGCCGCGCCCTGCGCACCAAAGCGGGCCTCGATGCGCAGGCATGGTACCTCGACCAGGTAGGCACCTTCGGCGACCCAGGCCGCGACACGCGGGGTCGCGTAGTCTCGGTGGCCCACGTCGCGCTTGAGCGCAGCGACGAATTGCTGCTTGTCCCCGGCGGCGGCGTGCTGCGCGCCGAGTGGGTGCCCGTGCGCCAGGTGCCCGTAAGCAAGCTCGCGTTCGACCATGCCGCCATCCTCACCACCGGCATGCACCGCATACAATCCAAGCTGCGCTACTCCTGGATCGCCTTCCAACTCCTCCCTGACCACTTCACTATCCCGGAGCTACGCGCCGTCTACGCGGCTATCCTTGACCCGGCCATCCTGCGCCTCAACACCGGCAACTTCAAGAAAGCATTCGCGGCCCTCTTCGCATCCGGCGCGCTCATCCCCGTCGGGCAGCGTGCCGAGCGGGGTCGGGTCGGGCGCCCGGGCGACCTGTACAAGTTTTCGGGGCCGCTCGCGGGCACCTGGGAGCGCGAACTACCCTGGCACGAAAGGGGAGACCAGTGAACCATATTGCCGATGCCGATCTGATTGTTGTAGGGTCCGGCGTGGCGGGCTTGGCTGCTGCCCTCGCGGCTGCCGGGCAGAGCGCCCGCGTTCTCCTCGTGACCTCAGGCGCGCCCCTCTCCGGCTCAAGCCGTTGGGCGCAGGGCGGCATCGCGGCGGCGGTCGGCCCCAACGACTCCCCCGAACTGCACGCAGCCGACACCTTAGCTGTAGGTGCAAACCTTAACGACCGGCATGCGGTTGAAGTGCTGGCGCGTGAAGGTCGCCGCGCCGTGCTAGACCTCCTTGAAAGCGGAGTGCCCTTCGATGGCGGTCCCGGTGGGCCGAACCTGGGCCTGGAAGCAGGTCACAGCCGCAGGCGCATCCTGCACGCGGGCGGTGGCGCGACGGGTGAGGTAGTTTCGTCGGTGTTACTAGAGCGTGCCATGCGCCACCCCCGAATTGAGCTAGCTCCATACACACCTGTAGACACTTTGCTTGTCGAATATGGGCGAGTGGTAGGTGTACTCAGCAAAAACCGTGTCCTGCGCTCACACGCCGTTGTGCTGGCGACGGGAGGCTACGCGGGTCTATGGGGCCGCTCGACCAATCCTCCAGGCAACAGGGGCATTGGCCTCTACCTTGCGTGGCAGGCGGGCGCGAGCCTCGCTGACCTTGAATTTACCCAATTCCACCCCACCGCCTTACAGGTAGCGGGCGCGCCTGCCTACCTGCTCAGTGAGGCATTACGCGGCGAAGGCGCGCTGCTCGTAGACGGCGAGGGGCGCGCAGTAGTGGACCCTCTACTCCCCCGCGATGTGGTAGCGAGGGCGATAGCCCGGCACATCAACGAGGCCGGACCGGTCTATCTATCGCTACGGCACTTAGACCCCCAGCACATCGAGTCTCACTTCTCAGCCATCTCCGAACACCTGCGAGAGTGGGGATTGGACCTGGCGCGCGACCTCCTGCCCATAGCTCCCGCCGCGCACTACTGCATGGGAGGGATACGCACCGACACATACGGGCGCACGGACCTGCCCGGCCTGTACGCTGCGGGCGAAGTGGCCTGCACCGGCGCGCAGGGCGCGAACCGCTTAGCTTCCAACTCCCTTCTTGAATGCCTCGTCTTTGGGCGGCGTGCGGCTCTAGCTGCCTTGAACGACTCAGATAAAGAGTGCGCTGCATGGTCGCTCGACCCTCTGCCGGTGGAACGTGAACGTGGAATTAAGAAATTTTCTCGTATAGCCACTCCACAAACCCGCCCTGAACATTATTTACCAGGCGGCCTGGGTGCGCGATTGGACCGCGACCTGGGAGTGGAGCGCAATGCCGCCGCGTTGCGTGCCCTGGTAGCCGCGCTCCCCGACCCTTTGACTGCTTACGCGCCGCCCGACCATCTCGTCGCGAGCCTTGCGGCGCGAGCTGCCCTGTTGCGCGAAGAGAGTCGCGGCGCGCACTACAGGGCCGACACCCCCGTCACCCGCGCCGAGTGGCAGGGCCGGATCATCTGGCGGCGAGACATGCCGCCGCACTTTGAGGAGGTACATTCTTGCTAGCTACCAATAACGATATTGCTTCCGGCACGACGCTTGGCTACAACGCCGCCGTCGCGGCCATCATCCAGCTTGCCTTAGCCGAAGACATTGGCCGGGGCGACCTCACCACCGAGGCCACCGTATCGCCCGACGCCCAGGCAACGGCCATCATCGAGCAGAAAGCGCCGGGTGTGCTGTGCGGCCTGCCTGTAGTCGAGGCCGTCTTTTCTGCCCTCGATCCGCGCATAAAGATGGAGCCTTGCGCCCAGGAAGGATCGTGGGGCGACCGGCGGGTAGTGGCGCGCATCGAAGGCCCTGCTCGCGCAATCCTGACCGGCGAGCGCACAGCACTCAACTTCCTGCAACGACTGTCGGGCGTGGCGACCATGAGCCGCCGCGCATCTGAAGCGGTCATCGGTACGGGTGCCACTGTGCTTGACACGCGCAAGACCACCCCCGGCCATCGCGTTCTCGAAAAGTATGCCGTGCGAGTAGGCGGTTGCCGGAACCATCGCGCAGGCCTGGACGACGCCGTGCTAATAAAGGACAACCACATAAGAGCCGCCGGAGGTATCCGGCAGGCGGTAGAGGCCGCCCGCCGGCGCATAGCTCCGGCGCAGCTAATCGAAGTCGAGGTTACAAACCCAGCCGAATTGGACGAGGCCTTGAGCGCGGGCGCACAACTGATAATGCTCGACAACCATACTATCGCGCAATTAGAAGCCGCCGTAGCGCACACTGCCGGGCGAGCACGCCTGGAAGCCAGTGGCGGCATCACCCTTGACAACCTGTCCGACGTAGCCCGCACAGGCGTCGACTATATATCCCTGGGCGCGCTGACCCACTCGGCAGGCTCCCTGGACTTCTCACTGGAGATAATCTAATGAACAACATAAAGCAAATAACAAATGGCAATAGCAGTACAGCCACGACCACAACCCTCGACACGCCAAACATAATTCAAAATTCAAAACTCAAAATTCAAAATTCCGCAATCGCGGCGCTACAGGCGGAGGTGCGCCAACTGGCAAAGGCGCGCAACGCAGTCATCCTGGCGCACAACTACCAGGTGCCGGAGGTGCAGGACGTGGCTGACTTCGTTGGCGACTCGCTCGGCCTGGCAATCGAGGCGACACGTACCGCCGCACCCGTAATCGCCATGTGCGGCGTATATTTCATGGCGGAGACCGCCAAGATACTCAACCCTGGGCGCATCGTGCTCATACCGGACAGGATGGCGGGCTGCTCCCTGGCCGACTCCATCACGGTTGCCCAGTTGCGCGATTGGAAAGCGCAGCACCCAGGCGCGGTGGTCGTCAGCTATGTCAACACGACGGCGGCTATCAAGGCCGAGTCGGACTACTGCGTGACGAGCGGCAACGCCCAGGCCGTGATCCGCGCCATCCCCGAACACAAAAAGATACTCTTCCTGCCCGACGTTTACCTGGGCACGTGGCTGAAGCATTCCCTGGGCCGCGAGAACATGGAGCTATGGATGGGTGAGTGCCATGTCCACGCGGGCATCCGCCCACGCGAGATAGAAGCCAACCGGCAGGCATACCCCGACGCGGACCTGCTTATACACCCTGAGTGCGGCTGCACCAGCCGGTATGTGTGGGCGCGTGAAAAGGGCACCTTGCCTGCGGAGAGCACGCACGTCCTTTCAACGGAGGGGATGGTGCAGCACGCCCGCAGGTCTCCCGTCACTACCCACCTGGTAGCCACCGAGACGGGCCTGCTCCACCGCTTGCGGAAGGAGAACCCCGGCAAGAACTTCGTACCCGCCGACGACGGGGCGGTATGCTGCTTTATGAAGCAGATCACCCTCAAGAAGCTGCGCGATTGCCTGCGCGACATGCACCCCCAGGTAGAGGTGGAGCCGGAGATAGCGGCAAAAGCGCGCATATCCATAGACCGCATGCTTGCGATAAAGCCTTGATATGGTAATGGGCAACGTTAATCTTGGGAGGTAGACGCCATGAGTCCTGCTGAAATAATAGGTGTCGTCTTTGGCTTATTGTCGGTGTGGCTCACAGTCAAGAGGTCAATCTGGTGCTGGCCGACCGGCATTGTGAGCGTGGCTGCTTTCGCCATCCTCTTTTTCGACATCAAGCTATACGCCGATATGGGGTTGCAGATATTCTTCCTGGCAACGTCGTTTATGGGCTGGTACTACTGGCTGCGCGGCGGGCGTAATCAGACGGAGCTGCCCATCTCTACTCTCACGCCGAGCCAGGTCGCACTCATTGGGGTCGGACTGGTCGCGAGCGTGTTCGCGGTAGGCTATCTCTTCTCTATGTACACGGACGCGCACATACCCTTCTGGGATGCCACCGCTTCGGGTATGAGCGTGCTGGCCCAGCTTCTGCTGATGCGTAAGAAACTGGAAAGCTGGTACCTGTGGATCGCTGTGGACGTGCTCTCGATAGGTATCTACATCTACAAAGACGTGCTCTTGACGGCGGGCCTGTACGTGGTCTTTCTGCTGCTCGCTATAGGGGGTCTGCTCGAATGGCGCAAGGCGTTGAGGGTGGCCGCGCCCGAACCGGCCTGATACTCGGCAAATTCATGCCCCTCACGGCGGGGCACTGCTACCTGATAGACACCGCGCTGGCGCAGGTGGAACACCTGACCATACTCGTCTGCACGCTCCCGACCGAGCCTATAGACGGGCACCTGCGCTGGCAATGGGTACATGAAACCTACCCGCAATGCAGGGTGCTGCACGTCACAGAGGCATTGCCTTCCTACCCGCACGAGCACCCCGACTTCTGGACCCTCTGGAAGAGCCTGATACGCGGCTACGCACCCGACCTGGATGTCGTCTTCACGGGTGAGGAGTATGGAGATAAGCTGGCCGAAGTGCTGGGCTGCCGCCACGTTTGCGTGGACAGGTTCAAGGGCAGCGTGCCCATTTCCGCCACCATGATTCGGCAAGACCCGCTAGGCAATTGGGGCTACATAGCGCCTGCTGTGCGCCCCTATTACGCGAAGGCCACACAAGACGGTTAAACAGAAAATCCAGACAATCCGGTGAAGGACCCTCTGGATTTCTGTTCCTTCAAAACTTCCGGCGAACCGTCCGTCTCGAAGTAATGGCAGTATACAGCCTCAAGAGGCGCGCGTCAATAGATAACGCAACAAGTTATACACATCCTCACGGCGCTTGGAAGGGCGCAGATCAGCTTGCCGCCAGCCTGACGAAGAAGCGCCCCCAGTAGCGGATTGCGCTCTTGAAATCATCCAGCCTGATGCTCTCATTAGGGGAGTGAACGCGAGATTCGGCGTTAGCCAGGCCGCCCGCTATCACGGTGGGGATGCCAAGCTCCGCCGTGATGAGCGACATTGGCCCGCTGCCGCCCGTCGTGGGCACGACCACCACGCCCTCTTCTCCCAGGTCGCGCCATACCTCGGCGGCTGCCTGCACGAGCGCGCTGTCTACCGGGGTCTTGGCGGGTTGGAGCGCGCCTATCTGTACTATCTCTACATCACCGTAGCCCCGCTTGTCGAAGTGAGCGCGCAGCAGGGCGAGCATCTTATCCGGCGTCTGGCTGGGTACGAGGCGGAAGTCCATCTTGACGACGGCTTTGCTGGGCACGATAGTCTTTGCCCCTCCGCCACTGTACCCGCTCGTGAAGCCCGCGATGTTGGCGGTAGGCTCGAACATCTCGGCGGCAAGCACCTCCCGGCCTTGCAAGCCGCGCTGCCAGTGGTCCAACCCATAGATAGCCAGCCGCGACTGCTCCTCGAAAGGCATGGCCTCCATCGCCCGCATATCCAACTGCGTAGGCATGTCCACGATTTCGTCGAGGCCGTCCATCACAAAATTCCCGCGCTCGTCTCGCAGGGTAGAGAGCGCCATCACGAGCCGCCACGCCGGGTTAGGAAGGATGCCGCCCAGGCCGGAGTGGGCGTCATGGTCAGGGCCGGTAGCGTGTAGCTCCACGTAGAGCATCCCCTTCACCCCACATACAACCTGCGGGGTGCCCTCGGCGTTCCGTGAGGAGCCTTCCCACGCGCACCAGTCGGCCCGCAGGTCGTCTGCGTGCTCCCCCACAACGGGCGCGAGGTTGGGGCTGCCCACCTCTTCTTCGCCCTCGACCAACCATCGCAAGCGCAAAGGAAGGTCGCCTATCGTGGCTTTGTAGGCCCGTATCGCAAGCACCCGCGACAAGAAATCGCCCCGGTCATCGGCCACCCCGCGCGCGTAGAAATTGCCGTCGCGCACATCTCCCGCGTAAGGAGGCGAGTCCCACAATTCAAGCGGCTCCGGTGGCTGCACATCGTAGTGGTTGTACATCAGCAGGGTGCGCTCTCCCGAACCTAGCTCGGCCAGCACTACGGGCGGCGCGTCCCCGGCGGGCACCGGGAGCGTGCGTGCGCCCACCCCCTCGAGCAGCCCACGCACCAGCACCACACCTTCCTCTACCCCTATGCGCTGTCCCGCCAGCGTCGGCTGCGCGCAGAAGTCGCGTAGCTCCTGCACCATCTCATCGAAGTGCTGCTCTATGTACTGGTCGTATGCCTCAAAGTCTGCGGCAATCATATCGCCCATTGTTCCCTCCTCTAGTCGGTGCCATACTTTCCGGTAGGGGCGACCCGGTGGGTCGCCCTGCTGGGGTTGGCGTACCATGCTTACGTGCTTCCCCAGACCGGGGCGACCCACCGGGTCACCCCTACCACTCTTTTACGCTAACTCTGAACTCTTACCTTTATTTGCTTTTAAACCACGCAAGCAAATCATCCCTGGTCCGCGCCTTCAGCTCGGCAAGTTGGTCCATCGCTTCCAGGGCGCGCTCGTAGCTCATCTGCGCTTCCCCATGAAGGTTCGCGTCGAAGAACGAACTGAGGTCGTCGCGTACCGAGGCAGGGAGTTGGCCTGTAGACTCCACCAGCCCGCCCAGTCCTATACCCCCAAGCTGTTTTATGTTCGCCCAGTGCTCTTTGATATAGCCCCACGCCGCGAGTTGTGCGTGGCGCTTCCCCAGCATCTGGCTCAACAGGGGCATAACGCTCTCCTGTGGTAGCGTATTATCCTCTATCAATTGCAGGGTCTGCCCGACCTGCTCTTCGGCCTGGAAGAAGGCGAAGCTGTTGACGTAGCGGTTCGTCTCCTGCGGCGACGCGCCCGACGCTCTCCTTTGCTTGTATATCTCAACGTAACGGTCGAACAGTTCGCGGTCGCCTGAACGTGCATGGGCCACCACGAAGATTGGCGCGAGGTTGGGGTCAACCGAGGCGGGGTCGGAGGCTTCCTTTTCCGCCCACGCAGCCGCCTGCGTCAAGGCTTCTTCGTCAAGAGCGATAGTCGTGAGTGCGTCCAGGATGTACGTGCGTGCTTGCGTGGCGTTCTGCAGCTCCCCCTGGCGCGGCTCGTACCCTAACTCCGCTTGTTTCTCTCGGAATAGAGCACCCACCCACGTCCTGAACCCCCGCACCGCCTCGCCATCCCCCGTATCTTCTACCAATCCCTCTATTGTGTGCAAATGAGTGACGACCTGCTCAAGCACGCCGTAGTTGTCGCTGGCGGCTACCTGCGCGAGTACATCCAGGAATTGCGATATAACCCGCGAGCCGTTGCGTACCAACGCCCACTGGTCGCTCAGCAGGCCCATTTGCTCCACCGGGGAGAGGCTATCGAGCATGTCGAGTAGCGCGTCCAGCATGTCGCGGTGGAGGTCCTGCCGGTAAAATCCTACCTCGCCCGCGTTGGCATAGCACCATTTTAGTTCCCCGCTTACGGGCAGCGTGATTGAAGCTTCGCGCTCTGCCAGCAGACGCCTCACCTGGCGCTCCCCCTCCTGGTCCTCATAGCGTACCACCAGGGGCACATGCCACAGGGTA
Source organism: Chloroflexia bacterium (assembly GCA_036399775.1). GTDB lineage: Bacteria > Chloroflexota > Chloroflexia > QHBQ01 > JADMIH01 > JADMIH01. The sequence continues at coordinate 111,102 of DASWMJ010000018.1, read as the reverse complement.
TCTACGTTGCCCGAAACGGTAGGGCTGGAGTAGAAGCGCCGCTGGCTGACGTGCAGGGTATAGCCCCCGGGGGAACCCGACAGGGAGAGCGTGATGAGCGGGTATCCATCCTGCGACACCCACCCCTGCATCATCTCGGTCACCGGCTCGCTCGACGCGCTTTGCAGGTTGCGCCACAGGTCCGCGCCCGCCGCGTTCCCCTCGGCGAACTCCACCATATACGAGCGCAGCCCGTCGCGGAAAGCCTCCTCCCCCAGGAAGTTTTCCAGCATCCGCAGCACCGAGCAGCCCTTCATGTAGGAGATGACATCGAACATCTCAAGGGCTTCGGCGGGGGTCTCGATGGCGGGATTGTGGATCGGATGGGTGCTCTCAAGGGCATCGGTCTCAAGCGCGAGGTTCTTGAGACGCTGGAAATCGTCCCAGATTTTGTAGTCGGGACTGAAGTGGTCTATCGCTTTGTGAGCCATCCATTCAGCGAACGCCTCGCTCAACCATACGTCGTCCCACCACTTTATCGTGGCGAGGTTGCCAAACCACATATGGGCGAACTCGTGCGCCACTACGGTGGCTATACGCTTCTCCTGCCGCCACGAGGCCGTCTGGGGATTCATCAGGAGCGCCCCCTGGCGGAAGGTGACCAGCCCCGCGTTCTCCATCGCCCCCGCCGCGAAGCCCGGCACCGCCACCTGGTCGTACTTGCCCCAGTGGTAGGGCACGCCGAAATACTCTTCGTACCAGGGGAGGAGGCGTGCCGTATAGCCATGCGCGAACTCCCCCATCTGCTCCTTGCCCCTCATCGCCCATACCCTGATAGGCGTGCCGTTGACGCTCTCTTCCTGTGTAGCCGCTATATCCCCTATCACGATAGCGGCAAGGTAGCTGGACATCGGCTTGGTGGAAGCGAAAACCCACGTCCTTGAATTTCGAATTTCGGATTTCGAATTTCGAGATTGCTCCGGTTGGGATTCGGTGACTGACAGGAGTCGGCTATTGGTCAGCACCGTGTCGTCCGGGGAGGTGGTAATAACATAGCTGAAGCGGGCTTTGAACGCCGGTTCGTCGAAGCAGGGAAAGATGGTGCGGGCCTCGGTGGCGAACGCCTGTGTGCAAAGCAAGTGCTCAGGTCCATCGCTCGCCAGGTAGATACCCGCGAGGCCCTTGTTTAGCTTGCCCTGGAAGGCTATGGCAAGCGTTGCCTCACCCGTAGGGAATGCCCCTGGGAAGGTAATCTCTGCTACTTCGCGCTCAGGGTCCAGGGCTATCTCTCCCCTGACAGCGTTCCCCTGCATGGTGAGAGTGGCGTCCGAAAGCACAAGATCGCGTGAATGCAGGATGATAGAGTTGCGGGACTCGTTGATCTTCAGGTGGATAGTTACGTGCCCCCCAAAGCTGTCGCTGCCGGTACGCGCATCCAGGCTGATGTCGTACTGCTTGGGCAGGGCGTGGTGCGGGAGGCGATAGGCTTTGGGGTTCATTCCGGCTCCTTACGGCGCGGCGGCTCGCGCTCACGGACATAAAAATGAGAGATGCGACCTCTCTCACATCTCCCCAGTTTACCATATACAATGCGCTGTAACAGCGTCCGCCGGAACTTCCTCCTGGGGAGCGCAAACGCGCTCCAAAAAACATTGACAAGCCCTACACTTTCTGCTATGCTCTACACGGGTCTGCCACTTACCTCTGCACGATCCGCTCGCAACCCACCCGACAAAGTGAAGTAAATACATCCTGGAATCACCCGCAACCGGAGCTTGGCTATCGGGCGTGATTCGCTCGCCCTCCGCTCGACACAGGGACCTTGCATTTGCTGTCGGTGAGCATGGTCGCCGTCGCCGCCAACCGGCACGCACATGTAGCTGTTGGACTGATTGACTACCGAGCTTTGTCGCTACTATATAACCCCTAATGGTCTGCTTTAACGCGAAAGGAAGCCTCAATGGGTAACGTCTACGTTTTCAACGCCACCACCAACGACATGACGCTCATTCTCAATAACCACCCTATAAGCGGAACGCTCAGCGCTGCCGCCCAGGGAAGCAGTTACAAGCCCAACGTCACTACGATTGCGCGCGTGCCCGGCAGCGGGAACCCCCAGACCGCGAATTTCGGCGGTCAGAACGTGCTAATCGTCTCCTTCCCCGCAGGCGGTTCTCAGCTTTACAATGTAAACGTCAACCAGACTCTACAGAACCAGCAGGCCACCGACCTGCAACTCTACATCTTCTATACGGACGCGGTCCTCGTCTCGCCCGGCCAGCAGCAGGATAATCCGACCGGCGAGTCGCTGGTGCTCCAGGGGCAGCCGGTAGAAAATGTAGAGGTAGATGCAGACGGAGGCGGAGGCGGAGAGGGCGACGGCGGCGGAGACAGCGAGGGAGGCGGCGACGGCGGCGGGCAGAAGAGCTACTAGCCTCACCTGCCGTCTAGCATACTCCTCTACGAAAACAAAACCTGGGCAAGCCCTCACGCCAGGTGGCTGCACAGGCTCTCACCTGGCGTGAGGGCTTGCCCAGGTTTGGCCTTCAGGCGCGCCCGGACTTGCGGCTCTTTGTCGCGGCCCGGCGTCCACTCACGGCTACAGGTCAGGGAAGGGAACTGTAATGGCTGGTGAAACCGCCGTCACTCCCGGTTACGTCTACGTCTTCAACGCCACCACCACCCTCATGACGCTGACGCTCAACGCGCATCCCGTGCCCAACGGCACGCTGTACGGGACCAGCCAGTCTTCTAATTACAAGCCGAACCCCGCTCCAATCAAGCGCGTCTCCGGCAGCGGGAACCCCCAGGTCGCCCAGTTCGGCGGGCAGAACCAGCTTGTCGTTTCCTTCCCCACCGGCGGCTCCCAGCAGTACGAGGTTGACATCAACGCGGCTTTGCAGAACCAGCTAGGACTGAATCTGCAACTCTACATCTTCTATACGGTCGCGGTCCTGGTGTGGCCGGGGCAGCAAACCGAGCTAGGCCAGTCACAGGTGCTCACTCCGCAGTCCGTTAGCCAGGAGCCTGGTGAGACGTGGGTGATTTTCGAAGCGGGTGATTCCTGAGCAGATGCGGCGGACGACACTTCCCTTTAGAACCCTACCCGGCAGGCGAGGTCCAGCATGACATATGTCTCCATATCCGGGAACGGCAATTACCAGGTATACCCGTCCTTTCCGGGCACCGACGGCGTCACGAACGCGACCTTCCTCCTGCCGCCGACCTTCACCTCTCCGAACAGCATAACCGCCAACATCTTGCTGCTCTACAGCGGCCCGCCCACAGTCCCCTCCGGGTATAGCAACACCGATTTCGCGATAGCGTTTCAGCAGAACGGCAGCACGGCGCAGACGGTGACCGTGCAGATTACGCTCAACGGCACGGACAAAAATCCCAATGCCAATATGTGGGCATGCGCGCCTGCAGCGCGGGCCGAGTTGATGGCGCACTTCGTTGACTTCCTGACTCAAGTCGAAAAGCAATTCGAGTTGCCGGGTCTGCTCGTGCCCGGCGCAACCTTCCGCATCGGCCAGCAGATCGCCGACAATATGCCCGCGCCATTGTTGGAGACCCTCTTCTACCGCTACTCGTTCTCGCCGGGCTTCGCGGCTGGTACCCTGCCCTGCGTGGACCTGCGCCCCGGCATGCGTCTGCGCGTCGAAACCCAGATAAGCCAGTTCCTCACCCCCGACTCCCCGATGAACGGCTACATCAGCAGCGGCACCTTCTACTACCAGATCGACTCGGTCCCCGCCGGTAATGGAAAGCGGGTGATCGCGTTCGACCCGTTCCTGGGCACGATAAAGGCCCCATCGGTCCAGGGCGGCGCAAGCTCTCCGGTGGTCGCGGGGGGGTTGATTGACCTGCAACTCGCCTCCGGGGCGTGGCCCTACTGGCGGCTCTTCTACCCCTCGTCGGTGCAACCGCCCCTGCAATCGGGCGACACCAACGTGGACGACAACGTGACCCTGGTCGGCGCACAGAACCTCGAAGCTCTCAACACGATTACGAGCAGCCAGCCCTCATCGAGCACCTGCGGCGCTTCCGGCACCGGCTGCACCATCTTCCTGGGCCGGGCCATCGCCGTGCCTGAGATTCCGATCTGGCTCAACGATAGCGCACGCGGGTTGAATACTCTGCAATACGTGCCCATCGGCACTACCCTCGCCAACATCATCGAGCGGTTCATCCCTCTACCCCTCGATCCAAACCAGTCGTTTGTCAACTCCAATCGCATTTCGACCGCGACAGGCACCCTGACGAACGTGTCGGTCAACATGACCCCTGGCAACCTGTCCCCCCTGCCATCAACCATGTGGGACTTGCCCTTGATCGGCGGCGATAGCGTCGTGTTGAGTAATATCTGATATAGCCGGGGCGCGGAGCGCAGGAGCACGCCAGATGCAGTTCAGCCAGACCACAGTTGTGCCCCAGCTTTACCAGGCAAGCGACAACGGGGCCGCCACCCCCGGCACGCTCCTTTACCTGCTGCCGCAGGGCGCTACGCCGCCCGGCCCGACCATCCAGTTCGAGCCTGCCTGGACTACCTACCAAGGGACCTATATCTTCCTTGAGCAGCCCCTGGCCTCCGGCACGGAGCAGACCTTCGCCACAAACGCCTGGACCTTCATCAACGACCCGCGCCGCCAGGGGACGCGCTTCGTCTGGTTCAACCAGCCCACCGGGTCAGGCCAGCTAAGCGGCATCAACATTGCCGTCTACCAGCCCACAGGCAGCCAGTCTTACGCCACAGGGTTCCCCGTCACATTCCCCTTCCAGAATGTCAGCCTCTTCATCCCGGCCAAGTCCGTTATCAGCCGCGACGACACCAACTTCGCCTTCAGTTTCACGGCACCAACGGGCCAATCTATCACTTTGAGCGCGAATTCGGGCAAGGTGAAGATAACCGCCGGGCCGCCTGTCACCCTACCTTTCACCGGAAACCTGGCCGGGTGCCTTCAGTTCAGCCTGCAACTCACCCAGCAGAACCTGACCGACCTCGACGTGAGCCTGCGCTACTACTATGCCCAGGCTTTCGGTGAGAATGAGGGGGGTGAAGCGGCGGGTGACGGCTCGTTCTTCCTCTCCTCGCTACGCTACCCCCTCTTCGCGCAGGGGCTGACGCTCTACGCTAACATAGACCCCCTGGCTCCAATCAACAAGGGGCAGATGCGCACCTTCTTCGCATTCAACGGGGCCGACGCCGGGCAGCCCTCGGCGGGGCAGGCCGCGAGCGTGAACGTCTACCTCAATTCGACTATGGGCTATGCGTTCAAGGCGTTGCCCCTTACGGGCAACCAGGTCTCGACCGGCTTCGCGGCGCTCGTCTTTGCGCCCAACCAGCAGGCCAGCGCGCCCTCGGCGCACGACCCGTTCTACCTCGTGCCTAGCGGCGATTTCGCGCTCCAGCCGACCGGCTCCGGGCAGGCCAACCTGATGGGCGGCCTATCGGGTGTGGAATATTTCGCCCTGGGGAACGCCACAAACCTGGTGTCGTTCTTTCCCGGCAAGGCCGCCTTCGCCCAGGGCTTCGTGCCGGGGAAGCCGCCCGGTTCGACCAAGCTGACACCCACGATACCGCCAACCACGGCGTTCGCGCTGGTAAGCTCGCAGGCCGCGCCTGTGAATTATTTTGCCCAGCCCGACCAGTCGGTCCTCTACAACTACAATCAGAACATAACCCCCGCCGAGAAGGCGATCTCCTCCCTCGCGCTGGTGCCCGTGCAGGCGGCGACCATCCAATCGCCCACCGTCAAGGTGGCTTTCCCCCTCCTGCCATACTCAGGCGTCGGCAGCCAGAACTTGAGCGTGTACCAGCAGATGGAGGCGCAGATGGTCGCCCCTGCCCGCCGCCAGGCCCTGCTCGCGGCCCCTCCCGTCGCCTCGCAACAGGCTGACGCCGCCACGAGCGGCCAGAGCAAGTACAGCACGACGCCACAGGGGTTGCTCGCCACCTACGTTCCAGGTGGGCCGCCCACCAACTGGGCCGAGATAATCCTGGCGCAGATGGGCGCTACGGGCGACCAGCAGTTCGTCATGCTGACCGGCGTGAAGGGAGACCTGCTGACGGCCTTCCAGACCAATAAGATGTTCCTCGTCGTCTCGCTCCCCTCCTCCATCCAGGATTTCCTGTCGCACGCCAACGCGCAGATCGCCATCGGCAACAGTGCGGGCAATAACTGGAACTTCAACCTGGACCCCGCCGCGTGGTCCCAAACCCCCGGCGGTACGATCCTCATCATCAAGTTCTACGACATGAGCATCAAGGACCTCGCCGGGCAGACGAGCCTCTGGTCCAGCCCCTCAACTTTCAACCAATCCGCCGACGCCACCGGCAAGGCGATCCAGGGCATCATAAACGCGGTAGATAAGAGCGACCCAGACTTCGCTACGTTCCTCAACGCCGTCACGGACCCGAAGTGGAACGGCATACTGGCCCTGAATGTGGTAGCGCCACTGAACGAACTGCCCGCCCAGCTACAGGGCCTGTCGGCTGGCATTAACAAGAGCCAGTTTTACGCCCACCACATCGGTATCAACGCCTCGAAGATCAACGTGCCTGCGGGCGGGGGCGACCTGGGCATCTCGAACTCTTCTATCTTCGGCCTTATCAACTACACGGCCCCGGCGGGGTCGGGCATCGAGGAGGGGGGCGGGGATTACCAATTCGAGGTGGAGCAGCTCAAGGTGCTGTTCCTCAACTCGGCGGTAGCGGGCTTCTCAAGCATCATTGACCTGCAAATAAACGTGCTGTTCGGCGAGCCTGCCACGCTCGTGGGGTCATCGAACAACGTCGTGCAGCTTTACGGCGTCTACCAGCAGCAGGGTCAGGGTCAGGGTCAGGGTTCTTACGTCTTCCAGACCAAGTCGGGGCAGGCGTCCATCTTCAACATGACCAGCAACGTGCTAAACGCCGTGCAAATCTCCAAGGGGCAGTTCGTCACCGTGCAGACCATTGGCAGCCAGACCGAGGCGGAGTTCCTCTTCTGGGGGCTGCTCGACTTCAAGGCGCTCTCCGGCTTCGACTTATTCTCCTTTGGCCGCGAGAACGCCAACGACCCGCCCGGCGGCCTCAGCTTCGGCAACCTGATAATCGAGATGAATTTCGACAATACGCAGAGTCCGCCTGATCCGGCTTTCACCTTCGACGCGGGGCAGTTGGCCTTCGACATGGCGGGCAGCACGGCACGCAAGGCGGGCTTTTTCAACCACTTCCCCCTGACGGTGGCCGGGCTGACGCAGGCGAAGGAGGGCACCACGCCGAACAGCCTGGGTTACATGGGCGTGCAGACGCCGCTCACTCAAGCCTCGCTCGCTTACCCCTGGTACTCGCTGAACTTCAACCTGAACCTGGGCGCTCCCGGCGCGCTGGCCGCGCAGGCGGGGTTCGTCGCCAGCCTCACGGCGGCCTGGACGCCCAACCTGACCCAGGACTACACGGTCTTCACCGGGCTAAAACTGCCCGGCTCAAGCGGCTCCAAGCGCGAGATTACCATCGAGGGGATATTCAACATCACCTTCAAGACGCTGGAGATCATCGCTCTGCAAGAGAGCAGCACCTTCATCCTGGTGCTCTACGGCATCGGCTTCAAGTTCCTCAGCTTCACCTTCCCGCCGACGGGCCAGATCAACTTCGTGCTATTCGGCGACCCGAATTCGTCCACCAGTGGCGGTACGAGCGTGGGCTGGTACGCCGCTTACGCCAAGCCGGACGCGAAGAAGAGCGCGGGCAGCGACAAGTCGAGCCAGCTCGCGGGGCCGAGCCTCATGCTGCCGATAGACGTACCGGGAGGCGGTGGCCGATGACAAGAATCATGGCGTGGAACATAGAGCGGTTCGGGGTCAACAAGCTCCAGGCCAACGCCTGGGATACCACCGCCAGTCGCGCGGCGTTTATAGCGTCAACGATTGCCCAGGCCAATCCGGACGTATTCATCATCATCGAAGTGCAGACCAACGCCGCGACGGGCTATGGCGGCCTGATCAGCGACACTTCCGGCGCGCCGGGCACGTGGGCCATCCTCTGGCACTTACGGGCCGTGCAGGCGGGAGCCGCGTGGTGCGTGGTGCCCCCGTTGATTATCAGCCCGGCGGGTGGATACAGCGAAGGTATCGCGGTCTTCTTCAAGTCCGCGAACCTGAACTTCTGGGGGCCGTATGAGTGGAATGGCGCTACCAGCGTGGCGATAGGGGCGGGGATGCAACAGAATTACGCGGGCACGCTCTGGAATGGCGCGCTGCCCGGCACGCCCACCACCAACCCGGCAGCCGCCGGATACAACCAGGACGAGCTGGCGGGCAAATATCAGTTCTTCGACGGCATGGGTAACGTCATCAATTTTCCAAACGGCAACGCTCGCACGCCCTGGATGACGCAGTTCCAGGTGCTCGCCACCGGGCGGACATTGAGCCTATTCTCCGTCCATTTCCCGCCCAAGGTCGGGCCTGCCCGCAACGCCTTCGGCCAACTGGTCATCGTACCGGAAATCAGCGGCGCGCTGGGAGCAGGCGAAGACAGGATCGTGCTTGGTGATTTCAACATCAACGCGGCCAATCCGTGGGAGGCAGGGGTATTCCAGCACCTGACAGGCGGCCCGGCGGTGCTGGGTGGAATACCCGTCTCGGGTGTCAACTACACCCAGCAATTCAACACGCCGACGAGCATCAAATCGGTCAAGCAGGCGTCTACCACGGGCGCGGCCCCATATTACGGCTATGGGAAGCAGTCTAGTGCGGGCGCGCTTATGGCAATAGACAACATGTTCGTGGCTCGCGCGGGTGGGGCTGCGGGTCCGGCGGCAGGCGCTCAAGTCGCCAACCGGGTGATCGGTACGGCTGCCGCGCCCGTCGCTTACACGATGGACATGGTAAGTAGCATCCCCGCGATCATCGGAGGCTTGCCGCCCGGCGGGGCGAGAAAAAAGCGATTGAATACCCTGGTCAACTACGGCCACATCGGCGGCGGCAGAGGAAGCAGCGACCACATGCCGGTCGTCGTTGACCTGCCCTGAGAGAGGACTAAAGCGCAACGATGGCGACGACCACACTCAGCGAGCTCGCGACGTATCTGCAAGGCCAGGCCCAGCAGACCGGCGGCGTCACGCTCGATTCGACCTTTCTCAATTCGCGGGTGCAAGGTCTCATCGCGGCGGACCTCCTGCTATCGAGCCAGGCTATCACGCTGGCGCAGGTCACGGCCAAGAACGTCTTTGTGAGCGGTGACACGCTTTATGTCGTAAACGCCCAGACACCGGCCTCCGGGGCGCTGCTGAACCTGAAGAGTGTGGGGGTTAACGTCGCCATCCAGCAGACGACGCTCAACAACCCAACCGGCTACGACCTGGTATTGCAACTCGTGCTGCCCTCCGACTGGAACTTCGGCGTCAGCTTCCCCGATCTGGCCCTGCTCGAAGCGCCCGGCTATCTTGAGCTTGCCACCGGCCCTTTCTTATACTTCTCGTCATTCGTTGCCGCCCAGCCCCTGCCAGGCTTCCCCGCCCCACCTAAGGCGCAAGAGCTGGCCCTGGCGGGTCGCGCTGAAGCTACGGGCAACAACAATATCCTCTCGACCGGACTGAATTATTATTCGACGGTGAAAATCGCGGGCATCTTCGGAGTAATCGCCAGCATCATCCACGAGAACAACCCGCTTCCAATGTACGGCCTGATTACGCCCACGCCGGGCAAGCCGCAGTTCGCACTCAAGGCTTACCTATCACAGGCCACAGTGGGCATCGGGTTCATCACGGCAAGCGCACCGTTCCTCGGTGTGCGCACCTATTATCCCCCTCCCGGTGCGGGCGACGATTCGTCGGGCGGGGAGCAGGAGGCGCGCGCCCTGGCGCTGCTCGACGAGGACGAGGGCGAGGGCGAGGCGGACGATGATTCCTACCCGATGCTGCTCCATTACCTCGGCTCCAATATCAACATCACCTCGCAGGACGGGAGCAAGACCCTGCCCTTCGAGATAGACGTGACGATCCCCGATATGCAGTCGCAGCAGGTGGCGGTATCCATTGTCGCGGACGAGACTACGCCGCTGAACCTGGGCAACCTGGCCTCGGCGCTGATGGGCAGTACGGCCACCGATATCACCAACGCGGTAAAGCCCCTGGATCAGTACCTCGGCACCATCGCTCTTGAGCAGTTCACTGCCACTTTCCAGCCCTCGGCCAGCACGCCCCTGCGCTCGGTGCAGGTCAAGATAGGCACCGACCCCGCATGGGATACCCACATTCCCAGCCCCAGCGATGGCAGCAAGACGCTCCAACTGGACATGAGCCTCACCTGGCTGATACTATTCGGTCCCGGCACCGCCAACATGTGGTCCGTCAGCTTTGACGCCCTGCTGATCTTCGACCCCAAGCTGTCGTTTGAAGTCACCGTCACCGTGCCCAACCTGATGATAACGGGCGCTGAAAACGGTACGGTCACGCTCGCCCTGAGCGACCTCAACACGATCTTCCATACAAACCTGCCGATACCCGACGACCTGCTGACCATGTCGTTCACCGACTTCAAGATCGGCATGGATGTCAACAACAAGAAATACACCGTCAGCGGCACGATCAACGGGCAGTTCAGCCTCTTCGGCACGCCTATCCTGGGGCTGAAGGACATGCTGCTCGGCCTGACCCTGGACACAAAGTCCTCCACCTACACGCTGAAGCTAGACGGCATCGTGGCGCTCGGCTCCATCCAGGTGCAGACGACGGCCACCATCAGCAACGCCGAGAAGACCGATACCGTGTTCAGCATGCACCTTGTAAATGAGACGGTCGGCTCGATGCTGAACCACCTGGTACACCTGGTAGACCCCGATTACGACATCAGCTTCGGCGAGCCGTGGAACAAGCTGCTCGACATCAGCCTCGATGCGCTGGTGCTTACGGTGAACGTGACCAAGGGCACCGTGAACCTGACCTATAACGCTACGATCAACCTGGGCTTCATGGAGATAACCGGCGTCACGCTGACCTACACCAAGGGCACCACGGCGGCCAGCTCGGTGCAAATCTCGCTGGACGGCACCTTCCTGGGCCAGTCGTTCGGCGGGGACTCAGGCAACCCCGGCCTCGGCTGGGACGCTATCAACGACAACCCGCCATCGGTGCCCGGCCAGGGTAGCTCGCTCTTCGACCTGCAATACGCGGGCCTAGGGCAGCACATTACCTTCACCGGCATCGAACTGAACACGGTCGAAGACGTAATGAAGGCGCTGAAGGCGTCGGTGCTGCCCAGCCAGTCGGGCAAATTGCCACCCTTCGGCCAGAACAGCCTCGCCTTCAGCCAGCAGAGCAACTGGCTCGTCGGCGCGCAATTCACCGTCATGGACACGGTAGCGATAAGCGCCATCTTCAACGACCCGGACCTCTACGGTATCCTGATAGCGCTCTCCGGCGAGAAGGCCAAGATATTCGCCGGACTCAGCTTCGAAATCCTCTACCACAAAGTAACCGACACGATAGGCGTCTACCACATCGAATTGAAGCTGCCCGACGCTATGCGTAACCTCCAATTCGGTGAGGTCTCTATCACGCTCCCCATCGTGGTGCTCGACATCTACACCAACGGCAACTTCCGCGTGGACTTCGGCTTCCCGAAGGGGCTGGACTTCTCCAACTCCTTCTCAATACAGGTCTTCCCGTTCGTCGGCTACGGCGGCTTCTACTTCGCGCTGCTGAACGGCGCCACCTCGACGCGGGTGCCCAAGATCACCAACGGCAACTTCTCGCCCGTTATCGAGTTCGGCATCGCCCTGTCGCTTGGTGTCGGCAAGACTGTAGACGAAGGAATCCTGTCGGGCGGCATCACCGTCACAGTGATAGGCATCTTGGAGGGGGTGTTGGGGTGGTTCAACCCGACCGACCCCTCACCCAAAGAGACCTACTACTGGATACAGGGCACCATCGCCATCGTCGGCAAGCTCTACGCGACGATAGACTTCGGCATCATCTCCGCCAGCCTGGACGTTACGGCCTACGCGAGCGTGACGCTGACCATCGAGTCGCACCAGCCGATCTACATCGCCATCAGCGCGGGGGTGACGGTGCGAGTCAGCGTAAAGATAATCTTCTTCACTATCCACCTCAGCTTCAACGCCCATATAAACGCCTCGTTCACCATCGGCTCGGCCACTCCCACCCCCTGGAAGCTGGCAAGCGGCAGTTCGGCATCAAGCAACGGCATGATGCGCCAGCTACGCGGCCAGCAGACTCTGCACTCCACTCTCCCGCGCCACTCAGGCTATCTCCGGGCGCTACGGCGGGCTATGCTCGGCACGCCTGAGCCGATCACCACTTGGCCTGCGGTGCTGGTGCTGCAATCCCTGTCGGCCATCGCCACGCCCGCCAATAACGGCGCAGCACGCACTGGCGGCACCACGACCATCACCACGACCACAGCGCACGATTACGTTGCGGGCGACCAGGTGAAGATCGCGGGGGTGGCCGATAGCTCGTTCAACGGCACCTTCGCTGTGGTAGCCGCGCCGACCGGCACCACATTTACCTACGCACAGTCCGGCGCGCCCGACGCCAGCAGCGGCGGCGGTTGGGCGGCCAACGCCGCGCCCAAGAAGCAGCAGGTCGCCGTCCTGGCCCTCCCCGCTTTCACCAAGCCTGACGTGCGCCCCATCGCCACGAACGGCGCGGCGCGTTCTGGCGGCACGACCACTATCACCACGACATACGCGCACGAGTTGACCGCCGGGGCCACAGTAGGCATCGCCGGGGTAGCTGATAGCTCATTCAACGGCACCTTCATGGTGGTATCCGCGCCGACCAATACCACGTTTACTTACGCGCAGCCCTCCGCGCCCAACGCCAACAGTGGCGGCGGCTCGGCGGGCAGCCTCATGGGCGACGCGGACGCGATAATGCTGCTGGCGGTGCAAAACTCTATCAACCCGACCGCCACTACCCTCAAGGAGCACAGCCTACTCTTCACGCCCGCCACCGGCGACGCACCCGAATCGGCCACCTTCAACCTGCTGATGCAAGCCATGCTCGCCTGGGCGATATACGCCAAGACGAACGGGGAGAGCAGCGTGTCCGCCCAGCAGCTCGATGAGCTTCAGCAGCAGCTAAAAGACCCCGACACTATCGCCGCCGCCTTCGACTACGGCACCCTGACCGCCTTCCTCGCCCAGAACTTCACCTTTGATGTGGCCCCCGCGCCCGACAACGCGACAGAGACCGGAGTGGCGGTCTTCCCGATGGTCCCCGCCATCCTCCTCTCTGACACCGCCGGGACTTCCATTGACTTCGGCCTGCCGGACGTTGATGCGACTTACCAGCCGAAAGTCAACGCGTACTTCCAACTGCTACAGGTGCAGTTCCAATCGCGCAACAACGGCAACGGCATGGGCGACGAGCTTACCGCTACAACCCCGACAATATCTATAGCGACCATAGTTTTCGCCCACTACTTCAATATGCTGATGACGCAGGGCGTGAAGGCGGCGGGCGACCTGCTGGCCCATTACCCCTACACCACGCCCTCCTCTATGAGCATAGCCCAGGTGGGCGCGGCCATCGGTGACGCAGACCTGGCAGGCGACCCGTTGCGCGTCGTGCTGCCGAACAAGGACAAAAACGTCCTCAACACAGGGGCCGTGCTCGTGTTGGCGGACGTGGTACACCAGATTCAGTTCGGTGAGACGCTCAGGGGTATAGCTACGGCGTTCCAGGCGGCGGGCGCTCTGAATGGGAGCAACCAGCCATATACCGTCACCGACCTGTTGAACGCGAACGGCGACTCTACGGGCATATTCATCCCAGGCACGAGCGTCGCCTTCTCCGGCCTCGGCTATACGACCCAGCAGAACGATACTCTCAACTTGATTTCGGCCCGATTGCTGCTACGCGCCGCGAATGCAGCCCTGCTCAACTCCATCTCGGACCTCGGGCCTACCGCGCAATCGCTGCTATTGCTGAATCCGAACATCAAGGATGCCAACGGCAAGGTCATCACGAATGTCAACACGCCCATAGCTCCCGGTACGCAGATCACTTTGGTGGGAGGCGGGACCTACTATACCGTTGCGGGGGACACGCTCACCCTCATCGCGGCCTACTTCCTCGGCATGACACAGGGCACGGTCAACCTCACCGACTACATCACCAGCCTGCTGAAGCTCAACACCACCCTCTCCGTCACCGACCCAACGAAGGCGCAGCCGCCCGGCACGCCAATCGCCATGCCGCCTGTAACGCGGGCGCTGGTGGAGACGGATACAATCAATACGCTGGCGACCACACTGATTACCACCGCCGCCATCGTCCAGACCAATCTGCGGGCGCTACCGGCTACCCCACCACTGCTTGCCCCACAAGGCGTGCTGCACGTGCCCCTGAACTATTCCATCACGGCGGCAAGCGACACGTTGAACGGCATAGCAGCAAAATTCGACCTGGCGCTGGCCGACGTCGCCACCGCCGCAGCCGCGACGCCCAATCTCTTCGCGGGCGGACAGGCGCTTACTATCAACGACCTGGCCTCTATTGACGTGCTGACCCTGATAGGCAATCTGCTGAACCAGGGAGAGTGGAACAACGCCGCCGGTATGGTGTCGCGCTTCCTGCTCTCTGGCCTGCGCCTGCCCGACCCGAACGACACCCAGTTTGAGAACCTTACGCCTGCCCAACTGCTCGACCCCGAAAACCTTGCCGGTATCGGCACCCGGCCGATGTTCAACCTGACGGGTCAGCAGTACCCGATTTCGGCTGCCAACCTGGGTGCATATCAGGTCACGCTAAATAATAAGGCGGGCGTGGGCTGGCTTACCTTTGGCGGGTCAGGTTCGCTCACCTTCGGGCTGACGGCGGACCAGCAGACCCTGCTCGCTAACATCTCCGGTACGCAGCTACAGCACGGCATCCAATCGCTGAACCGGCTGGCCCTCTTCCAGATGGTGCCCCCACGCATCGCGCTACAAGAGCACGTCGCATGGCAGGCGGCTGAGATAGTACAGGGCTGCTTCTCCGGCCAGTCCGCGACGGGCAACCCTTCAATCTGGCTCTTCCCCGATTCGCTCATCTTGCAGATACAGAATGCGGCCACCAACGACGACGCGCCCCTCTTCTACGAGACCATGCTCTCCGGCCACCAGGACCCCAACGCGCCGGTGAGCGCCACCGAGGCGAATTGCTACGCCTGGGCGACGGTGGTGGACATCCGCATCTCGCTGCCCGCCACCGACGGCCCATCTCCGGCGGACGCGAATGCCTACATGGTGGACGGGGCTGACGACGTAGGGGCTGACCTGTTGCAGCAGGCTTACAGTTACGTCACGAACGGCGGCGCGGCTACACTCTATCTGCTCTACTCGCCCAGCGCATCCAGCGCCAACCCAAGTGGCCTCGCCTCTGACCCTGTTGATAGGAGCGTCACCTATCTGCTCAAGACGAACCTATCCACGCTGACCCACAGCGGTGGCGGCGGCCAGATGCTTGAGGCGGCCTTCGCCACCGACCCGACGAGCATCTACGCGGCGTCGCTGGGTGATGCCGCCGACTTCCTCGCGCTGATGTGGGAGGCGAGCATCACCCGTAGCGGCGGCTTCTACCTGAATTACGTCAGCCAGGCAGGCAAGGCTCCCCTGCCCGCAAGCATCTTCGGCACTGAAACGAGCGCCACCATATCGTTGTTGATACTCACTACCGCCCAGGTTAAGAGCAAAGACGCCGCCCTCTTGCCGTTCAACAATTGCGTGGTCATCGGTGACCATATAGACACCTCGGTATCGTCGGTCTTCGTACAGCCTGCCGTCTACTACGTCGGCCAGAATGACACGACCCCGCAGGACGAATCGCTCACTACAGCCGTGACGAACATCAACGCGGCGTGGAGCACCAGCCTGACCGTCGCGCAGCTAGCAAAGTTCAACCAGAGCCTGCCCCTCCTCCTGCAAATCGGCGCGACGCTCAACATCCCCGGCCAGAACGACCATGTCATCGTTTACGGCGACACCTTTGCCGGTATCGTGTCCCAGTACAAGCTACAGGACGTGGCGACCCTCGTAAACGCAGGCTCGAACGCCACAGTGCCAATCCTGGCCGCAGGCTCGCCGGTGCAGTTCAGCTACGGACGCCTCCAGACCGCCGCCTACCGGGTGCCGCAGACCGAATCGCTGACCGCCGCACAGTCCGGCATCAACGCGGCGTGGGCGACCGACTTCACGGTGCAGGAGATCGCGCTGTTCAACCAGAGCGTGCCTGGGCTGCTGCAAATCGGCGCGCAGCTAACGATTCCAGGCCCGAAGGGCAGCTATAACATCGCTTACGGCGACACCCTTGCCAGCATCGTGACCAAGTTCAACCTGGCCGACGTGGCGACCCTGGTGAACGCCGGGTCAAACGCCACAGCGCCCATCCTGGCCCAGAACGGGCTGATGCGGATAGCGGTAGGCGCTTTGCAACCCGCGACGACGGTGCCGCCTGGCACGACCGGCTTCGAGATCACCCGCGCCAACCCCGACCCGAACAACGCGCCCTACGGCAACCTCACCCCGGCGCAGGTGGTCGGCACGCTCTTCAACCTCGTCGGCTTCTCGATTGCGGACGAAGGGGCGTTCACCCCCAGCGGCGCGGGCCTGCCCACCACTCCCGCCGATAGCTGGCAGGACCAATCAAGCGGGCTGTCCCAGCGCAACCTCGAAGACTCGACCGACCCCAACTGGTACTACCAGCAGACGATGGCGGTTGGGCCTTTCGGCAATCCGCAGTACGGCAGCATCTCCCCCGCCCTGCCCTCAGCCGAGTGGAACCCTTACAACGGCGTAGGCTATGACTCGAACGCCAGCCAGATCAACCAGGTCACCATAAACCTTGACCTGCAAGACATCTACGGCAACATCCAGCAGCTTCCCTCTCCGTACAATCAGCTACAGGTGCCTGCCGGGTACTACGACAACATCATCAGCCTGAGTAGCTGGCCTTCGCTCGCCATATCCTACCTCGTGACCAACCCGCCGCAGGTCGCCTTTACCATGACGATGCAGCAGGCCCGCTACATCCCATCGCCCTCGGTGCCGGTGGACGCCGCGCTGGCTGCTATCGCCGCCGACCTGAAGAGCTACATCTCCATCTACTACCAGCTAGCGCAGCCCGACCTGGCTTTCGCGCTGCAAACCACGCTCGACGCAAGCTCGATGACCGCGCAAACGCCGGTCTACCCGCTCGACAAAGGCCCGTTCTCGGCCTTCGCCAGGGGTGCCTATATCTACCTCCAGGCGCTCTCTACGATGCAGGCCGTTCAGCCAACCATGAGCGGCCCAACTAAAGTATCGGATTTGCTGGACCAGTACGGCGTCACCGGGGCGCAGCTTTTCGAGGCGAACCAGTACGCGCTCTACAACGCCCTCTTCGGCAGCGCCGTGATCAGCGTACCGACCGTCTACTCCACGATCCAGGGCGACTCGCTCGCTACCATCGTCGCCAATCCCCAATGGGCCTCGTATGGCCTGACGGTCCCTGGACTGGCCGCGCTCAACAAGGACGTGGCGCTCGACCCAGGCACGGACCTCTCCGGGCCATCTCGCCAGGAGCAGGTTTCGGCCACGCAATCCCTGAACAATGTGGCCGCAGCCGCGCACGCCTCAGTAGCCGCTATCGCCGTCCTCAACGCGCCACGCACCGACATCTTGCAGCAAGGCACCATCTTCGCGGTCGGCACCCAGACATATACGCTCGGCGCTAACGACAGCTTCGCCAATGCCGCGAAGCAGCTCAACAGCACGGTTGAGGCGGTCGCCATCGCCAACCAGTGGCTGCAAGGCATCTTCATTAATAAAGTCTCAGTAAACGTGAGCGACCTGCTAGTGGCTGGGGGCGATACGCTCGCCAGCCTGGCCCAGGCATTTGCCACAACGGTGGACAACCTGGCGAACAACAATGCTAACGTGCAGAACATCTTCGCCCCCGGCACCCAAATCCAGATCGGCCCCAACCCATCCCCAACTGCCGCTGGACCCGATGATAGCCTGGCGACCTTCGCGCAGAAGAACAAGATCACGGTAGACCAACTCGCCTGGGCAAACGCGGCTGGCGGGACACAGTTTGTCGCGGGTGCGCAGCTTACCATCCCCGGCGCGCTGCTGAACCAGTCCACAACGCAATATTGCACCTACACGGCGCAGGCAACCGACAGGCTCACAGACATCGCGGCCAAATTCGGCAAGCAGCCGCCGGACATTGCCGCCCTCAACCCCGACATCCCCGGCCTGCTTGCCGGTGGCCAGACGATAACCGACACGGCAAGCGGCAAGTCGGTGCCGACCCAGGCAGGCGACACGTTCGACACGATAATAGCGCGGTTCCAGGCGGCAGGCGTGAGCGTGAGCCTCACCGCCCTGGCTAACGACATTGCCACGCAGCAAAACCTGGTCGTGGGCGGCAGCCTCTGGATTTGCCCGCCGATGCTGGGCGGCTCTAACGGCAAGAATGCCGACAACTCGCTGGCGGACCTGGCTGCTGCTTACAACACCGACGTACCGACGATTGCCACCGCCAACGCCGCGACAATTGGCTTCCTGGCCCCCAACCAGACGTTGACCCTCTGGGGCGTCAAGATCGTGACCAAGGCGAGCGAGACGCTGAACTCGCTGGCGAACCGGGTGAACGAACAGGCGGGGCTTACCGTGACGGCCCTCGACGTGGCCCAGGAAGTAGCCACGCTGGCGAACCTCGTCAATCCGAGCGCGAGTGTGGTGCCCATCCCGCCGCCATCGCCCGCTAACAACGGTGCTACCATCAAGCCGAAATTCATCGCGCCGGTATTCCAGGTCGCCGTGAACATCGTGACCACGCGCGACCAGAAATGGGTGGACCCCGACTTCGCACTCGTCTCCAGCGTGAGCACGTCCGTCTACGGGGTGACGCCGGAGCCTGACCCACAGTCGGGCGCAGGCTCGCCTTTCTCGCTCTACCAGTTCGCCCAGGACTTGCAGGCCGCTATCCCTGGCATCTACGTCGCGACCGGCGACCCGGTGGCCGAGGGCGACCCGGCCTCCGCGAACAGCATATGGGCGGCCAACTTCGGCAGCAGCTTTGGGCCGCAAATCAACTACCAGTTCGCCGCCGGGACCAGCACGCAATACTTCGCCATCCCGCCGCTCTCCACCGCGCTAATGAGCGGCACGGTGCCTATCACGCCGTATAAGCCGGGGCAGACCACCGGGGGCACTCCACAGAACCAGACGTTCCAGGCGGTTGACCTGGACGTGTGGCTCAACACCTTCCTGCAAGCGGTGGACGTATTCCTGTCGCCTGCATACGCGGTGCCCGCCTACGCGCTCGATGCCGCCAGCGTGACCAACATCATCCAGCAGAAGCAGAGCCTGGCCCAGGCCATCTCGCAACGCATGCAGTACGTCTTGCAGGTGGCGGCGCAAGGCTCGCTGGCCGACGCCCAGGCGGCGATGTACCAGGCGATGCTGACCCAGCTTTCGAGCGCATTTACCGTCAGCACGGTGGTGCAGGCCCCGGTCACGGTCTCCTCCGGCATGAGCGACCCACTCGCCGCGCCCCGGCTGTCGGGCAAGCTGAACTTCACGCAATCCACCAGCCCCGCCGCCGAGGACGGTGATACGCAGGCGAACACCTTCAGCTTCTCGACCGCTAAGGTGTCGCTGACCGATCCGAGCGCCACCGCGACCTTCCTCTTCACTGTCAAAGCGCCCGCCGAACATAGAGAGGCCGACCTCAACCTGCAATACGTCATCACCGAGCTTGAGCTGCCCAACCCCGCCTCGGAGATAAGCGGCTACGAAGGCTCTTCCTGGCTGAAATTCGTCGAGCCGGTACAGGACAGCCATTCAGCTATCGGCGACGTGGCGATTCCCATCCCTTTGCGCTCCTACCCAAGCCCTATCAACCTGGTATTGCAGATCGCCGAGCAGTCGGTTCCCGAACCGGCCACCCCCGCCGACTTGATTGCCTGGAACTTCGACTTCATCTACCAGCACGACGACGCGGTGCAGGATACCGCCCTCGTCAAGGCCGCGTTCAACGTGGCGCAGGGCGGATTTGGCGCGGATTCGCCGGGCATGGAGGTCAACTTGCAGCAGGTCTTTGCCGCGCTGGCCCAGTTCACAGCGGTCTATCCCGCGCTCAAGAACGACCTGGCGCTGCTGCCCTTCATCGTGCCCGGCACCCCGAACCAGACGGCCCTCGCGGCGGTCGGCGTCTTCAAGCAGCTTGTGGCCGGGGTCGCCGCCGCCTTCCAGCAGCCGTCCGGTGAGATGCTCGTGCAGCAGCACCCGATTTACGCGTACCAGATACAAAAAGACCAGGCGAACAACCTGCTCACGCAACTGACACTCACGTCAATTGACCCGACTACGGGGCAGGCCGCGCCGAACCCGACCGAGTTGTGGCCGAGCGTCTACGCTACTATCGCTGGAAAGGAAGTGACTCTGACGCTCAGCAGTTCGGGCCAGACGCAGGCGCAATATGCCTATCCACCGGGCATAGCCCCCGAAACGCCGTTGCAGCAGCGTTTCGTCTTCCCAGGGCCTGAGCCTGTGAGCGGTGCCCACGTGAGTCAGCAGACGCCATCGGTGCAGGACGTGGACCTGGTAGCGCCCCAGGTATTCCAGTTCGACGGCATCAATATACTGTCGGAGCAGAACGCGCAAGCTAGCGTTGCAATCGCGCGCAACCTCGCCCTCGTCTCCGGCGCCGCCACGAACACGGCATTCGTCTACCGGACCCCGTATACCAGCTTCACCTCGATCGCCGTCCCATCGGTAACCGCCGACAGCGATATACCCATCGGTTCGGGCGATCCGACGAAGATAGCTGCGCCGCTCGGCGCGTTCTTGCAGCAGATGTTCTCTCAGAATACCTGGCAGGAGGGCGACACGCTGGCTATCCGCTTCGGCGCGGCCTACTCTTATACCCTGGCGGGCACCGGCACCAACAGCCTGCCCACCTACGTGCCGATCTTGCTGGTGCCGTCGTTCGACTTCCACCCTGCCTCCGACTGGGACGCTGGTAATCCCAACAGTTTCGTGAGCCAGTTGCAGCAGGTGGTCACCACCTGGTACAACAATAACCTGCCATCGCAAACCGGGGGTTCTTACGTGTTCGACCTGACGATCTACGCGAGCCAGGGGCAATTGCAGCCGCTCATCCATGCCGCGCGACTACTTTATAGCCTGGGGTAGACACTGTCTGGATTGAGGCCGTCGGCATCAGATAGCGCTTTAGAAAGTTGATGACAAGCTCGTTGGGTACTTCACCCAGGTCTCCGTAACGCGCACCGGGCAAAACCGCTAACTCTGCATTGGGGATGCCCCGGTACATCTCCACTGCTTGCTCAACACCAGGGCGTTGTTGGATTATGAGTGGACGGCAGGCGATCTTATTGACAAACGTGCCGATTGGATATATAATCGTAGAACTAATGGGCAGTCCAGGTGTTCTGAAATGCGCTTTGGAACACCATTATTGGCCCACCTCCCATATCTACGCTCTACTATAGCGCTGGTTGCTGATGACCGGACTCAAATAGCCAGTATCCGGCGACCGGCTTCAGAGGCCCAGGGAGACAAAAGTGATTGGCGGCCGGTCTCGATTGAGCCTCATTTCTGCCCAACTGGGCGCATCACCGCTTCCTACACTTCCAATTTTGCACGTTCGTTTGAATTCTCTGTCTCGTTCTAGCTTAAATGTAGGTGCTACGCAAACCGAGTGGCCTGCCGGTCTGGCCGCGCATGTGGCCTACGGGAGCATCTAAGGAGGTATACCGATGTCTGATCCGGTTATTATGGACCTGATGCAAAGAGCAGCGTTTAGCTTCGTGGGCACTATCGAGCATCTTGGTGCCGGAACCATGAGTAACGTGCCGATTGGCGAGCGAACGGCGGTAGTGCGTGTAGATTATGTTCTCCACGCCCCTCCTGCCTTTACAGGGCTTGATGGTCAGCGTATTACGATAGAGCTGTCGGCCGACAACGATTTACCTGCGGTAGGGGATGCATCGGCCTTTTTCGCCCAGGGCGTGGCATTTGGTGAGAGCATCGTCGTTGCCGAGGTGGGCCGCCTCCCGGTAAACGCCGTGATGGGCCACGCCGGTTTAGCTATCGGAGCGGGCGAACCCACCGCCTTCGCGTCGCTTGAGCGTGAGGCAGATACTCAGCGCCTGCGCGAGCACAAGGATAACGCCGATGCCGTTATCCTGGGCCGCACCGCTAAACTCGAAAGGGTTAGCGGACCCGTAACCTCTGAACACGACCCCGATTGGTGGAAGGCTACCCTGGACGTCTATCATGTCGAAAAAGGCGACGTTCCAGGCGATCAGGTCGAAACTCTATACATAAACAGCATAGACGTGAGATGGCGAACAGCCCCGAAGCCGAAGGCATCTCAGGGTGGTTTGTGGTTGCTCCACGCTACTGAGGGCGACCTACGGGCATACGCGCCGTTCGCATTGCTCCATCCGGAAGACTTCCAGCCGACGCAAGAACTCGAGGATCTACGTGGGTAAGTGCATAGGCACACTACGTGGATAAAGGAGACCGAGTGAGATGGGTACAGAGATAGGTACAGTTCGTGTAGTGAATATGATTCCCGCATCATTGAGCGGAGAGAGGAACCAGGATAGCGAGCCAAACATAGCGGTAAATCCGGAGCGTCCGACCGACATGGTGGCAACCGCGTTCACGCCGTCGCCGATGGGTGGCGCATTCGCCCCGATATACGTCTCGACCGACGGTGGAAACACCTGGAACCTTCGTTCCGTTGTTCCCGGCAATGGCCTGGGCGGCACAAGTGACATCACTGTCGGCTTCGCCACCAAAGGCGGCGTGCTCTACGCGGCCATCCTGAACGGCCAGACCCTCCACATGCAGATCCTGCGCACCCAGAGCTTCTCGTCCACGACGCCGATGACCCTGTTGGTGGACCGCGCCTCCGTGGATCAGCCCTGGGTCGTGGCGGGGAGCGTGGTCCTGAACAACATATCACGAGATCGGGTATATGTTGGGAATGAGAACGGCATGCAGCCGAACGGCCGCACCGCGACTGTAGACGTTTCGCAGAACGCATCTACCGCGCTACCCCCCGCAGGCTTCGTGCCCATCGTGCTCGAACGCCGCTCGACCATCTTCAAAGATGGCCCCCCTATCAGGATCGCTCTGCATACGAACGGAACGGTATACGCCGCGTTCCAACGCTGGGCCAGTGGCACGTTCCCTAACTTGAACATTGACATCGTAGTGACGCGCGACAACAATGGTGGGGCTAGTACGCCGCCTTTTAGCGCCCTTGTTGATGCGGCTGATGGGATCGTCGGGCAGCGCGTTGCAACCAATCGCTTCGTGCGCTTCAATGCGATTATGGGACAGGAGCGCCTCGGTGCAGACCTCTCCATCGCCGTAGATCCAACCGACTCTCGCGCGGTCTGGATCGCGTGGTGTGATCGCGTAGGGGGGGCTACGGGCACAGATTGGACGCTACATGTTCGTCGCTCGACCGACAGTGGCCAGACCTGGTCCGCTGACGTTCGTTCGATCACCAATGCAAAGAATCCCAGCCTCGCGATCAATTCCACCCGGCTGGTTGGCCTTGCTTACCAGCAGTTTACCGGAACAAAGTGGGTAACAAAGCTCGAACTTACATCTGACGCTTGGGCAAGCCCTCCGGAGACGCACGTGCTCCACCAGGCGCCGTCAGCTGTCCCAGCCAGGGTATTCTTGCCCTATATCGGAGACTACATCCGGCTCCTTGCCGTTGGTCGTGAATTCTATGGCGTATTCTCGGGCAATAACACCCCGGACATGGCTAACTTTCCGAGTGGTGTGCGGTACCAGCGCAGAGCAGATTGGGGGACTCGCACACTCCTGAGTGTTGACGGCACAACTACTGTGCCAACTTCTATAGACCCTTTCTTCTTCCAGTGGACTGAGCCCGTTATCGTGCCTGGACCAATCATCACACGCGGACCGATCATCACTCGTGGACCGAGCATGCCCTCTGAGCCAATCATCCCTCAGAGACCAATCGGCCCTGAACCGCCGGCGCCTGCTGTCCCGCCGGAAGCGCCGTCAGGATCGCCAGGGTCCGAGCGTGCTCGTGGTAGGCGCGCTCCCAAATCCCCCAAGCCGCCGACCGACATCGAACTGTAAGGAGAACCCTATGCATGTCGCTGGGGACAACGTAGGCCTGCCCCTCACGCCTGCGGTGCCTGATGTCGTGTTCAAGGGTAAGCAAATCGCATCTGAGTGCGTAGATGCGGAGCACGTACTCTTGATAAGTATGCCGTTCGGGGCGCTTGAACGGCCTGCGCTCTCCCTCGGTCTCCTCCAGGCTCACTGTCGTGAGCACGGAGTGCCGTGCGAGACGCGTTACTTCACCTTTACCTTCGCCCAACGGATCGGGCTTGACAACTATCTCTGGCTCTGCTCGGATGATGTGCCATACACAGCATTCGCGGGCGATTGGCTATTCACCGAGGCGCTCTACGGCCGAAGGCCCTATGCCGATGCAGCCTATGCCGACGAGGTACTTCGTCGGACCTGGCGCTTCAGTGATAGCGACTACGCTCGCCTGATACGGCTGCGAGAGCAGGTGGAACCGTTCCTCGATGAGTGCATCCGCGCTGTGAACTGGAGTGATTACACGCTCGTCGGCTTCACGTCCGTGTTCCAGCAGAACATCGCTTCACTCGCCCTCGCCTCGCGGGTGAAGAAATCATACCCGGCAATCACGATTGCCTTTGGCGGCGCGAATTGGGAAGAGAGAATGGGAGTCGCGCTCCAGGAGCAGTTCCCCTTCGTTGATCTTGCATTCTCCGGTGAAGCCGACGACTCCTTTCCGGCTGTGCTGGATGCGCGGCGTAAGGGAACGGGTATGCAGGGAATCCGGGGCGTAAGCGCGAACAGCCGCATACGCCTTGCAGAATTGCCCCCTACGGTGCGAACGGCTGAACTTGATCGCATCCCGGTGCCCGACTTCGATCCATTCTTCGATCAGAAACGTGCGAGCCAGGTGGCCTCTGGTCTTGCGCCTACATTGCTGATGGAGACCGCCCGAGGCTGTTGGTGGGGTGAGCGTTCGCACTGCACGTTCTGCGGGCTGAATGGTGCCACAATGGCCTTTCGCAGTAAGACCCCTGAGCGCGTGCTGTCCGAGGTGCAGGAATTGCGCAAGCGATACGGCGTTACTTCGTTCAGTATGGTGGACGACATTCTCGATATGCGCTACTTCCGCTCGCTGTTGCCTATGCTTGCTGAGGCAAATCTGGGTATCGAATTCTTCTGGGAGGTAAAAGCGAACCTCACCCGAGGCCATGTGCGTCAGCTTCGGGATGCAGGCGTCCGGTTTGTCCAGCCGGGGATTGAGAGTTTGAGTGACCATGTTCTAAAGCTGATGCGCAAAGGTACTACCGCGTTCCGTAACATTGAACTCCTAAAGTGGTGCAGTGAGTACGGCGTCAAACCCTACTGGAACTTCCTGTATGGCTTCCCTGGAGAGACTTCAGATGATTACGTGGACACTATTTCTCTAATCAAAGCGATTTGGCATCTACAGCCACCTATAGGCTATGGTCCGATCCGTCTGGATCGCTTCAGTCCCTACCATGCCGACCCAAAAGGATTTGGGATGGTAAACGTGCGTCCTATGGCGCCCTTTTCCTATCTCTATCCATTCGAGAATAAAAAGCTGATGGAGATCGCGTACTACTTCGACTTCGACTACGCCGACGGTCGCACCGACGCTGAGTATGCATATGAGGCGGTCGAACTCACCCGGACGTGGATGGCGGATAGCGGACGGGGGATGCTCGAAATGAGCCGGGAGCCGGACGGTACGCTCTGCATTCTGGACACACGCCGCGAACTAGCAGCAGAGCCGCGCCGGGCCGTGCTGCGCGGCTGGAAGGCATCTGCGTACCTTGCCTGTGATCGGGCGCAGACCATGCGTAACCTGATTGAGCTTCCCGATGTGCAACGCGAGGGCGTGAGCGAGGAGGAGCTTCGCACCTTCCTGGGCCGGTGCGTCCATTATCAACTCATGGCGTATAACGAGAGAAGTTGGCTTGGACTGGCTGTGCATACACCTCCACGTGAGGAGCCTGACGAGGTGGAGCCAGTTCGACCTCATCAGGTGTTAAATAGTAATTAAGTACCCGAATGAACAGGGCATGCCAGGGCGGACAATACGAATTTGCATTTTGTGGCTGGATGGGGTCAGTGAAGCGACTCGATAGCTTGACCTGGGAGTTGCGGGGGCATATGAGAAGGGGCAGCTTGCCTATGTGGCTGGTGTCTCAGTTCGGTATAGCTCGTATGAGTGGATGGCTTCTCGCACCATGTCAAAGTTGTGCGACGGGCGTCCTGGTGCCCGTGCGCATCGGTAGAGCGGGCAACCCCTCCTGGATGTTCCCCTCGGATTGTTGTTGGGACAGGTGATCGAGCACTATCTCTTACTCATGGGCATCATCGGGTGGTGCTGGCCACCCACGCTGCAATCAAAGGGGTGCTGTGGCGTAGCGGCACAGGCTCGGACATCAGGACATCAACACCGCCTATATTGCGCGGCTCAATGCTACTTTCAGCGCAACGTTGGTGCTTTTGGTGAGGCGTGAAAGGGCAATGACGCGCACAACCATCCAGTTGAGCGCACAGATGTGGCTGGTCGGGCGTCACCTACAACTTCTGTTGGGAATATAGAGCCTGGCGGCAGATGGTGATTGTAAACACAGTGCTACGGGCGCGGGGGCGCACTCCGGTTCTGTTGCAACAACTGAAACGGTCTGATAGAGTAGAGGTCATCGACCGGCACCACCATCTACAGGTGGGTCCAACATTATGCCCCTATTCTGGAACGACGGTGTCGTGCGAAGCTGAAGGGTTGACACACCAACTCCTCCTGGCGAGTAGATGAGACTTATATCAAAGTGAAGGGCCAGGGGATGTACCTCTACAGGGCTGTGGACTCAGACGGGAACACAATAGAGTTCATGCTCAGCCCAACGCGTGATGCACGAGCAGCACGGACCGAGCGAAAAACGGGAACCCCCCGGCTGCCCCCTCCGTGGTACCAGGCCAGGGACTGGGTCCGGGTAGCAGGTAGTCTAAGGCTGCCCATTGGCAACGTGGAGATGAGTGTGGTGGATGAAGCAGCGCAACCGGAATCACTCGTGCCAACGGAAGCAGTAGGGCAGCGGGAAGGGCGGAGTGAAGCGCTGGCAGGTAGGATAGCCAGCAGCAGCGAGATGGAACTCGTCGTTCGACCGGTGGGCGAGCGCGCTTGCCCTTTGCTGCGCTCAACTGCACGAAAACCTGGAGGAGACGATGATCGAGTCGGTAAACCCCACTACTGAAGAGGTGCTCGCCACCTTTGACGAGCTAACTCCTGAAGATATAGAAGGTGCAATCGCCACGGCCCACCAGGCGTGGGGCGATTGGTCCCGAACGCCAGTCGGCGAAAGGGGTCAACTCATGCGCCGTGTGGCGAAGTTCCTGCGTGAGCACAAGCTCCGCTTCGCCCGTCTGATCACCCTTGAGATGGGCAAGCCGATCGTGGAGGCGGAGGCCGAGATCGAGAAGTGCGCCCTGACATGCGACTTCTATGCCGATAACGCCGAGCGCTTCCTGTCCGAGGAGCGCGTGCAGACTAATGCCGCCCTGAGCTATGTGGCCTTCGAGCCGCTTGGGGTCGTCCTGGCGATCATGCCCTGGAATTTCCCTTTCTGGCAGGTCTTTCGCTTTGCCGCCCCTGCCCTCATGGCTGGTAACACCGCCCTCCTCAAACATGCCTCCAACGTGCCCCAGTGTTCGCTCGCTATCGAGGAGGTCTTTCGGGAGGGAGGACTGCCGGAAGGTACATTCCGCAGCTTGCTGGTAAGAGGAGAAGCGGTGGAGCGCATCATCAAGCATCCCCATGTCAAAGCGGTCTCGCTGACCGGCAGCTCCGCGACCGGGGCGCAGGTGGCTGGCATGAGCGGGAGCGCCCTCAAGAAGACCGTGCTGGAGTTGGGCGGCTCCGACCCCTTTATCGTGCTTGCCGATGCTGATTTATATGCGTCTGCTGCGGTGGCAGTGCGCTCGCGCTTCCAGAATGCGGGCCAGAGCTGTATTGCCGCCAAACGCTTCATCGTCGCGCGAGATGTAGCCGAGGAATTTGAGCAGCTATTCGCAGAGGAAGTCTCTAAGTTGAAGGTGGGCGACCCGCTCGACCGCGATACCGGCATTGGCCCGATGGCCAGGAGCGATCTGCGCGACGCCCTTGATGAGCAGGTGCGGAAATCTGTGCAGCAGGGAGCAAAGGTGCTGGCGGGTGGTGAGCGCATGGAGGGCCGGGGATACTTCTATGCGCCCACGGTGCTCACCAACGTCTCCGCACAAATGCCTGTACTGGCTGAAGAGACTTTTGGTCCGGTAGCGGCGGTCATCCGTGTAAAAGATGCTGAAGAGGCTGTAGAGGTCGCCAATAATACACCCTTCGGGCTTGGCGCTAACCTCTGGACCCGCGATATAGAGGCCGCGCGCAATCTCGCACGGCGTATTGAAGCGGGATCGGTCTTCATCAACGGCATGGTGGCTTCCGACCCACGCCTCCCGTTCGGCGGGGTGAAGCAGAGCGGCTACGGACGTGAGCTTTCCGAGTTCGGCATACGTGAATTCGTGAACGTGCAGACGGTGTGGATAGGGCCAGCCCAGGGAGCGCATCCGCCAACTCCCCAGGCTGAGTAGAGGGCAGGCGCAGAGAATTGTTACCCGTTATGGAACGGTAGCAAATGAGCAGCAGCGATATATCGAGAACAACCTCAACACAGGGCGGTAATACAGCCGAATTACTGGTGCGTTGCCTCGAGAACGAAGGGGTAAAATACATATTCGGGGTGCCGGGTGAGGAGATTCTCGACCTGCTCGACGCTTTGTCGCGCAGCGAGGCCATTCAGTTCGTTACCACTCGCCACGAGCAGGGCGCGGCGTTCATGGCCGATGTTTATGGCCGCCTCAGCACCTACCCTGGGGTGTGCCTGGCTACCCTCGGCCCCGGCGCTACCAACCTCATCACGGGCATCGCTGATGCCAATCTGGACTTCGCCCCACTTGTGGCGATCACCGGTCAGGCGGGGCTTGAGCGCGTTCACAAAGAGTCGCACCAGTACATAGACGTTGTACAGATGCTCCAGCCTGTCACCAGGTGGAACGCCCGTATTGAGCGGCCCGAAAGCGTACCGGAGATGGTGCGTAAGGCCTTCCGGCTGGCGCGGTTGGAGAGGCCGGGCGCTACCCACCTGGAACTCCCCGAAGATGTGGCCGCCATGCCCGTGCCGCAGGGTGTGAAGCCGATGCCCGTGCGCCGCACAACCTACCCCCAGGCCAAGCCCGAAGTCCTGGAGAAAGCCGTCGAACTGCTTTGCCAGGCGAAGCGTCCCCTCATACTGGCCGGTAATGGAGTAATTCGCAGGCAGGCCGCCGGGCACGGGGCGGCGGACGCTCTTACTGACCTGGTTCGCAGGTTGAAGCTGCCCGTAACCCATACTTTCATGAGCAAGGGCTGCATCGATTACCGTGACCCACTTGCTCTCGGCGCGGTCGGCTTGCAGCGCCCTGGCGCGGACCTCGCAGCGATGCCCCAACTTGTGGACGCGGACCTGATAATGACCGTAGGCTATGATCTGGTGGAGTGGTCGCCTGCCCTGTGGAACCCGAACCGCGATAAAGAGATCGTACACATTGACAGCACGCCCGCTGAGATAGACGGACATTACCTGCCTGCCCTGGAGGTCGTTGGCGAGATTGGCGATGCTCTACATGCTATAGCCAGGTTATGCATGGCCCGCAAGCACTCATGGTGGGAGGGGGTGGGAAGGGGAGTCGAGCAAGGGGAGCGAGACGAAAAAGCCTCTATGCCCGGCCTGCGAGAGTACGCAAACGACGACAGTATGCCGGTGAAGCCGCAGCGGGTCATCTGGGAGATGCGGCAGGCGCTCTCTGACGAGGACATCCTGGTGAGCGATGTGGGAGCGCACAAGGTGTGGCTGGCGCTTCATTATCCGACCGGTAAACCTAACACGGTCATAATCTCCAATGGTTTCGCGACCATGGGGATCGCTGTGCCTGGCGGACTGGCTGCCAGGCTGGCCTTACCTGAGCGCAAGGTAGTTGCCGTTAGCGGGGACGGCGGCTTCCTGATGAACTCACAGGAGCTTGAGACTGCGCGCCGCCTCGGAGTGGCATACGTCAACGTTGTGTGGACCGACGAGCGCTACGGCGTAATCGAACTGAACCAGCAGCGCCGCTTCGGGCGCACGTTTGGTGTGGAATTTACCAATCCCGACCTGGTGCAGTACGCCAACTCTTTTGGACTACCTGCCTGGCGCGTTGAGGGGCCTGACGATTTCGGGCCGATACTGCACAGGGCATTGGACATGGACGTGCCTACGCTCATCGAGGTGCCTATAGATCATACCGAGAACATGAGACTGGGTTCTCCGGCGGGTGAGTAGCTTTGATTGATACAGGGTTGAATGGACGTGTGGCGCTTGTAATCGGGGCCACGGAGGGGCTGGGCCGAGTGGTAGCCAGGCTCTTTGCCGCCCATGGAGCCTGGGTCGCTGTGTGCTTCCGCGCCGACTACCAACGGGCGAAGTCGCTGGTGGACGAGATTCGCTCTGACGGCGGGCGAGGCCTAGTGGTGGCGGGCGATGCGCGGACCTCCGAGGGTGCATGGGCTGTGGCCCGCTATGTGGAGCAAGAGTGGGCGCAGATTGATGTGCTCTTGCACGCCGGTGGCCTGGTCGGACCGGAGGAAATCGCCGCCGATCCGGCACCCCTTATCTCAGAGCTAGCTTCCAGCATGCGGGGTCGCGGCTGGGGTCGAGCGGTGATTTTCAAGGGGGCAACTTCTACTGTCGCGAGCGATCCGTACCTACAGTTGAGCGGGGGAGGAGTGCTGATAAACACCCTCCTGGTTCCGGAGCAGCCCCAGGCTGAGTGCATGCATGAGGCAGCCCGCTGTGCGCTCTTCGTCGGCTCGGCCTGGAATGGCGGTATCACAGGTGCGCAATTCACCCCTCGCAATGCCGAGTGCTGACAATGGGTCTATAATATAGGAAGAGGATAAAACATATGCCTGATAACCGTAACAATGTGACAATGAAAATCATAAGGTACCATCTGGTTGGTGGCGAGCTTACGCCGGGCAAAGAGATAGCTCTGCGAGTAGATCAGACGCTGCTTCAGGATGCCACGGGTACGATGGCTTCTTTGCAGTTCGAGGAGCTGGGTATGGCGCGGGTGGCTGTGCCCCTGGCTGTGCAGTACGTTGACCACAACATGATACAGCTCGACTTCAAGAACCCCGACGACCACCGCTATCTACAGGCGTTCACCGCCAGGTATGGCATCCATTACTCGCGCCCCGGCAATGGCATCTCCCACTCGGTCCACATCGAGCGCTTCGGCAAACCGGGCGCTGTGCTGATAGGAGCTGACAGCCACACCACCACATCGGGCGCGCTAGCAATGATCGCTATCGGGGCGGGCGGGCTTGACGTTGCGGTGTGCATGGCGGGCCAGCCTTTCGAGTTCCAAACGCCACTCGTAGTCGGTGTAGAGCTACGCGGCAGCTTGCAGCCCTGGGTGCAGGCCAAAGACATAATCCTCGAACTGCTCAGGCGACGCGGCGTTCGCAACGGCCTGGGCAGGATATTCGAGTTCTACGGGGAGGGCGTCGCTACCCTCGACGTTACCCAGCGCGCCACCATCTGTAACATGATCGTGGAAATGGGCGCAACGACCGGCCTCTTCCCTTCGGACGAGCGCACCAGGGAATGGCTCAAGCTGCAAGACCGGCCAGGAGATTGGCTGGAGCTAAAAGCTGATGATGGGGCTGGTTACGATGAGCATGAGTTGATTGATCTCGACAAGTTGGAGCCGTTGATCGCGAAGCCTTCCAGCCCCGGCAACGTCGTGCTGGTGCGAGAAGTGGCCGGCACGCCTGCGGCCCAGGTCTGCATCGGCTCGTCAGTGAACTCTGGATACGCTGACCTGGCTATCGCCGCCGCCGTTCTGAAAGGGCGCAATGTGGCGGAGAACCTGGTAATGACTGTTACGCCTGGCTCACGCCAGATACTGGACACTATCGCGCAGACCGGGGTGTACCGCGACCTTATGCTCTCCGGGGCGCGGATGCTGGAACCGGCGTGTGGACCGTGCGTTGGCATGGGGCAGGCCCCACCGTCGGGTTCCGTATCGGTGCGCACCTTCAATCGAAACTTCCCAGGGCGCAGCGGTACGACCAACGACCAGGTATACCTCTGCAGTCCGGCCACCGCGGCAGCCACCGCCCTGCGCGGAGTGATCACCGACCCGCGCGACCTGGGCGCTGTGGAGCCGGACTTTCCGCCACTGGTATGCGATCCCACAGCCAACGACCGGCAGATCATCGCGCCCCCTGCGCCCGAAGTAGCCGCTAAAGTTGTCATACCAAGAGGTCCGAATATCAAGCCGCCGCCCGCCGAAACCCCTCTTCCCGACAAGCTCAAAGGGTGCGTGTTGATCGTGGTTGGCGACGATATTTCGACGGGAGAGCTTTCGCCTGACGGGGCGGAGGTAATGGCCTTCCGCTCGAACGTCGCCGCCATGTCCAAATTCGTCTTCCGCCGCATCGACCCGAACTTCGCTGCCAGGGCGGCTGAATGGGGAGGGGGATTTATTGTAGGCGGGCACAATTACGGACAAGGCTCCTCCCGGGAGCACGCAGCGTTAGCGCCCAAACAACTCGGCGTGAAAGCGGTGATCGCCAAGAGCTTCGCGCGCATCCACCGCCGCAACCTGATCGCGCAGGGGATACCGCCGCTAACTTTCGCGGACGATGCCGATTACGAGCGGGCCTGCCAGGGAGACAGATGGGAGTTACCCGACATTCGGGAGGCGCTGGCCGAGGGGAGAGAAGAGGTCGAGCTCCGGTTCACAGAGCTTGGCGTTGATTGCAAACTGCGGGCGCGGTTTTCTGAGCGCGAGCGTCAGGTGCTCCTCAGTGGCGGCTTGCTTGCCCACGTCCGCGAGGGCGGCCCTTCATTGAGCGCGGGGCAGGCGGTCAGCGGGGCTGTGGACCAGGGCTCGCCGATCACCAACCCAACTCCAGCGCAGCCCCCGACCTCCTGAAAGCGTCAGGCTAATTCATACCGTATACAGATCGCGGAGAGGCACCTTGCCTTAGCAAGGTGCCTCTCCAGTATTCCCTGCTGGCTTGCTGGCCGCTCCCCACCTTTTTTACTCTACAAAGCCCCTCCTCATTTCGTCGCTCACAATGAGCCTTGAGCATAGTACTTAAGTACTATATGCAGGTGTAACCCACAGATGTATGATGTTAGTAGCTGCTAGAGCAACTACTAAATAAGAGCTAAAGGAGAGAACGATGGCGGAGATCTTACAGGTGCTTCAGGGGCTTGGCTTCGGGGATTACGAAGCACGCGCTTATGTGGCTTTGCTCCAACGCAGCCCTCTGAACGGCTACGAATTGGCGAAAGCTTCGGGCCTGCCCCGCGCCAATGTCTACTCGGTCCTCGATAAGCTGGAGGAGCGAGGGGCGGTGGTGCGCCTCGACACCCCTTCCGGCACTCGCTACTCCGCCGTACCCCCATCGGAGCTTGTGGGCCACATCGGCGGCAGATTTTCGAAGAACCTGACCGCTGCCCGCCGCATGCTGGAAGAGATGGCCGCGCCCCCTGAGTATGAGTACGTGTGGAACGCGCGCGGCTACGAATCTCTCCTGGATCATGCCCGCACCGTGATAGACTCGGCGCAGAAGAGGCTGCTGGTAGCGACCTGGACACAGGAGGCCCACGCTCTCGCGGGCAATCTCGCGGCTGCCGAAGAGCGTGGAGTGGAAGTCACCACTCTATGCCTGAGGGCCTGCGCCGCAGAGTGTGGCGGTTGTCGGGGGGCCATCTTCCGCTACAGGCTCGCACCCGAATACGGCAGCCGCTGGTTGGTGCTGGTGCAGGATGACACCGAGGCGCTGGCCGGGGAGATCGGCCAGGGCGATGAAGCCCTCACGGTGCGCACCCGCCAGCGATTGCTGGTGGAGCTATCCGCCTGGTACATACGCCACAGCATCGCCCTGGCAGGGGTGGTGAAAGACCTGGGGGAGCAACTCCCTGATCTCCTGTCTCCACAGACGCTGGCATCACTCTCGTCGCTTGGCCCCGGCGGCTACCGCCAGGGCGAAGATAGTGACGAGGATAGCAACGATCCAGGTGCGGAGACAGGCTGGTTGGAGTACATGCAACAGGCCATCAACCGCCGGTAAGGACCGAGGAAACCCTTTAAGCAGCAGCGAAAGGAGGTGGAAGATCGAGAATTATATGGATACTGAATACAAAAGGGCATAGCGGCGCTCGTAACACCACTATGCCCGGCGGAGAGCGGAAACCCCTGTCAAGGAGAGCTTCAACCCTGCCGCATCTATATCTTAACACAATCTTAGCACTTCCCTGGCACTATCCTCAAAGTCAGCGCCTAGAATGGAAGTATGAGAACAGATGTGATGCGGCAACAACACACTCAAAATAACAACCATGGAGGCCACAAAATGAGAACACCGCATCACAACAACATATATAGAGTACTGATCGTCGCCCTCGTGCTCATGATCTCAGGGCTGCTCACTTCACTCGCCCCGGCAGCTACCACCACAGCAACAGGCGCATCCGAGGCCCTTGCCTACACCGCCCAGGCGACCCCGATCCCTGCCCTGGAGTTTCGCAATGCCATGCGCAAGCTGTGGGAGGACCACATCGGCTGGACCCGCCTCTACATCATCTCCGTCTTTGCCGACCTGCCTGATAAGGACCTGGTAGCCGCACGTCTGCTGCGCAATCAGGCCGACATAGGAGACGCCATCAAGCCGTTCTACGGCGAGGCCGCGGGCGATAAGCTAACAGAACTGCTCCGGGAGCACATCCTCGGTGCTGACGAGCTTCTGGCCGCTGCAAAGGCTGGCGACAACGCCAAGGTCGAGGCAGGCAAAACCAGGTGGTACCGCAACGCCGACGATATAGCGGCTTTCCTTGGGTCGGCCAACCCCAAAGCGTGGAGCCGCGACCAGATAGCCTCGACCATGAAGATGCACCTGGACCTGACGCTGGAGGAGGCCGTGGCCCGCCTCACGGGTGACTGGGCTGCGGACGTGGCCGCCTACGATAAGATCCACGAGCACATCCTGACTATGGCCGACGCCCTCAGCATGGGCATCATCGCCCAGTTCCCCGACCGCTTCTCCGTAGCGCCTGCGGCCCAGGAGATGCAACTGCGCAACGACATGCGTGAAGCGTGGGAAGACCATATCATCTGGACGCGCCTCCTCATAGTGAGCGCCATATCAGACCTGCCCGATAAGGAAGCCGCCCTCAACCGCCTGCTGCAAGACCAGGTAGACATCGGCAACCTGGTCAAGCCCTACTACGGCGATGCGGCGGGCGAGCAATTGACCGTACTGCTGAAGGAGCACATCATGGGCGCGGTCGATCTCCTCACCGCCGCTGGCAATAACGATACCGCCGCGGTGGAGTCGGCAAGCTCGCGGTGGTATGCGAACGGCGACGACATAGCCACCTTCCTCAACAGCGCCAACCCCAAAGCCTGGCCGCTCGATGTGCTGAAGGCGATGATGAAAGAGCACCTTGACCTCACGTTGGACGAGGCCGTGGCCCACCTGAAGGGCGACTACGCCAAAGATATAGCCGACTACGACAGAGTACACGACCACATCCTGGGCATGGCCGACGCCCTCAGCACGGGCATCATGAGCCAGTTCCCTGAGAAGTTCGACCTGTCTGCGGGGTCTATGGCCCCAGGCGCAATGCCCGGCGGGGAACATGGCCCTGAGCACGTCGGAATGCCCAGGACCGGCGAGGTGACAGGCGAGGGATACCAACTTATCTGGCAACTCGTATTCGCGGGCATGCTGCTCGCGGGTGCAGGCTGGCTGGTTCTGAAACGAGTCCGCCGCCAGAGTTGATCCCTCCTGGCCGGTCGGGTTGGGCCTGTGGAAGGTCAGCGTCGACCCTCCGCAGGCTCCCACCCGGCCAACTCGGCGGGAGGGCGAACTGGTTGATGAACATAGCCCTGTTGTGCAGGGTAACCGCTAACATAAAACTGAAGGTAACGATTGAGAAAAGATAATCATATGAAAGAGGCAAATAACATGACACACTATACAAACCTGATCATAGGGGGCGGCATGACCGCTCACGCCGCCATACGCGGCATACGCGAGGTGGACCCGGACGGCTCAATAGCTCTCATAAGCGAGGAGAGCGACCCACCATACAAGCGTCCGCCCCTTTCCAAGAAGCTGTGGGCGGGCAAGCGTCTGGAAACCGTCTGGAGCAAGATGGACGACCTGGGCGTAGAGACGCACCTGGGCCGGACGGTTGTCACGCTGGACCCCGGCAACAAGACTGTAACCGACACGGAGGGCACCGAGTACACCTTCGACAAGCTCCTCCTCGCTACCGGCGGCACGCCCAGGCGGCTCCCCTTTGGCGGGGACGATATTGTCTACTTCCGCACGCTCCAGGACTATCTGCGGCTGCGCGCCCTTACCGAGCGTGGGGAGCGGTTCGCCGTCATCGGGGGCGGGTTCATCGGCTCGGAGGTCTCCGCTGCCTTAGCGACGAACGGCAAGAAAGTAACGATGCTCCTTCCCGAAGCAGGGATCGGCGAGCGCTTATACCCACCTGACCTGGTAAAGTTCTTGACCGGTTTCTACCGGGAGAAGGGGGTGGAGGTCCTCACCGGGGAGCGAGCGATCGCCCTGGAAAAGCGTGGCGACGTGCTGACCTTGAAGACCCAGGGCGGCAAGGAAATCGTTGTGGACGGAGTAGTGGCAGGCATCGGTATCGAGCCGAACGTGCAACTTGCCAGGGAAGCGGGCCTGCGCGTGGCGGGCGAGCGTGATGGGAACAACGGTATTGCGGTGGACGGGTTGCTGCGCGCAGGCCACCCGGACATTTATGCCGCTGGGGATGT
Source organism: Chloroflexia bacterium (assembly GCA_036399775.1). Taxonomy (GTDB): domain Bacteria; phylum Chloroflexota; class Chloroflexia; order QHBQ01; family JADMIH01; genus JADMIH01. The sequence goes on along the minus strand of DASWMJ010000018.1, from coordinate 74,120 downwards.
CGCCCTCTTTTGCGACCCCCTCCTGGGCAGGCTGCGCCGCGTCGAGCACGAGGACAACGCCAACAAGATGGGCAAAGCCGCGGGCAGGAACATGGCGGGCGCGAACGAACCGTACCGGCACTCGCCTTTCTTCTACTCCGACCTCTTTGATCTGGGGTACGAGGCGGTGGGCGAGCTTGACCCCCGGCTTGAGATCGTGGCCGACTGGAAGGAGCCGTACCGCGAAGGCGTCGTCTACTACTTGCGCGATAGCCGCGTGCGAGGCGTGCTCCTGTGGAACGTGTGGGGGCAGGTGGACGCCGCCCGACGCCTCATAGCTGAACCGGGGCCGTTCCACGCCGAAGACCTAAAGGGGCGGCTGCCCGAAGGCGATTAGCCCAGGGCGTTTGCCGAATTGAATTGAACTTGCCAAAAACCAATACACGAGAGCATATGAAAGGATAAGCAAATGGCACTGAAGCTGGATATAGATACAGATATAGATGAGGAGATATATACGGATACCGGTGTGAGTATCCACCCGCGCCTGGTATCGGGTGAGCAGATGCAGAAGTTCGAGGGCTACATAGCGGAGATATTCACAGCCCTGGGGCTGGACCTCGACACGCCCGCTACCGTGGAGACGCCACGCCGCTTCATGCGAGCCATGTTCGATGCGACCAGCGGCTACGACGGCGACCCGAAGCTGCTCAAGGTGTTCAATACGGAATGCCGGGGTGGCCCTGACTGCCGCCTTAGCCAGGTGATCGAAGGGCCGATACCCTTCCACGCCCTGTGCGAGCACCATGCCCTCCCATTCCACGGGAACGCCTACGTTGGGTACATAGCGCACGAAGGGATCATCGGCATATCCAAGCTGACGCGGCTGGTGCGCCTCTACGCAAGGCGCTTCTCGGTGCAGGAGCGTATCGGCCAGCAGATCGCCGACACCCTGGTCTCGCTGATCAAGCCGCATGGAGTGGCCGTCTACCTGGAGGCGCACCATATGTGCATGCAGATGCGCGGTGTGCGAGAGATCTCCCCTATGACCCGCACCACCGTGTGGCGTGGGGCTTATGATGGCGACCCGGCCCTCCGCTCCGAGTTCTTCACCGCATGTGGGTTGCAGCGATAGGAAAGGATGGTTGCGATAGTGGTAACAACGACAACAGCAATCAACACGCCAGCACCTCAGGACCGCCTCTCGCCGTTCGAGACGTTGTACGACACAAGCGAGGGGCGAAGGGTGCCGTTACCTGCCGAGTTGGAAGGCATCTACGGCTCCCTCCGCTTCCCGGCCCCGCATGACCGCCCATACGTGATCGGCAACCTGGTCACCTCGCTGGATGGTGTGGTGTCGCTGGGCATACCCGGCAGGGCCGGTGGAAAAGAGATCAGCGGCTCCAACGAGCACGACCGCGCGCTCATGGGCTTGCTACGGGCAGTGGCTGATGCCGTGATAGTGGGTGCGGGCACCCTCCGCGAAGGCAAAGGGGATGCGCTCACCGTCGCTAACGTCTACCCTCCGCTAGCAGGCGCGTACGCTGCCCTCAGGGCGGATCTGGGTAAAGTGGGCGAGCCGCTTTCCGTCATCGTGACGGCATCAGGCGACCTGGACCCGGCGATGCAGGTCTTCAAGGACGGACAGGCTCTGGTGGTAACCACCCACGAAGGTGCTGTGCGCCTCCGCGAGCAGGGATTACCGGCTGAAGTAGAGGTGGTAGAAGCGGAGAGCCAGGATGGAAGATCCATTCCGGCAGGTGTCATCCTCCATGCGGTAGCGCAAGCTCGAACGTGCGAGATCGTCCTGGTCGAGGGTGGCCCTCACCTGCTGGGCGATTTCTTCGCCGAGAGCTTGATTGACGAGCAGTTTCTCACGCTCTCCCCGCAGGTCGTGGGCCGCGACCCTTCGGGCGCGCGCCTGGGGCTGGTAGAGGGGCAGACCTTCGCCCCTGATAGCCCGCGCTGGGGCAGGCTTACGGTTGTGAAGAGGGTCGGGAGCCATCTCTTCCTCCGCTACATATTCGATGATACGACAGCAAGTGCGGCGGCCTCAGATGAGTATCAGGAGCCAACAAGCCGGTAAAGAGGAGGCAAGATATGTCTACACCGTTACAGCAGATACTGGAGATGGGGCAAAGCCCCTGGTACGACGATATCCACCGCGGCCTTGTGAAGTCAGGGAAGCTACAGGCCCTCATCAACGAGGGCATACGTGGGGCGACCGTAAATCCGTCTATCTTCGAGAAAGCGGTCTCGGCCAGTGCCGACTACGACGATGAAATAAGGGAGTTGTCGCGGCGCGGGCTTGCTCCCTCGGAGATATACGAGCGGCTCTTGATCGAGGATGTTCGCTCGGCAGCGGACCTGTTTCGCCCTATATATGAAGAGACCGGCGGCCTCGACGGGTACGCGAGCATCGAGGTATCCCCTTACCTGGCGCACGATACTCGCGGCACGGTTGAGGAGGCACGGCGGTTCTTGCGAGAGATAGCCCGCCCGAACGTGATGATTAAGGTCCCGGCTACGGACGAGGGGGTGCCCGCCATACGCCGGCTTACGGGAGAGGGTATCAATGTCAATATCACGCTGATCTTCGGCATTGACTACTACGAGCAGGTCATGGATGCGTACATAGGCGGCCTGCACGACCTCAGAGCGAGAGGTGAGCCGCTCGACAGGGTCGCGTCAGTTGCCAGCTTTTTCGTCAGCCGCGTGGATACGGAAGTGGACAGACGCCTGGACGCCCTGATAGCTGCCGAGCAGAATGAGGTTCAGAGGCAACATCTGCAAGACCTGAAAGGTAAAGCGGCAATCGCAAACGCGCGCCTGGCCTACCATCACTTCAAGCGAAAGTTCCATGCTGAGCCGTTCCGAGAGCTACGAGCGGCGGGTGCAAGGGTGCAGCGTCCGCTCTGGGCCAGCACCAGCACCAAGGACCCCGCTTACCGGGACGTGATGTACGTGGAGGAGTTGGTAGGCCCAGATACCATAAACACCATGCCCGCCGCCACCCTGGACGCTTTCCAGGATCACGGGCGCGTGTCGCGCACCCTGGATCGAAAACGGCACTTTGAGGAGACGCGAGCGACGATGCAGGCGCTGAGCGTTGCGGGCATCAGTATGAAGGAGGTGACGGACAAACTACAGGTAGACGGCATCGCAGCCTTCGCAAAGTCACTGGAAAGCCTGTACGACGCTATCAGGCAGAAGCAGGAGGTGATGAGCACCGAAAGAGCGCAACTAGCAGTACGCGCCGGTTAGAAGCGGGTCCAAGTACGCAAGTGTTCAGATTTATGGTAGGGGCGACCCGCATGCTCGCCCTGGTGGGGTTAGCGTACTATACTTGCCTGCTACTCAGACAGGGCGACCCACCGGGTCGCCCCTACGGAAACATTCCTTTATCCTTATTCTGAACGCTTACCCAAGTACAGGCCTGAGAAGCAAAGGACTAGACGATGTATGCTCCTAATACTGTAGATACCCTGGAAACTGCGAAGGTCAGACGAGCCTGGCCCGTAGCCGAGAATTTCATCGCTGATTTCAGCTTACCCTCGGCAGAGGAGCGGATGATTCAGACGTCTGATTATCGTGGTCTCGGGAGCCTGGTGCTTCTCTTCGTGGGCGAGTGCAGTCCCAGGACCTCGTGCAGGCTGCTGGTGGACCTCGCCAGACACTACACGGAAATTGCCCGTGAAAGCGCTGAAGTGCTCGTGGTGGTGCGAGGAACGCCCGTCGAGGCCGCACAAATCAAGGAGCGTGACGGCCTTCCTTTCCCTGTGCTGGCCGACGAAGATGGACAGGTGCATCAAGATTATGGAGCGGTGGCGCAGGATGGCAGGTCTGTATGTGATGCAGTATACGTGGCCGGTCGTTTTGGCAAGCTATATCTTGCCAGCCGGGCCGGCGACGGCCCTCCGCTTCCCTCGGCGGCAGGCATTCTAGGTACGCTACGATTTATCGAAGCGCGATGCCCGCTGTGCGGGCTGGACGAACCGTTGCTATAGCTTCGGGCGTAACTGCCTGGTGGTGGGGCGTCAGGAACCTGATCAACAATACCTGAAACAGAGGGAGATATGGCGGTCGCCTGCATGGTTTGCCTGCTCTCAATATATAATGTAAACGGGTGAGTTACCCGAATTTGAGGCTAGAAGTCGCCCTTTTATGATTGCCCGGAGACTATGTTGAGCGAGCGAGCCGGTGCCCCAAGAATACTGGTCGTGGATGACGAGCCTAGCCTGGTGGACCTGGTGCGCAGCTACCTGGAAGCCGAAGGGTATGCCGTATTCGAGGCATACGACGGCCCATCAGCTTTGGAGGTAGCTGCGCGTAAGCAGCCGGATGTTGTGGTGCTGGACATCATGATGCCCGGCGGCCTGGATGGGATCGAGGTGTGCCGGAGGTTGCGGCACTTCTCCAACGCTTACGTGCTCATGCTCACCTCCAAATCGCAGGAGGTGGACAAGCTGATCGGGCTGTCGGTCGGCGCAGACGACTACCTCACCAAGCCCTTCAGCCCACGCGAGCTGGTGGCCAGGGTGAAAGCGATGATACGCCGCACCGAGATGGCAGGCTCACCCGCTACGGGCAGGATGTCGTCCGATATACCGCCTGCGGTGGTCTTCGGCGACCTGATTATAGATGCCGCCCGGCACGAAGTACGCAAGCGGGGTGAGCTTATACACCTCACGCCTCGCGAGTTCGAGTTACTGGTCACATTGTCGGCGCACCCTGGACTGGTCTTCACCCGCAATCAACTGCTGAACCGGATATGGGGCGACGAATTCTATGAGGAGCGTCTCGTTGACGTACATATGGCGGGACTGCGCAAGAAACTGGAGGACGACCCCGCCAAGCCACAGTATATAGAGACGGTGCGCGGGGTAGGCTTCCGGTTCGGCTCGCGCCGCAACTCCTCATCGCCACAGCCTTCATCTGTATCACCGCCGCGCAATGAGACAGACGAGCAGGGTGAAACTTGAGATATGAAGAGGCCACGCTTTGGATTGAGAGAAAAGGTCATAGCCACGCATCTGCTAGTTGCCGCCTCATCTGCCGTCGCGACGCTGGCGGTCCTCCTGCTGGCATCCGCGATATTCACACCACCGGGCTCGGCTGGTGTGCAGATAGCTACGGCCCTCGCACTCGCGGCGGTAGCAGGGTTCGCCGGGGCGGCGGCTGCCATGGTGATCGCTCCCCGACTTTACCAACAGCTTAGCGTACCTTTGAGGCGCACCTCAGCCCAGGCCCGGCGCCTTGCAAAAGGAGAGTACGGAGAAGGAGGGAGTACGCCCGGTCTGAATGCGATGCAGAACGAAGCACCCGCCACCTCCAACACAGATGACCTGGACGATTTAGCCGCTGCCCTCGGCGATCTATCCCGTTCGCTGGAAGCGGCAGAGCGGCGGCGCACCGAGGCATTCGATGAGATAACGCACGAGCTTCGCACCCCGATAGCCATTCTCGAAGGATACTTTGAGGGGTTGCTCGACGGGCACGTAAAGCCTTCCGATAAGACCTGGGCTATGCTCTACGACGTGTCAAGCCGCGCGCATCGCCTGGTTGACGAACTCCAGACCCTTTCGAGGGCTGAAGCCCGGCAGGAACCTCCCGGCCTCCAGGCGGTTGACCCTGGCGCCATGGCGCGGGCCGCGCTTGACCGGTTGCGGTTGCACTTCGACGAAAAGGGGTTGGAACTCGCCGACGAAATACCCAAAGACCTGCCCAGGGTCCTGGCCGACCCCGACCATACCATCCAGGTGCTGGTGAACCTGCTGACGAATGCCCTCCGGTACACTCCTGTCCCAGGTAAAGTAACGCTGTCCGTCAACCGCCTTTCGGGCGACGCGGAACCGGCAGGTGCAGGCGAAGTTACGTTTCGAGTAACCGACACGGGCGTGGGTATCGCAGCCGAACATATTCCGCACCTGTTCGAACGCTTCTTTCGAGTGGACAGGTCTGGCAGCCGGGGTACGGGCGGCTCAGGTATAGGCTTACCGGTGGCTAAAGCGCTGGTGGAAGCCATGGGAGGCAGGATCTGGGCGGAGAGCCAGGGTCTTGGAAAGGGCAGCACTTTCTACTTCACCCTATTGATTGCACCTCATCCCCCGATTGTGTGAGATCCCCTTAGCGGCCTCTGCTGTCGCGTTTGCCTGGCATTAGCTGTATCTTTACCCCATTACCGCACAGAGGCAAAACAGTAGATTCACCGCAACCAGCCCTCTCAGGCACGGTAATTTGCACCCCCGCAAGAGTGGGTCATTGTGCCATGCCTCACTATGATCTTAATACAATCTTAGCACTTCCCTAGCACTTCCCTAAATCTCCTCGCCTAAAATAAGAGTAACAGGATTGCACGGGATTGCGCCACATAAGGCTCCAAACGCGTTGCGCGCCAGGAGCCATGCGTACATCTACGGCGTGCAAGAAGCACAGCTTAGAGAGGAGATACAGAAATGGCCCTTCAAATAAGGCGTCGGGTCAGCGACATCGATACCGAAAAAGAGATAACGACAGGCACCGGCACTACCCAGCAAGGTCCGGTAGGCGCACCAAAGGTGTCCCACGTGAAAGAGGTGCTGGTCACGCTCCGAAGCCGGCTCGGGCTTCAGTTAGAGAGTCAGGATGATAGCGACCCCTCGCTGGCCCGTGCGCTCCGAGACAACATTCGGGGTCAGATCGAACAGATCAATGAGGCTCTCGCCCGGATTGAGCAAGGCAAGTACGGCGTCTGTGCCAATTGCCTTGCGACTATCGAGACTGAGCGTCTGGTGGTCCGGCCCTATTCCACGCTGTGCCTGAGCTGCCAGAATCGCCAGGATCGAGGCATGCTGGCGCGCTCATACAAATAACCCCATGTTACAAGGAGGTAACACAACTCATGACAACTAATAGTTCGCCCGTATCTACGAACACGACCCGCCACGATCTAACACAGGTGGCAGGTGAGAACGGGCACAATGGGCATACCAGCAGCGCCGTAACCCTTGCCGACGCACCGCCTAAGCCAAAGCAGATTATCCAGAATGAGCCTGGGCTGCTGAACAGTGCAACCGTTTACTTTGAGCGCGCTGCTGAGCGCCTCCACCTCGATCCTGCCGTCCGCGAAGTTCTACGACGGCCGGAACGCGAGCTACTTGTGTCCGTGCCGGTGGTACGGGACGACGGCCGGGTGGAGGTATTCGCCGGCAACCGGGTACAGCACTCTACGGTTCGCGGCCCCGCGAAAGGAGGCCTGCGCTACCACCCTCACGTCACCCTGGAAGAAGTGGCGGGCCTCGCTGCCTTGATGACCTGGAAGTGCGCGGTTGTGGACATACCCTACGGCGGAGCCAAAGGGGGCGTGATCTGCGACCCCACCACCATGTCCAGGAGCGAGCTGCGGCAGCTCACGATGGGTTACACGCGAGCAATCATGCCGATCATAGGCCCGCACAAGGATATTCCGGCCCCTGACGTCAATACCAACGAGCAAACGATGGCCTGGATGGTGGAGGCCGCCAGCAGCATGGCAGGTCACAACGTATTCGGGATCGTCACCGGCAAGCCGGTATCAATGGGAGGCTCGCAGGGGCGGGCGGAGGCCACCGGACGGGGTGTGGCCATAGCTACGGCCGGCATGCTCAAGAAAGCATGGAAGCGAACGGAGAACACCACGATAGCCATCCAGGGCTTCGGCAAGGTAGGCGCTCACACCGCTCGAATCTTGTCCGAGATGGACTGCAAGGTGGTGGCGGTGAGCGACATCTCCGGTGGCTTCTATAACCCCGCCGGGCTAGACGTGGAAGGTCTCATCAAGCATGTCGCGGATTCTCCGGGCCATCTACTCGAAGGGTATGAGGGGAACGCCGAGCCTATCACCAACGAAGATCTGCTCTACCTTGACGTGGACGTGCTGGTTCCCGCCGCCATGGAGGACCAGATAACCGCCGCCAACGTCCACCAGGTGAGGGCGAAGGCCATCGTAGAAGGTGCGAACGGCCCGACCACGCCGGAGGCCGACCGCGCTCTGGTAGACAGAGGGGTGATTGTAGTGCCCGACATCCTGGCGAACGCCGGGGGAGTGATCGTATCTTACTTCGAGTGGGTGCAGAACCTGAACAACTACTACTGGGACCTCGACACCGTCCGCCAGCGCCTGGAAGAGGTAATGGTGCGCAGTTTCGATGACGTGTGGAACTACAGCGCCAGGCACCATGTTGACCTGCGTACGGGTGCTTATATGCTGGGCATCCAGCGCGTCGCGGACGTGCTGGTTCAGCGGGGCTTTGCCGGCTAATCCAGGAGACATAACCTGAGGGAGATATATCGGCTCACTCAGGACGCTTAAGAACTGGCGCTATCTGTACCTGTCGCCACAGTACCGCTACAGTACAGAGAAAGGATAGACAAGCGGCATGGTAAAGCAATTACCTTTGACAGCCAATGCAGGTCTCGTACCGGGCATCACGCGAAGAGTGTATTGCACCGAAGACGCCCCACTCAGGCTGGCCGACGGTACTCCTCTGCACCTCGAATGGATAATCGAGGGCGACGAAGGCGAGCTGTACAGGGTACCCGCCGAACCAAACGGCTGGCTCAAGCGCACCCCTTTTCAGGGGCAGTCGCAGAAGTTGACGTGGGTGCCCGCACCCAAAGCTGCCTTTGTCCTGTGGCTCACACAGTCGGACGAGAATGCGCTTCTCCCCACACAGTGACCTCCCCCCTCGGCAGAACGGTGCTGCGACTATCGGAGATCGGGTTCGGGAATGAATTGGCGAAGCCAACAAGGGGCAATCGGAGATGATGCCTGGGGTCATGTGGAAAGCCTCCCTTCGTTGCCGCTATGCAAAGGGCGCTGTCGGCTCCACGAGTGGTTACATGCGGAAGTTGCGCTCCCCAGCGCGTATCGACACAGGTAGCCAATTCTCTTTGGGCGCTAATGGGCAAACCCAACGGGGATCGTAAGTGCATGAGGGGTTGTAGGCGTAGTTGAAGTCCAAGGCCACGCGACGGCCAAGCCCAAACCCAAGCCTGGGGCCTATGCCTTTATAGTTCTCTGCCGGGTCTTCCGTTTCCGTCGGTGGCCCCGTTTCGTCGTGTAACCAGAGTAAATCGCTCCCTTTAACGGTGTCACATAGGTATCGGCCCCCACCGTAGCTCTCCTCGGGACAGGTCGCATCGCGAAACGGTAGAAAAAGGCCGCCACCGTACACGTCGATCCAGTACACAATCAGGCGGAGGGAGATACCCTCGAGGGTGATGATGAGCTGAGCTGCACGCCGCAGTGGTAGCGCATGCGAGCTGCCGGCGTGGAGAGGTGCCGTAGCGCCGATGTGCTCGGTATCTTCGCTGTCCTTACTATCCTGGGTGTCTTCAGCGCCTTCGGGCTCCAGCACCGGCTCCAACACCGCTTCGAGCCGCAGATCGGGGTTGTAAGGGAAATAGTTTAGCCCAGTGAAGTGGCGTCTTGCGTCCGGGCTCAAGGGAGATTGTGGGTGGTGCGCTAAGAGGGCATCTTTCCTGGCTCGGAACCGTTGCCAGACAGTAACTTCATTGATACCAGCCTGCAGCTCAAGTTCGCGCTGCCGGTAAATGCTAGCGATGCGCCGCCGCCAATCGTACAGGTCGAGCCAGGTGGGCCTCTCTTGGTTCACGTTATAGGGATCGCTATCGCTATCCATGGCATCTCCGCTTGTACGCCAATAGCGCGCTATTGGCGCATGATTTGCACCGCTGTTCACAGGTCAGTATAGCAGGTGTAGCAGGTGTGGTAGTTGCTCAGGAGTGGTAGATCTCAACTCATCGGCAGAGAATATACTTGGGCCAGCAGTTATCGAGCGCCATCTGCTGTTCAGCCATGCGCGCAATAGCAAAGCCCATCTCACGTGCTCCCGTTTTGATTCCGGTACTTAATTACTTCTTGACAACCTCTTGTTCGTGGTAATAAAGTTGCGTACTAGGCCCCTAAGTGTGGCGTGTGCATAGAAGATATTTTACGTCGTGAAAAGTAGCGTACTAGCCCCACTTGCGCCCACTATTATACGCTCTTTTGGAATAAAGTTGCGTACTGTTAGTTTGCAAGGAGGCTCACATTCCTGCATAACTCATATCCGATTCCCGAAAATTGCATCCAAGGCTTGCTTGACTGATGGAAGGTGCTTGCAGGCCGTAACCCCGGCTTCGCGCTGAAATTGTCGACTTGAAGGAAATCGCGCAGCTTTACTATTCTCGTTTGCATGCCACAGGATACGCCGTACTGCGAACGCTTCAGTAGTTTCGATTACGTCTGCGAGCGTCTGCCGAGTTACAGGTAGCTTGCGCAGGTATTTCGCATCTAAAAGCCTCACGCTGCCGATTTGCCTGCAAATAGACCGAACAGTAATTTGCAATGGTTGTCCTGGTTGACTACGTATGTTTGCGGCGGTCTCCGCCACCAATGCAGCCTCCTGTGAATCTCGCATCGCGTAATCGATAGTACATCTGACCAGAGCGCGGGGAGCCTTTGGTGGGAGGTTAGCCTTTAGCCACTTTGTATCCTTCTTATATAGCCATTCATACACGGCTGGCGCTTTAAACCTCGCGGCACTCCGTTTTATGCCGGGATTAGCCCTCAGGAGCGCAAGCCATCTTTGCCTATACTGCTTTCTCTTAAGTCCAAAAACGTCGGGTGTATGTCCGCGCGGTTTACTGTCAAATCTACTAGGCGGCACTGGACTATTAGTATGCTGGGTATCAGTGGGAAATCTTGGCACGGCAACTCCGAGTCTTTTTGCTTGTACCAAAATGGCTCTGCTCGCCTCGACCCCCAGGTGTCGTGCAATTTCACTCTGTGTAATCGCACCGTTAGTCCACATGTCTATGAAGGCGGCGTCCCATATCTCGCCGTAATTGCGCACACGGCTTATTTGGTTGCCTGTTTATTCTTGGCTCACATCTCTTGAGTATCTGTACACAAATCCACAATGACATGCGAAGTCTCCCCGTAATCTTGGCGGATTATTTCCTTTCGAGAGAGTGACGCTGTGTATCACAGACTCCTGGTGGTTGGAACAAACGGGGTTGAGGCACGGCCATGGGCCGTCTCCAAACGGTTTAGGATGGTACTTATCAGGTAGTCTAAAGAAGCTTTCCGCTGAGTGCTCAAGGTATTGTATAAGCAACAGAAAACGTATTGGGTCACTCGCGTGCCATGAGCCACGCAGCACCACACTCAGCCAATTTTGTTGGGCTTTCTCGGGCAGCTCGCAATTCAGTAATCTAAGCAGTGCTGGAGAGTAATAATGCGATAGGTCTGCAAGAATCTTTTGGTTTTGAATTTTGTGGTGTAACTTTGTTGCCATTCCTCGGTCAATGAAGAGCATCCTAAATCGCGCTACTATGGCTTCAGGCCCGTCTTTGAGTTCCGTCTGAGCTAGTAGCCACTGCGCATCTTGAGCAAGCCTGAGTAGCACTTGATGATCCATGTCAGAGTCATCAATTCTTTGCCCTATCCTTGGCCATTCGTGACACAACTCTTCGGCGGCAAGTAACCGTGTCTTTGTGGTTGCGAGCCGTAATGGCGCGGTACTGTTCTGTAGGAAAACTCTGTGTTCGGGACACACTTCAACCCCCCGTATTTGGTGCAGGCGGTGCCAATACGGCTCACCGTATCGTTGACAATCGCTCATGAAGCACTCGGGACAGTATCGTAGCCAGCCAACAACCGGCACCTTTCTTTGCCGTATCCCGGCCGAATCTAAAATCGCGCTCGCATCATTTGCACGCATGCTTTGGCGTAGTCGCTCCTGTCTCTCCTGCGGGAGAAACGGACGATAATATGGGAAGAGAGTGCACTTATCAATTAGATAATCGATTGTGTAAAGGTCTTGGTTGGGGAGCGACTGTGCAAGAGATCCGAGAAAAGTCGGAAGATCGTGTCGGAAATGGCCTTTTGCTTTAAAAGTGCAAATCTCAAAAATCTTGCTGCTGCTGAAAAACATCAGCCGGTGCTTATACCGTGCGACAGCACTCAAAATGCACTCGTCCGGCAATATATCCGGGAAACAAGTCGCCACCATGTATCAATCTCCTTATCACAGTCTAACTATTTCCGAGATTTTCATTTCAGCCTAACTTGGCAACTAAGCGATACGGGGTTCAATAACTGCGCTGTAGCTCACATAGCATCAATCAAGTTTAGTACGCCAGTATCGTGCGTCCAACGTCTTACACCGGCTAACGTGATGAGATCGGTGCGGCCTGGAAACGTGCCCTGCTCCCTAGATAATTCTACAGCCCATGCTAGCCTGCGGATCGCAAACTCCATGTGCGTTTCGGACTCCCTATCAAGTAACTTCTGAGTTAGCGGGAGTTTGTCTATATTCCGCTGAATGAGTGCCGTTTCCCCGATTTCGCGTCCGATGGCTGTTTTGGTCACTCTAACGGGCCGCCCTTCCTTTGCGCGAATACGCTTAACGGCCAGGTCTGCAGCCTCGCAAAGTGTTTTATCTCGCGCCTGCCAGTCGATGCGCGCCCTTTGGATTGCCGTTGGTTCTCGCGCAGGCAGGTGGGAGGCCAGCCAGACTCGGTCGTGCCTGTAAAGCCATGCGTAGAGGGCAGGGGCAACTTGTCTCAATTTCTTCACACCCCACCCCTCGTTTTCTGCTGAAACTTTGAGCCAGAGCTCCCGCTTCTCGTCTCGAACTGATATCTCCACAGCGATCCTGTTATCATTTGCTGTGCTCGACAAGAAAGCTCCTTTTTGGGACATACCCTGCGGAAACTCCAGCCCCAGGCGCGAAGCATGACGCTTGACTGTAAGTGGATCAACGCCGAGCCGCCGAGCCTTCTCGTCCAAGCTTATATCCGTTCGAGCCCACAGGTCACGTAGGGTACCATCCCATGCCGGATCCCACCTGGATGCTGTCGTCCTCTTCTGGGTATCCTTTTGTACTGATGCCTCGTTATTGACCTGATAAATGTCATCTGAGCCATGCTCATCAGACGATAACTCTGTTCCAGTCCCGAAGAATTCTTGTGGGGAGAGTCCCAAGAAATGCATCAGAACAAGATGTCTAATCGGTTGCTGGATGCCGTCGGGCTTGCGCAACATACCCAGGAGCCAATTGTCCGCTTGACCCGCAGGTAGCTCACAGCCGAGCAAGCTAAGCAACTCTGCCGGATACCGCTCCCTAAAATCGACACACACGTCATTCGCCCGCACTCTACCTCCACTAGTTGCATATCCAAAGCCCGCAAGCGCCTGCAAGTAGCGCTGCTGCAAGAACTCTAATCCCTGAGGTTGCACATTTTGCTCGAGCAGCCACCCGGTACTGGTAGCAATATAATGCACGAATTCAAAGTAGCCTATAATAGCGGCGCTTATAGCCATAGTAGATGGTGCTGATGCTTCTCTGTATGCGCTTGCCGCGGTGGTGAAGCGATACCTCGTCTTTCGATCTCGGATGAGAACATCAGTATCAGTCAAAGCGATACTGTGTTTGGAGCAGACCAGGACGCCGGGCGCCTGGTGCTCGCGGTGCCAGTAGCAGTCGCCATATTGCGCCAGGTCTTCCCGAACACAAAATTTACATAAATGTAGCGCTCTCGGTTGCGGCACCTGGCTGGCCATGATACCTGCCCTCATATGTATTGCCGGACCGTTAGAGCCGAGCATATCCTCTCGCACCAATTGCAGCCGGTCGGCCGGAAGGAAGGGTGCATGGTAAGGCAGCATGGTATGATCATCTATTAGCGTGTCTGCTGGAAACAGGTGCGGATTTGGCAATCTCTTCGCAAAAGCGCTTAGATTGCTCGGCAGGTCTATCACGGCAATCACCGTATTCTTGCCAAACAGCTCCTGTACGGCGTGTTTGTCGCTGGGTCGCATGCGGCGTTCGAGCCATCGCGCGCATGCGCTGTATACGAGCTCACCGGGATGTAAATCAGGGAAACTATAGAGTGTCATGCTACTACCGAAACTAGGCTGCCTTACGTGAAATCTCAAGGTCCATCAATGGTTCAATGTCCAGGTTCAAGTCGCCAAGTTGATCAATGGCTGTTGTATCGTTCCTTCTAAGCGCATCTAAAGCGACGCGCGCGCTTCCGAAGCTATCGTATGCCACAGAGCGGATAATATCCTTGTTCACCATTTCTTTGCCCGAACGTATCGCCCTGGTTTGTGCCAGCATATACAGTTTGACTGCCAGGTCTACGATTCCCTGCGTTTCATCGTACATCACATGGCTCAGCTCGGACGGCACTACAGGCACAGCGTGCCCCTCGCTATCTTTCTCATCCCACTGGAGCCCAAGGGGTGACTCTTCGCGTGTATATTGATAATGCCAAAGAGACTGAAGGAACTCGTGCCAGGCTTCGTCTTCATTCAGGCGTGACCAGATAGTCTCGCCTTCCCCACAGCCTCGGCGCGTCTGCCTGAATTCGCTGGTTAGCATAGTTTGAGCCTTTGGCGTGCCCACGAGCACCACGGGCACCCCTATAGTAGTCGTCAGCTCGCTGAAAAAGTTAAGCATCTGAAAATGCCCTCCGCTACGAGCCTCGCTTAACCGTTGTATCTCATCGATGACTAGTACGCCAATGCCATGCAACTGCGCGAGCAACCCCATCATAAGCACGAGCAAGTGCTGCTGCTTCTGCCTGCCCCCAATGACGGCCCCAGAAGAGTAGTTTGAATCGAGTAGCTCATCAAGGGCCTTGAAGAACCGCTCGCATAAGCCGGTTAGCCGCCCGTCGCTAGGACATTCAAGATGTAACCAGACTACCTGTTGAAAGCTGCACGGCACGCCTTTGTACATGTCGTGAAGGAGAACCTGGGGGTATCGCGACAGGATCTTTCTCAGGGTTGTGGATTTCCCCATACCGCTCAAACCAATAAATTGAAAGCCGTGCGCTGCGCCAAGAAGCTCGTCAATGGTTCTTATGACCGTGCTTTCATCGTCTTCTAAGCCGAACTGCGCTATCGCAGAGTCAACCGGCATTCCCATGTTACGAAGCATTTTAATCACCCGTTTGCGTGTGTACCGGTAGTAACCGGGTATTGTGGGATTGCGCCCGACGTAGCCACCACGTATGACGCCCTGTAACTTCTCAGCGAGGCGACGGTGCTGTGGAAGAACGATGAACAGTCGTAAGAGTCGGCGAACCATTGCATATCTGTCTTCAGGAGACATCTTGCGATCGTTTGCGTTGTAGGCGGGTAAGTATTCCAGTGCATCGGTCATCCCCGATTTATACAGGTCCGGAGGCAAAGCTTCGTTAAGCGGGTTACCCCGGTAGTCCACCAGGATCTTATCGTTGTAGATAGCACGGCATTTTACGATGCCGCCCTCCGGCAATTGGCTCTTGTCCTTAGTCTGATAGTTGATCTGTGTCATGCTAATTTCCCTTTATGCGTCTAATATTGCTCATTCCTTGGCACGCGACCCTTGCTCACGTGCCTTGCGCCGCGCCTCAAGTTCCTCATAGTCGTCGTCGGGTACGTACCTGATGGACGGCCCACGCACTGCATCGTTTGATAAGTAGCCGTCGTGGATACTCATATCACCATTTTCGATAGGCGTGCCTGTGGAAGTGCCCAGGTCTTTCCATGCTTCGAGTGGGCGTGTACGCCCTAGTTCGCGCTGTGTATTTTCCCTCAGCTTGACGGCACGTCTTTTGGTGTCAGGAGTCGCGGGTAGCTTTTTGGCGCGTGCAGTGGCCTCTTTGGCAGTGTGTTGGACGTGTGCGTTCATCCGCACTTTTGACGCCACCTTCTCATGATTATGTTTAACCTCAAGCCTGCGCCGGGTCTTGTAAAATGTATCGAACTCAAGGCTGGTGCGATTTGAATATTGGCGCATCCAGTCGACCAGCCGGCAGCGCTCAAGGCTCTTTCCGCCATCGATGATAAGGTAGAGGACGCCTAACGTACGGGGATCGAAAGCAACCTGTAAAGGTTCAAATTTCTTACCCATGCGGAATTTCTCGCGCCAATGCTCGCGCTCGGCCTTCGGGCAGGTGTAGAAGCGCTCCTGAAATTTTATTCCTCTCTCTGTTACGGTTGCAACACCATGCGGCAGCAGGTTCATGCGCACGATATCTTCAGACTTCGCCACCAGGGCGCCGCTGCGCTTCTTCTTACTCCAATGCCATAGGTTATTAGGTGTAGGATCGATGTGGTCGAGGATGACGTCCGCATCGAGGGTGAGCCAATGTTTCCGGTGCGTTTTATTCCAGTGGAGAATGCGCCGTATTACGAGTGCGGCAACTTCCGCTACGTAGGCGGCGGCTTGTGCCGATGGACTCTTGTCCCCGCGTTGCGCCGCCCTGCGCACAGCCCCTGGTAAATCATGAAAGACATCTTTGTTTGTTAGGTGAAACTGAACTTCGTGCATACCCTTTTGTTCCGCACGGTACGAATCTGTATTCGCAATATCGACCAGCAAATCGGTCACAATATGGATCGGCTTGTTCCCGGCAAGCTCTCCGCGGTCTGCGAGGATCGCACGCGGTAAATATCCGGACATCGGCCAGTCTTCATCGTCTATCGTTACGCCATATCGGGCACAAAGCTCCACCTTGTTGGCATACATACTCTCTATCAAGAGTGCCGCAGAAAAATATGCCGATTGCTCGCTGGTTATGAGAAATCCCGTAATCGCTTCAGTAAACACGTCCATTGTGATGCCGAATGTTAACTTTTCGAGCACGCTATTATCTATGCCGCTTCGCATGTAGGTGTCTAATTTTGTAAAGTCAAGAGTGACGACCTCATAAGCCATCGAAGCTAACTGTGACGCTCTCCCATTCAAAGCGCGGAAAGCGAGATTGAACTTGCGCATCCCTTTGCGAAGCAGCATGGCCCGCACCGGATCACTCAATTTGTTGTACCAGTAACGAGCCTGATCTCGCGTGGGGAGCAAGGCTGGAGGCAATAAGATAGGAACCGGCACACCATCCTCGTACACGAAGTGAGAAGCAAAGTCCCGTGCGAGCATAAACTCAAATGCCTTTGTGAACGAGTGTTCCTGGGGTGTCTCGTAAAATAGAGCGATATCTTCGGCTATTATTTTGGCCGTGTCTTCGTCCACGTTTATCCCGTCGTCCTCTGAAAATAATCTGGGTCGCCCACGCTTCACGGTTCCGCTCTTGTGGCATTTCCCCTTTCCGCCACAGGCACTGCGGTCGCCAAGGACGGCGTTTTGCACCTGACCACGCTGTAGGTACCGGCGAACAAGGTCGTAAAGTAGTTTTTTCCTTCTTCCTACTTCTTTAGCGCGGGCAGGAATAAGAGAGGCCCGTTTTTGTTCATCCGCAAGGTCCATCAGGCGCTCAATTATGGGTCCGATATAGAGCATGTATTCATCTCTCAGCTGGATGTCAGCCGAGGTCAACATGGTGTCTGGAATCTGGAGGTGGCTATATGGGTCGACTTTTAGGACCCTGGCTTCTCCCCGGTCCAGTGCTTCCTCTATCTCCCTCCGAAGGCGCAAGAACGGAAAGCCGGACTTCGCGTATATGTTGATTACAAGAGCGTGCTGCTCGTTCTCATCAAAACGGAGCACTCGCTCGACCTTCCGCCTCTCGCCTGGTATCTGCCACTCTATAAGGTTGTCGACAAATATCTGCATTTGTTTCGGCTCCCTAGAAGTTGGGCTTGGATAAGAAAGTTAGGGGCTGCGATGCGTTTATAGGAACATGCATGTTTATCTGCCAACGCTTTGTAGCGATCAGGTGATAAGCTATAGCTAACCCACTGCCGGGCGGTAAGGAGAACACTTCCTCACATCGTTTAGCAGCATCCCGTAGGGCCATGCCACTCCACGCATACTCAGAAAGCGTCCTAACCACCAGGTCTAATTCGCTCTGTAAGCAATGCACGCGCTCAGAAATGTCGAGGTGCTTATGCACCATATGCACGTTCTTAGCTAGCTCGATTGAGAGCGTCTCATCCGTAATTTCAACGACTTTGATGCCATGTGCCTCTAGCCACCGCTTCTTTATGTCCAACACCTTGCGAGTCTGCTCTGAGCCTTCTTCTGAACGGCGCTTTGCGTAGGACAGCATGTGCGCTTCGTTCCAGCGCACGCCGTTGGACATCTTGGTGACCATGAAATCAACCATCAACACTCCAGCAGGGCTACGCCTACTCTGATGGCCAGGATGCCTGATGCCCAGTTTCTTGGCTATATCGAGTGTGGAGTCCAATGGTAGTAGCGGATACTGCTCACGAATGTCTATGACGGCTGCGGACCAATCTAACGTATAGAAGTGCCATCGCTGTAATTTTCCAAACAACTCATGCTTTCGGTCTACCGTCCAGCCCTGGACGCGCCAGCAGGTACCGCGCCCAACTACCTCACGAACAACAAGCCATGGTTGATAGTTCGCGCCTTGCCCTTGCCCACGCCCCTGGCTGGTACGCTTTCTGGCCAGTTCTCTGCTCTCCTGCCTGCTCGCTTTCATCTATTGCTCCTTTTACCATCCTTCTGAAGTCGTTTAGCTGAGATAACGTACCCAATGTTGCAACTACTCCTCACACGTATGGCGCCTTACCTTTTCTCGCATGTCACATTTGTCTCTTCTGAGTGGCACTTAAGTCCCCGCGCCATCGGAGTGGCGGGCATACCGAGCTACAGCATGATGGTCTGGCGTTGACGTAGAGCAGCCAGATGCAGATTCATCAACTAGCCCGTGTGCTGGGATGTAGCGGCCTTGTAGCGGCTCATAGACATGGATAATCCCAGGATCAGATGGGTTGATCTGAGCCCCAGTGTGCTCGCTCTCCTGCTCTACAGACCATGGCCCTAGAACATGGCTACGGTAAAGAACGTTCTCAAACTTCACACCGCGTTCGTACACCCTAGGCAACTCTTTGGGCTCACCTGATAGCCGCAACTGGTCAACAGTGTTGGCTGCTATCCGTATCCCGTCCGATATATAGGTAACTATATCGGCGCGAAGGCGGTCTGAGATGATCACTACCGGCTTGGCATTTACGCTCCAGTTCGATAGGGAATGTTCCTCCCTTTCGTCGGGTCTATCATTCATCATCCTCGCCTCGAAGTTGTCGTCCATTTCCTTCTCCTTTTCTTGACTTCACTTGTTTCATTTGCAATCACTCCGTTGACGGTCCCTATTTGATGTACAGATTCGCCTTCTGTAACAGCGTGTAGGTAGACGCGCCGTGGAGGTGTAGACCTTCCTAAAGGTATAGCGCCTATTCCTTCCCCTGCGCTTGTTCAGCGTCAAGCCCCTCGATGTGTACGTGCGTGCCAATGACAGCCCCGGAAAAGCTGTCTATGAGCGCTGTGATTACGGGTTGACCCGTAATTGGACGGCCATCGTCGCTAATGATCCTTAAAGGAATTTCACTGAAGTCGCAGTTCCCCATCAGCGTGGGATACATCTCTCCGGACTCGGTGTCCATGGGTTATTTCTCCTTTGAACTATTGGTTGCTCAAGATTTAGATAGCCTCTTCCGGTTCCCCGGCGTTTTCGTCCGCACCTGGTTCAGCCTCAACCTCAGCGCTTGGCTTATATTCCGCTCAGATAGGCTCATGCGAAACGCCTTACATAATGAAGCCCATGTGGGTGGAGGTCGTGTGGTAACGTCAGATCTCACGATTGAGCACGTACGCGTGTCGATCAATAGGTGTAGGTCAGTGGGCGTCCAACCCTCGGAGTGCTCATTCATTCCGTTACCCCTTTTGAAGTAGGCTGTGGTAGACATGCGTCCCTCGGATGTTAGTAGATTCGCTCTATATTTGATAGACCCGTTCGTACTCAAAAAATTGTCAAGAATTCTTATAAAGACGCACAATAGTCTTATAATAGGACAAGCCGTGATTTGTCGTTCAGCATTTGCAGGATTTGGATATTCCCTGTAGACTGTTCCAGATACCAAATATTCAAGTTAGCCAGAGAGTATCAGGGGGCGATCCAGTATGAGCGACACGAACAGATATCGATTTGAACAGGTGGAACAATGAGCCGTAAGCGTATCACTGATACCGAGATGCTTGCCCGCAATGAAGCGATTGGCAGCGTGTTGAGAGATTATCGACAGCGCAACGAACTCACCCAGGAACGGTGTGCGCGCGAGATTCAAGTCACCAACCGTCATTACAGCGCCATGGAACTTGGTAAAGTAATGATTTATGCAGTTTACTTGGACATACTGATCGACTTTCTGGGTATCCCACATTCGGCAGTGTGGCCCAAAGTAGGTGGGGGTTACCCTGCTTTTGTGCGTACTGTCCAACGTAGGGGTTCAAGCTTAGTCGTATACATGACCGTCGGAGTAGAGATACCTGAACACGACATGAAGCTAGAGATACCTGAACACGACACGAAACGTGAATAGGCGCGGGAAGCTCGTACACTAGTTCCCTGCCTACTATGCATCACTGACTCCTGTATCAGCGATATGCGTAAGGCCGGTTATGTCGTCAAGGTCAATCTCACTCCATGCTGGGCAGGTCTGTTGCACAGGGCACCAGGCGCAAGCGGAACTCACGTGAGGTTCTAGCTCCCTGGAACCTCCCATGACGCTTTGGACGAGCTCAGCCAGGGCCTCTTTGTGCCGGGCTACCTGGTCATGGTCGTACTCGGCCTCGACTTTGGTAAGGTTCATCAGTTCAAGCTGAGATATGCGCACGGCACGCACACCAGGGTGTCGTTTGTAGTGATGCCCGATAAGCAAAAAATACACGAAGCTGGATAGGTCTTCAGCGAGCGCTCGGGCGCTCGGTAACTGCCCATTCTTTGTGAGCTTATAATCAAGTACCTCGAGCACCCCATCCTGATGCAGCTCAATTCGATCTGCACGGCACGACAGCTCCACCCGGTAGCCTTTCAGGGTCGTGGTAGCGGTAAGGTATGCCTCGGTGGCCAGCACCTGTCCATGCGGGGTATGCTCAGATTGAGCATAATACCTGAGAATCTCACATGCCTGCGTATATGCTGTCTCCTCGGTCACGCTATCCTGGTAGCCATCTGTTTGCCAGTGCCGTGACACGAGGCTGCTAAGCTCTTGTTCGGATAACCCGCTCAAATCCCTCGCATTGCGCTGATCAGGAAGAGGCTCGGTGAGACCCAGTAGCTCGCAGGGTGAGGGGCGATGGAGAGTATCGAGGGCCGCGTGTAAGGTGTTGCTGAGGGACATGGTGGCGCTCAAGGCCTTGCTGGTGGGGGCCGCTCGAACCTGTCCTGATGACGATGCTGCTGCAAGGTCGTTACTCGGATACTCTTCCGCAGGACCGTACAAGCGAGCAAATTTGAGGGGGCACGACAGGTACTCGCGCACACGCGATGGGGTTAATTTGATATCTGCTATCATGGGAGGTACTCCGTTTATCTGGCCTTGCAGGTGCTTTATCATGGGCAAAAGCAAAGCTTAGGGGGGACGCATTGACGCCCCCGCACGAGGGATGTATCATGGCCATGGTTGCTGAATTGGTGGGAGATGTTACAGGTTTGTGACGTGACCCATAGGCGGCTCTGGCATGGAATAATCCAGGTTCGGATTCTCAGACACCACCATAATAGAACCAAAGTTCTGAAAATGCAAGAGTTGACGGCCTCCAAGTTATCCACAATTTCGGATAGCCTGGAAGGGCGATGCGTGCGTTACCGGATGAAAAGCTAAAGCTATGGCAGATAACGACATCGAGGACGACATCAAGGCCCGTATGAAGAGGCGTAGCGTGGAGATCGGGCGCATGCTGCGGAACGCAAGGACCAGCCGCAACGTCTCCATATCCGAGTGTGCTGCGCTAATCGGTACTGGTCGTCCCAGGTATCGCGATATCGAGATCGGCGAGTCTTACATCTCAGCAGTAGAGCTGGAAGTGCTGATGGAGCACCTGGACATCCCGCAAGAGGTTCCGCATACAGGCCGGGGAGGCGAACGGAAAATACTTCGAATACCCGTGTCGGTATCGCCGGACGATACCATCTATCTGGTTGTTGATGTCGCCCAAAGCTCCGAGTAAGGCGAGTAAGGGCGGGGATTATGCATGACGGACATGACGTCATCGTAATAGGCAAGGTGCAAGCTGGAATGGCACGGAGCCATGCGTATTGAAGCTCGGCTGCACGCTCTAGGCCTCACCTTGCCTGCGGCCCTGCGGCCCCCGGATGGCTTGGCCGTACCCTATGGCTAGGTCCGAGTGCGTAAAGAGCGTGCCTATGTTGCAGCGTACCCACCCCTGATTAATGAAGCGGCTCACCGATAACCAGGCTCGTAAGTAAACTGGGTTCACAAAATAAATGAACAGAAGTCGCCCACTTTTTCTGGCTGGCTCCTGTTCATGATGGCTGGACGGGAAGAATTAGAACGCATTACAGTAGGTAATTGTTACGTTACCTACTGCCCCTTATACATCTACGTGGTGCAGGAAGCTAGTGCATACAACGTGCAAGTAGCGTATGTGGATGCGGGCTACACAGGTGAGCACGCAGCGGAAGCTGCCGAGGGACAAGGCATCAGGCTGCAGATGATCAAGCTGCCGGGCGCAAAGAGAGGATTCATCTTGTTGCCGCGCCGCTGGCTAGTGGAGCGCAGTGTTGCCTGGACCACTCGTTTCCGGCGACTGTCTCGTGACTACGAACGACTGCCTGTCACGCTGGCAGGGCTGCATCATGTTGCCTTTGTTATCTTATCTTGATGGCCGCTCGTTCAACTTGCTCAGTTCCTCAACCCGCTTGGCTGCGGATGTTCAATAACACGCTCCAGGATTCGCAGCCATTCCCTTTTCGGACGACGCCAACAACAATTTCAATGGTGCAACGTGCTCGATATGCTTATCAATAATTGACTTTCGCATATCCATAGAACCCGCCAAAGCAGGCAGGGTCCTCGCATCGGCCACCTTCACCCTCAGCATGGAAATTTCCTGCTAACGCCACAACGTAATGTTACATTGCAGTCGTTCGCGACTTGTGTGATACTGAATGGAGCCATGCCCTATTAAGTGAACAGATTTATACGATGTCACACTTTGGCCCCAGACAAGGAGCATCTCCGATAGGCAATCTCGATCCTAATGAAGATGGCAGTGATCCACCCAATCCGGATGAAGAGGACAGTGATCCACCCGTTAACAAGTGGGTAATCAAACCTCCCTTCTACGATTTCCTGAACGCCGCTACGGAGGCTTTCTTCAATGCTCTTACTGTTAGCTTCTTCGTAGTCCTAGAGACTGCTTTATTTACTCTTACCGAAATACTCTTGCTAATCACGTTCGGAGAGAAAGACCCGATCTTGAAAGATAATCTTGAGCATGTATTCTTATATAGCAAACTCCTAACGGGGTTATTGCTATCAGTGCTCCTGATCAGCCGACTAGTCAGAGGCTACGACAAATTTCTGCGGTAAGAAGGCAGGTTCGAAGTATGGCATCCAAGTCGAATGACGTTCAAGCCCAAAAGCCTAGACGAGGGTTTCAGCCGCGTAGGGAGCTAGTCATACGTGATGGGCTATTTATGGGCCTGATTATGGTGATAAGCATTGTGGTTGTGCCCCCGCTCGTTTTCTTAGCATCATTTGTAACTCCAGATTGGAAGCATAACCCAGTGCCCATTTTGCTCCTAGTTTCGCTGGTACTATTTCCTCCTGTGGTGCTGGCATTTTGGCGTTTGGATACAGCAGGCAGACCACTTGAGAGACTTGGAAGGCGACGGATGATAGGCACCAAGAGCCATGCACATCGCAATACAGGTTCCTCAAAAATCGTGCTTGAATTCTATGCGTCACAATTAGGTGTCCTCATTACAATTCTTGTAATCCTGATTATTATCTTTGGGTTAGTATTCCCGATCCTACCCCTTTCTAGATTATTTCCTACGGTGTCACCAGTTGTACTCCAGCCAATACCTGTACCCAACACGGTCGACTCGCCTCCGTCCTCAAATATCGAACAAGCTAATGCATACGGCATAGCGGGGGTCATGCGCTGGCCCGATTGGGGCACATTCTCCCGCCCGATTGACGCCATGCTTGAGACCGGCAGCGCGTGGGTGCGCGAGGACTTTGTGTGGGGCCTCATCGAGCCACGCGAGCGGCAATACAACTGGACCGCCACCGACCGCATCGTGGGCAACCTGCACGACCGTAAGGTCAACGTCCTCGGCATCATCTCCTACTCGGTGAATTGGGCCACTCCCGCGGAAGAGGACGACAACTCCCCCAGCGCGGTCAGCTTCTACGCGCCCGACCACGACAAATACTACCTCTTCGTGCATGGCCTGGTGAGCCGCTACAAGGGCACCGTCCACCACTGGGAGATATGGAACGAGCCTGACAATACCCTCTTCTGGCGGCCCCAGCCCAACGCTGAGGAGTACGCCGCCCTGCTCAAAGTGGCTTACAGGGCGGTAAAAGACGCCGACCCCACCGCGAAGGTGCTCACAGGCGGCGTATCGGGCAACGCCATACCCTTCCTGGAAGAGATGATGGCGGGCGGCGGGGGTGCCAGCTTCGACATCCTCGCGTTGCACCCCTACGCCGTGCCGCTGAATAACGCGCAGGCCCGCATCGAGAGCCGCCCCGAAGTACACAAGATGGTGGACGTTGAACTTAACAAATACCGCGCCTTCCTCCAGCGCCACAACCTGGACCGGCCCATTTGGGTCACGGAGATGGGCTGGCCCGCACGTGACTGGGGGCTAGACGACCAAGCCCAGGCCGACTATCTTGCCCAGGCTTACGCACAGATGCTGGCAAGCGGCCTGGTGGAGCGCATCTTCTGGTATAGCTGGAAAGATTCCTCTGACAAGCCATCAGACAGTTGGGGCCTCATCGCATGGGGCGGGGGCAAAACCGACCTTGCATCTAGACGCCCCGCCTTCGCCGCCTTTGCCACCAGCGCCCGCATGCTCTCAGGTACGAAACCCGCTGGCAGATTGCAGCTAGCACCCTACGCGGTGGTGGTGGACTTTGAGGATTCCACATTGAGACAGCCAAATACAGCTTCTGGGGCCAGTGCAAACATCACATCTGAACAAGCACATGATGGCACACACTCGCTCAAGCTACAGTACAACTTCACCGGCCGAGACCAAGCCGTAGATTTCGGTCTCAACGAGCCACTAGCTTTGCCGGGTTCAGCAGCACGCATCGGCTTATACGTGAGGGGCGACGGCTCCGGCAACTACCTCAGTGTATGGCTGCGTGATAGAGACGGTGAGCTATTCAAGGTGCGCCTCGGCTCGGTAACTGGCAGCGCGGACGGCTGGCGCTACTACGAGTCGCCGATTAATAACTACTACTTCGAGTGGGAGCGCGCCCAAGGCAGCCCTGCTAACGGCAAGGTAGACTACCCCCTCAGCTTTGTCAGTTTTCGTTTGGAGAATACCCCCGATGAACCAGCAGGGAGTGGCATAATCTACATAGACGGTATGCACATGTACGAAGGTCCGGATGTTAGCGCGGTGCGCTTCTTACGGTCCGATGGGCAAGTTGTAGATGTACTATGGTCGGTAAATCCAGTTACGGTGATGCTACCTACTGGCGCGATCATCGCTACGGTAACTGACCGTGACGGGCACCAAGAAACCGTGAACGCTACGAATGGGAACGTCCAGATACGCGTGAGTAGCAGCCCTGTATATGTCATTCATACTCCCGGTGATGCTCACTGATGTAGGCTGTTCATATGATAGCCAATGCCGTCAGAGATAGATTTATTCCTCCGAACTCGCAAAAGCTTGTTTGGGATGTCTAGAGCGCATCCGGTTCGCGACGCGACATTAGACCAAGTTTGGCGAGCAGGATGTTGGAGGCCCCTGCCCTCACATGAACTGGTTGCGCTAAATATAGACCGTGCTTGATAGGAATAATCGAGATCATGGGTAATAAGAAGCACCGAAAGCAGAATAGGCATAGGAGCCATGCGAGTGCGGACAACGCACTCTATACCATTATCGAACAGGGCAGGCAAGCCGCTAAAGCAGGGCATCACTCTGAGGCTCAAGTCATATATGAGCAGGCCATCGAGCTGGTTCGCCGCAGCGCGCAAAAGAAACGAAGCGAACACGCCAACTTATGGCTTGAGATGGCCGAGTTACACGCGTGTGGAGGACGAGTAGAGTCGGCACGCGCGTTATACAAAGAATACTTGGTCAATGCTTTGTTGGATGGGCGCGCCTCAGATTTCCAAGAGGCGCTTACCGCGTCAACGGATGTAGCGGGCATAGACCTCAATATGAATCTTGTCAGTGTGCTCAAAGAACTCAAAAACCCAGCGGCACTTGAACTAGTACCCGCTTCTATCATAGAGAGGGCGTTCGATGAGGCTAACATTGAGTTCGAAGTGAATCCTTCAGATTCGTTGCGTGCTCTAATATACGAGCTTTCACCTTTAGCTTTGAATGCCAAAGCATCAAGAGTTAACGAAACTCAACCTGCAGCCACAGGTACTGATGTTGACACCATACCGCAGGTAGTGCCACCCCTTGGCAATGAACCGTTTGATATTGAGGGAGCGTCTACAACTGCTATACCACCCATACCCCCCTCTTTCACTAGCGTTGCTGAAAACAGCAGGCAAGCGGCCCTCACGGCAATATGGAAGAGGCGTGTTCAAGGCACTATAAACTACCGTGGCTCAGGCTACGGTATCAGGGCTGCAATCTACTATATGCTCACTATGTTGGAGGATTCGGAAGGCATAGCGCGAATCGAATTAGAAGGCATCGAGGACTTCGACGTCTATTACAAAGCCCAGACCGCCGAAGAGGAAACGCCAGACATAATGCTCCGCCTTTACGTCCAAGTGAAGAGTCGTGACTCAAGCCAGCCAGCGTGGTCTATTGCTGAGTTGAGGGACGAGGGTGTCATCACCGACTTTGCCGAGGTCCATTGTAAAGATCCAAAGGCTGACTTTCTGTTTATTACCGACCACCACTTCGGAGAACAAACGACGCTTTCTGGGGTATTGGACTATGCAAATCTCGGAGAGTATGACAAGGACAAGGAACATTCCATAAGTGCAAATGTGCGTAGCGCAATAACCATAGGCTCTAAGGAGCTAGAAGAAGCTCATTTCGACTTAAATACGTTTCTGCAACGCATACATTTCCGCCAACTACCCCGGGACCTTGACCCCACGATTATAGAAAAGCTTGCCAAGCGCTTTGGCTGTCCGAGGGCAGTAGCTGGGCGTTATTACGATGCCATATTCAAAAAGGTTTATGAGCTAGCTGAGGCGGACAAGAAACAGGATGGCTCTAAGTCTTTCTCCAAGACTGACCTGGAGCGTTTTCTCAGTGAAATAATCGCTACGGTAGACCTTTCCGCCCTCGAAGGACCGCTTCGCCGGGGTAACCTGGAGCTACTTACATTTGGCGTGGCCGAAGAAGCTCAGCCGGCACCCGATCCGAGCTATTATCTGGGCGTCTACGCCGACGTACGACACATCCTAGCCAACCAAGACATAGTGCGTCCGGAGTTGATGGCGCAGATAGCCGCCAAGCTTGTAAAGAGTAATTTCTGCGTAATACGCTCACCTTCCGGTTCAGGTAAAACCACATTGATGTACCGCTTTGCTTACGAGCACCGATTGAGCTTTGCGGTATATCGGGTGCGCAGCTTGGAGGGCCCTCCAGAGACTATCGCGGATGCAGTGCGGTACATCCAGTCTTTACAACCATCAGAGCAGTCGCCTGTGTTACTCTTAATTGATAGTATAATGCGCCCTGAGAAACGAGGGTGGCAGGATCTCGTAAAACCCCTGCTTGAACACCCTGCTGTGTATGTACTAGCTACTACGCGAGAGGACGAGTGGCGCGATGTCGAGGCCAGCGACATCAACGTTGAATACGTCACGTTGGCACTCTCAGAAGATACGGCCTACAGGTTTCATAAGAAGCTAAAGGAGCACGGGCAACTTCACCCTGACTATCCGGACTGGCGCGAAGCTTATGAAATGAGCAAAACCAACAATGAGGCGTTATTCATGGAGTATGCACACATACTCACGCAAGGTAAGCGCATAGAAGAGGTGCTACGCGAGCAGGTTGAACGCCTACAGAGACAGGCTTCACCGGATCGCAAAATCCAGATGAGACTCCTACGCGTAATCTGCACAGCTCACGCCTTCGGTGGGCGCGTTCCTGCCGTGGCGCTACCTTCCCTAATCAGTGTTGAAGCTGAGGAATTAACTTCGCACTTGGGGTACTTAGCAAACGAACACCTCATCATAAAAGAGCAAGATTACTACCTTGGTCTCCACGAAGTTCGTTCACAATTCCTGCGCGATATCACCCATGAATTCCCACCGCCTGCTTTACGAGATACTCTCCGGCTTCTGGTAGAGCAGTTACCCCTCGAGGAACTTGCCCCGATCTTAGAGAGCGTATGCAAAGACAGGCCCGATGCCTTCACCGGGATCAGTGAAGCCGTGGGACTACGTCTTAGTCGAGACGGAAAACCTGCAATTATTGCAGATATTCTCCGACGCTTGTTTATAGCGAGTGAATGGCATCACGCCCAAAAGGTGAAGATCCACGCTGATCTCCATGGCATCAACCCTAATGAAATCAGCATACTCGGGGTTGCGCTCGCTCCTGCTGTACCTGCCTTAATGAGTTCTCTTAATAGCACGCTTTTCAGGGTTCAATTCCGTGCTGCTCTCACTGGTGCCCCTGCACGAAGCTCTGACCGCTTCGAGAGACTCATAGCCCCTTATCTCGACATCAATGCCCTGGCAGCGACGATAAATAGCGAGCCGGACACGGCCAAGATTGTTTACCTCCTGAACTGGCTCAATACGGTAGACGCAGATATGGCTCGGAAGATAGTAGATTCGGCAGATATTGATTATCTCGCTACGCTCGTACGCACAGAAATGTCCGGCCAGCGGGCAGCTTCGGTGTTATTCCACGTGTGGCGCAGCAGTGAGGCCGCGTACCGCAGGCTACTAGATACGCTTGGTGGGCAGCAATTTTTGATCGAGAAGCTTATAGCTACCTATCCATTAATCACACAGATTGACTTGAGTAGCTTGCCCGAGGAAGGGGATGTGGTTCATGTCCGATTCTACGCAGAGGGCGAGGTGCCTGAGCTAGGCTCTAATGCCACTCCTCACAGCAAAACGATCTTTCTAGCCGAGACGGCAATGCGCATGTTTCCTACCGCAAGCCGCATAAAAATGAACGGTCTTTTTGCGACGGGGGCGCCTTACAAGATGGGTATACATGATCCTACCCATAAGGACATGCCAGTTGAGAACCTGACTCCGCTCGAGGATGTCGAAAAGACCCGAATCTGGACACGCGCGCTTGCGGCTCAGTATACAGTCAAAACGTGGTTTGGCTATCTGCAACAGCAAGATGAGTTGAGAGAATTATACCTTGATAGTCTGAGCAATCTAGCGAAGCTGTTGGAGGGTACTCGCTTACCCAATCCCAGGTTGTCCGCGTCGTATATGGCTCGCGTAGCAAGCTACGTCACCAAGGCGAGACAACTCCAGACCCAAAGTCGGATGCTTTTCTGGCCCCCCGACCAGCACGGGGCCATTGCAAATCCGGAACATGCTGCGAGGGTATATAGCGATATCAAATCTGTAGATAGTCTGCAAATGCAACTACTGAGCGGCCAGTATTACCGTGAGCCAGATAAAGACGCCGATGCTGACGGCTATTTCCGCAACTATACCTCTGCCATAGATAGGTGTGGAGCCTTTCTACAAGCATTCCTAGTTACGGGCGAAAAGTCAGACCTCAGCAAGCTAAAGGCGAACCTAGCCTCAGCCCTCAGTGAGGTGCGTAAGTTTCAAAGCGAACGCAAGAACCTTCTGCTCAGGCAGGCAGAGCATGAGAGCTTGTCCGCAGCAGAGTTACGGCTTATGGAAAGCATATACAAAGCCGTGAGATACGTGTTTGAAAATGGTTATAAGGGTCTATGGGCCGAAGCGGATACTCTATTATCTAGAATTCAACTGCTCACCAATCGGCTCGTTACTATGCGCCAGGAAATGAGTGCAGGTGCAGTAAGCCCGCCTACGAGACTTGCACAAGTCATAGTTGATGAAGTGGCCAGCGCGCTGCCGACCATAGGCATGTTTGCCCAATTAAGTGATGCACTAAGGACTGCTCGCCTGAGTCGTGACAATATCAGTCAGTATATCGAACAATTGAGCGTCCTGACCTTGCTCGATTGCTTTGTTGCCCTGGCTGAGCATCACTACGAACGCCTAAGGGCCGCTCAACTGAGGCAAATCGAGGCGGACC
Source organism: Chloroflexia bacterium (assembly GCA_036399775.1). Classification (GTDB taxonomy): domain Bacteria; phylum Chloroflexota; class Chloroflexia; order QHBQ01; family JADMIH01; genus JADMIH01. The sequence continues at coordinate 43,949 of DASWMJ010000018.1, read as the reverse complement.
TGAGATCTGAAGGCCTAAATGTAACATTCGGCCCGGCTGTCGTGAAAGAAGATACGTTAGGTATGGACGAGGAGACGCTACCGATAATATTCGAGGTCTCTAACCTTACGGACATGCTCACAAAGGGAGGCTCTATATTCAGGCGTATTTTCGCCGAGCGTTTTGAGTATCTACAAGGCTTCGCCATAGTAATAACCGATGGGGAGGCTATCGTCTGGCCCGTAATAAGAACTTTCAGCTATAGCCAAATCAGCCAGTGGCGCGTCGTTGAACACGCTGATCCTAATTCTTTCCTGGGCTTGTGCATGGCTCGTCATGACCTTGTAGAACAGTACAGCACTCACCTGGGCATCCCTATTGCAGAGGACTCACAATACCTGCAGAGCTTGAAAATCGTGTACAACGGACTGGTGACGCTGTCCATGCGTATCTCTGAGCTACGCGAGGATGTTCGCCAGGAACGTAAGGGTGGTGAGGATATTAAGCGTTTTACCGACTTACCTCTCGATGAGCTGATCGGTGTACCGGATTATATGGCCCAAGTTGAGTATTTTACCAGGTTCGAGCCTGAGCAAAAGTTCGAGCCATTTCATGTTGACGTCCGCAATCTATTGGTTGAGTGGTATGGTCAGATTGAGGCTGAGCTGGAGGGATTGAGGCGATTGGTTACCAATGATAGCAATGAAGATGATACAAAGGGTGAAGGTGCGCCAACATTAGCAGAAATGTTCTTGGAAACCGTCGCCGCCTCTGTGAGGTCAGGTTCTATCCTGCAATCTGCTGAGGAAGTTAAAGTGCGTTTGGCGGCAGCCCAGAATCTTGTTTATGCCGAAATTGATCCAGCCGCCAAGTTTGAGTGGGCATACCTTGCCCTCAAAAACTACTTCCACTTTGGTATTACGGAGTATTCCTCAGCATAAGTTTTACGGCTCTCTTGCAACCACTGAAAAGGTCTGCTATAGCATGTTATGAACATTGGGCAAACAGTCGAGCAACCATCAAGATACCGAGGGCAGCGAAAAAATGAAGCCCTACTAACGTTTCAGGCAAGCGTTCATAGTCACGCGCCAGCTGACGATAACGAGCGGTCCAGGCGAAGTTACCCTCACATTGTCACGATGTTACCTCTCAGGAGATACATCGCCTGCCGTGCACTCAGAGTAGAAGACATTACCCACAATCTTTGAAGTCTGCCCCCGCGTGGCGTTACTACCGGGGCGGAAGTATGGACGATTCTCTGTATCGCACGGCTCCCCCGCCGTGCCGCACTCGTAACCGGAGATGATGCCTCGCATCGACAGGCGCTGCACGTATAAGTAGAAGGTCGAGTTCACGTTCACATCGGCGAAAATCTGAGTGCCCGGGTCTTCGGAGTAGCCAGCCGCGTTCGAGATGATCTTAGAGATCTGGCCGCGTGTGGCGTTAGCGTTCGTGCGGAAGTATGGACGATTCTCTGCGTCGCACGGCTCCCCTGCCGTGCCACATTCATAACCGGAGATGATACCTCGCACTGACAGGCGCTGCACGTATGGGTAGAAGGTCGAGCCGATTTCGACGTCCGTATAAGTCTGCCCTTCTGGCGGCTCGGTAAACCCTGCCGCGCTCGCTACGATCTTCGAGAGCTGACCACGTGTCACGTTGTTGCCGGGGCGGAACGTGCCGTCAGAGTAGCCTCCGACCGCACCCTCACAGGCAAGGCAGGTGATATATACGTAGAAAGGGCTGCCCTGGGGCACGTCACTGTATGAGATGCCGCACGTAGGCACCGGGGTGGCCGTAGCGGTAGGAGGAGTGCCCGTAACCGTGGGCGTGGCTGTAGAGGTAGGTATGGGTGTACCTGGCGTGGGAGGGGGCGGGCAGTTATATATCCAGTTGGCCGCGTTTACGGCCACCGTGCCCCAGTCCCCGGACCACCCGGCCATAGCCTCGTTACGCGAGAGAAAAGCGTTGAGGGCGACCACGCGTCCCTTGTAAGCTATCATAGTGAGAGTGCTGTTGGTGTGGTAGCGAGCAACCTCTACGCTGCCGGAGGAGAGGGTCGCCTGCACTTTGTTCTCCGCCAGCAGTTCGCCCACACCCTGCATGAGAGGGTGAGTAGTGCTGTACACACCCAGGTAGTCGGGCTGCGTAAACCCTTGGACGTTCTCGACGAGTGGGCTGTAGTTACCGGAGAGCCAGCGCCCCTGCAAGTAGGAGAAGGTAACGTTCTCAAAAGCGGAGTGAACAACCACACCACCGCCGTCTACATAATCGGCAAGCACGTTGCCAAGGCCTACTCTATCCGAGAACCACCCCGACCCCGCTATCACTACCATATCATAGGGCTGCATCTGGGCCAGGGTGGGTGTGCCAGCGTAGGTATCAAAGTTATCTACGGTAGCGACACCGGGCCGCGCTGCTATCTTGCCCGAGAGGCTAGTGTTAGGGTATGTACCATGCAGCATCAGCACGTCGAGTGCGTTACATGCCTGGGGAGAGGCAGAAGCTGACTTGATCTTGTTATCCGCGGCCGATACTAGCCAGGTGCCCAAAAAGACCGCAAACAGCAGCACTGCCAGTATGCTGAGTGCTGTCAGCTTTCCGTACTTTACGTTAGGTGTGATGTGCTTGTCCATTTTCGGGTATCCCCTTCACTAGCGATTCGCCTCTACGTGGATGCGAGAACCGGGAGGGCTTTACGCTCCTCCCGGTTCGTGGTGGATAGAATACGAGCAGTTAGGCAGGACCATTGTAGCATATAACAAGGCCCATTTACAAGAGTAACCATGCCCCAATCCGTACAATCCAGTTCATATACTGGGTACACCGACACAGTGTTTTGTTGGTATGGGGCATATAGGTTTGCTACGAGAGGGGCTGTGGGTAGGCTATCAATGGATATTCAGAAGGCAGATCGACGACGCCGTATTGAAGCCAGGCAAAAAGAGATCGGTGCGCTCTTACGTGAGCACCGCAAGCTTCGGGGCTTGACCATGGAGCATTTGGGCACACTGCTGGGAATGCGAAGACAGAGCTACTCCTCCATTGAAAACGGAGAGACCGCTATTAGCGTCCCTGAGCTAGAAATTCTAATGGAGGCGCTGGGTATCACCCGAGACGAGATGTGGCCACTCAAAGAACCGAAAGGGCGTGTACGGCGTGTAGAGCTGCCCATCGTTCCTGGGGAGACGCTGCTCATAACTGTTGATATGGGTGAGCGGCTGTAGCCTATGTAGAGAACTGGCATCATATTGAAAGCAGGCTGCAAGAATTGCTGCCAAGATATTAGGGGTTAATCGTCGGACTATTGCAATGGGTTGCGTACGGGATACTGGAGGCGGTGTTTGTAGAGGCCAATCATGGCAAACTCATAGCTGTATTTGAGCGTCAGGTCCTGCAGAAAAGACTGAAACCGCTCCTCCCGCTTAGGGACCTTACCCTAGTGCTGCACAACCCTAAAGAATAAGAGGACGTGCTCATGGCAAGCTATCACGATATACGTCGAGCAAGTTATAGCAGCCAAGCCTACCGAACGCCGCAGCGCCCGTACCTTGTTGGTAGCCGTATCCTATAGAGCACGGGCTCATTGGGCTACCTGTAGAAGTCATATGCCCGTATTGCAGCCTCCATCTCTGAGCACGACCTGAACTCAGCGGAGAGCATGTCCCAATCTACTCCCCGTGTTAACTCTTTTGAGCTTTATGCTTATAAAGTAATACGTTTTCAACACCCTGTATACGAAATACAAACATGATAAAATGCAAGTGGACGGTCGCGATGACTGTTATGCATAATCCACACGGTTTGCTATGCGTTTTTGTAGTCTAGGGACTTTTGGTTATGCCTCGCCTATCGATTGAAACAGAAGTTGTCCGCGTCTTAAGCATTTTGCGCTTCTGCGGAGAGCCGAATAAACAGCTTACTTTCCTCACCGAGGATTACTACACCCATGCAATTAGCTCGCAATTGAAGTTACAGAAAGTCGATTTCTGGCTTCGTTATCCTGATCATTTTGCCATGGCCCTGATGCACGGTTGTAGACAAGGTGGCGAACTCGTGCATCGGCGGGACGAGATAAAGGACATAGTTCGCCGCATTTTCTTCAATCGGGAACCTCAATTGCGATGCGTTCCTATGAGGCGTTACATTCATGGAGCGTACGAACCACTCGATACTGTGTTGAGCTTTTTGAGCAGCAGATGGCTGGCATACCACAGAGCGATGGAAGGTGGCAGGCGCACCGAGTACCGGCTTACGCAAAAAGGCTGCGACGCCATAGAGAGCATATTGGCTCAGTGCCCTTTAAGCATTTGGTATGCCGAACGGTGTAGGCTGATCAACTCGTTCTATGGCGATTTGGGGGGCGAGGACTTGCGAGAGCTGCAATATGTCGAGCCGGCTTATAGAAATACCTCTGTGTTGAGCACAATCCCAAGGATAGAAAGCGCTGTGCGCGCTCGCTTTCAGCAGCTTTATGGAGAACCATTATGACAATAAATAAGGGCGCTGAAGTAGTATCTGGCCAGATAAGCTATGATCGGCTGGTAGCAGATACTCTCGCTCAAATTGTGTCCAAGCCCAAGCAAGCTAAGCTCGGTATCGATGAGGCACTGGTCCGACAGGTCTTGAGTAATTATCATGTCGCCGAACGTATGAGATCTGATACCGTCGCGGGTCCGGCCAAACGATTGTTGCTTCGCCGCGTAGTGATACGCGGCAACAAACGGCGCAGTGAGGCAGATCAGTCCGGAGTATTCGTCTATGACAGGGTGTTAAAACCAGGACTCAATGGATGGATAAGCGGCAGTAACACAGGGAAGTCCACGATCCTGAAATGCATTTCGTGGGCGCTTACGGGGGTAAGTCCCGGTTTGAAAGGGAATGTACAGGAGTGGATAGACGAAGTGGCGCTCGAATTATCGATAGATCAAGCTGTGTACACTATCAGGTACTTTGTTCGCACAGGCAAGCCAAAGGTGTTCGGCCAGATATACGAGAACACTCTTGATATCGTAGCCGAAGGTTCAGAAAGCCTCCGCACCGTAGGCGAGTTTGTAGACTCGCCCGCTATGAAGGACGAGATTGCCCGATTCTTTGGTACAAGACTGGGTTTCGACCCCCTCGATTGGGTACAGCAGAAAAAGAATGCTTTCGATGTGAGTCGGTCGGTTATCTCTTGGAACACATTCTCCCAGGCATTAGTGCTTACAGCCGACGATTACGGCGATTTCCTTTTCCCCTCATCAGCTTATCTAACCGCTTACCACGAGAGTACCCTTAGCACTTACCTGGGTCTCGGTATGGAAGAAGCCATAGCAAAGCTGCAAGGAGAACTAGCTTCAGCTAACTCACGCACGGCGTTTGAGAAAAGAAGGCTGGAGGTAAATGCCGAGGGTGTTCACGAACGGCTTCAGCGGCTACAAATCGAAGAGGACCAGGTAAGTGCGCGGATAAGGCGACATGATGCCGGTCAATCGGTGTTTGTGGATGCCAACTATGTGTCTGTCGTGCGTGAGCAAATCGCTACGGCGATGGGCAGAGTAGTCGAGCTTACGGAAGCGGAGCAGGTGCTGCTGGAAGAAGAACGATTGCTGCGGCAAGACGTGAGCGATGCCCAGAGGTCCTGCATACAATTGGAGGAAGCCAAGCAGTTTGGGGTTTTCTTGAGTGGAATAAATGTGGAACGCTGTCCTCACTGTGAGCAAGCTATTGCTTTAGTGCCTGCAGTCGTAGAGATACGCAGCGGCCACTGCCATGTCTGCAAAAATGAGCTACAAGTTAGCAATCGCACTTATCAACTGGAAGCTCTGCTGAAAACGGAAAGAGAGCGCGAAGCCAAGCTGACGGCAGATATGCGAACGCTGAAGCAAGACATAAGGAATGTGGGTAAAGACCGAAGCGCGGCAGAAGCACAGCTAGCGACCCTACGAGCCGAGCTGAAAGACTTACCCCGGCAAGAACGTGCGGGCTATGATGCTGAAATCCGTGAACTGCTCAACAGGCAAGGCTTCTTGAAGGGGCAGATAGAAAACCTACAGGAACACACCACCCAAAGGGCCAGGGAAAAGCTACAAAGTTTGGAGGTTGAAGAGGCAATTCTAAGCGCGACGCTTGATCAATTGAGAGGTAGTGTGGCTGCACGTAACCGGCAAGTATTAAATAGACTGGATGCCCTCACGACCTCTCTAACTCTCTCCTTTGGGTTGTCAGGTGTCGATCAGGTAGGCCTGAACGCACAATTCAACCTTTATATTAACCAGGATGAAAGGAATAGGCGCTTCGAGAAGATGGAGTTAAGCGAGAGATTGCGTCTCAAGATAGCGTTCCATCTGGCGATGCTCGTGTTACGAGTCTCTGATGGAATAGGACGACACCCGGGCTTGCTGATAGTGGATGCCCCTGGTGGCGCTGAAATAGACGCAGTACGATTTGGAGATATTCTGTTAGGCTTCAAGGAGATCAAAGAGCAGTTGGGAGACCAGGTGCAAATACTAATAGCTAGCACCAGGGAAGAACTGGAGCAAGTCTGCCTCACAGAGAGCCTCGAAAGAAAGGGTAATAGCGAGTTTATGTTCTAGGTCTAGTCTGAAGATCTATTTTCAGCAGATTGGCCAGAGTAGTGCCCGAATTCAGGGAGAGAAGGTACTAGGCAAATATCGGTTCGCCGGGAAGACAAACACTGCCACGTAATTTACCTCAATTTCGCCTGATACAGTTACATGGTCTATGTAGCAGTAGTCGGCTACATTCTTCAGAGGCAGGTGTTTGGACTTTGGGGTAGTATCAAGCACGAATAGGAAGCTGACACGGAGCATGCCATAAGCTTGGACTTGTGCAACATAGCGGTTATGGATATTTTCCGGGCTGACGTCATTCCCTTCGGCTTTGACCTCGATAGGGAAAATTATGGAGTTGGGGAAACGGAAAACAAGATCCGTTCTGCCAGGCGCTATACTACTTGCCTGGCGTTCAATTACATTCGCCCAGTTTGAATTGCGGGTAGTGTTGTAGAAGTCACCTTCTAAATGTTGTTCGCCGGCTTGCTCGCCCAGCCCACCCCTCCCGCCATAAATCTTGCTATCAGTGGCGAACAAGAACGCAACATTCCTATTAGGCATAGCTTTGGCTACATCTAGTATGAACAGATTGTAGTGGTATTGAGCAGCTATCTTCACTGCATCACCCAAGTAATTCGATTTATCTGACTGTCTATCCCAACTTAGCTTGTCTAGCAGTTCATTAGTTATTCGGTCCGCTATTTCTTCGGCACGCCGGTCCAAATACCATGCGCGAGTTTCCCAGATTCGTGTGGCATTAAAGTACGCCCAAGCTAGGTCTTCAAGTTTGTGGGCATCTGATTTCTCACTAGATAGAATTGCTGCTAACTGTTCGGCAAGCGCGGGATTTTCCGACTGGGCCGCCACAAGGATCCCGTTCAAGCCTGCGGCGGCCTCATCTTTTGGGGGTGGGGTTCCCTCCAAGTGTTGTAGAACAAGCCTGTAAAAATCCACCTCGTATGGTGGCATTATTGCCACCCATTCGGGATCAGCTAGAGCCTCACTGAAAGAGGTCCGAATCTCTCGGTTTCTAAAGAATCGGCCGCCCACCTGGGGTAGCAGCACGAGATCCTCGGTCAGATGTCCAGCATCTCCCAGAAGACCTTCTACGGCCTGTGCCTCGCGTACCACCGCATAAGCCTGGGCCAGTACCTGTAGACGCGGAGAGCTGTATGAAAGCTGCGGGGCACTTTCTAGCTGTTCAGCCCAGCGACTGAGGTGAACTACCACCTGCACCAAACGGGCCTCCATGGTTGCCGTGGGCAGCAAAATTTCGCGTGAGGCCCCACCGAATGCCAGGAGACGCTCGGTGAGTATCTGTTGAGCCTCACGAGCTACCTCAGAGATTTCATGTGCGGAGCCTGATTGGAGCATAAGCAGATAACATCGCGCTATGGCATCGAACAACTCTGCATCTGTACGACCCTCTGCTGCTTTCGCGGCTCTCTCAAAGTACGACTGGGCAGCGGCCAGAGCAGAGATAAAATCATCGCGTGTGTTAGAACGAAAGGCATTATATAGTTGGACGATACCAAGGGTAAAGCGCGCTTCGTTGGCAGCCAACCAATTTGGCTTCTGCTCTACCTCCTTTAGCTTTTTCTCTATTGCTATACTGCTGGGCAGCCTGTCGTAACAACGGCCAAGCAGCTTAACAGCCTTGACCGTGAGTGAGGCCGCATCGCCTGGGTCGGACGGAGGTTCCGGGAACTTTTTTATTAGCAACCCGATGGCACTATGTAGCATTGCCTCGTCGCCCCTGAGCACCGGAAGCATGACTGTGCCTTCCAGGGCCGTCTCCCTGATGAAGGCATTGGCATTCGCCCTATTGTAGCGATAGCTGCTCTCAAAGAGGTCGTAGAAGCGGTCCGTCACTTCTTGGTCCCAGGCAAGAACATGACTAAGGACTACACGCTGCGCCTCATGGAATACGAGCATATCCTGTGTAGGACTCAAAGCATGAGCCAGCACATCTGCAGCTGCTGCTTTATTCTGCAGCCGAGGATATGCTATTCCAATGCCTTCCAGGAGTGTAGGGCCCACTAAATATCCCTCTTCCGGGTCATCGAGGAGCGAATTAGCATGCGCCCAGACTAACGCTTCGGGGGCGGTCTCGAAGATATAGGAGGGCTGCGTGTGCGCATCCGCCTCGTAAATTAGCTCGATTAGCTGGTCTCTGCCTGATATTGCGTCTGTCATAGTGATACCTAGCTATTTCTCGTCCATAACTTGGGCCTCGTACCAATCCAGTACCTGCTCGATAAATAGCCCCACTCTATCCTGGTGCTTAGGAGGCAACGCCCACAGCCTGGGAAGTATCTCACCTAATGGCTTTGAGGCTATGTTCGATGTCACAATGGCATCAACGGCGAGGTGGGTGGATAAGAAGAAGCTCTGCGGTTTGTTGGTAGCCAGGGCAATATCCTCAAGGATCTTAGCCTTCAACTGCTTTCGTTTGCCATTCTCAATCTGATTGATCGTTACCCTGGACAATCCGACCTTACCGCCAAGGTCCTCTTGAGAAAGTCTTACACTCTGCCTCGCTTCTCTAATTCGCTTGCCTATCTCTGTGGGCAGGACCGCAAACCGTGGGGCTTCATTGTTTGTCTGCCCATTATTCATAAGGAAGAACCACTCTTTGCCGTACTAGGAGACTGCGCGTTTAGTGAGAAGCTGTTACAAGTGAAACTCACCTCTCACTTCGTAATATAAAAGAAAAATTTACTTTTGTCAATATATGATAAGTTTTCATATATAAAAGGAAACGTTGATCGCTCCCGGCACAGACTAACGTAGCCAATCTGCAACCCAGTGAAAGTAGATAAGCGCCAGGAATAAGCGCGCGAAATTTAGCCCAGCCAAATGGCATCTGTAAATGTTGTATCCCTCAGGGCGAAGAGCCAATTCATGGCAACGGCTAGCTGAAAAGTAGGATGTCTCCCCGACCAGTAACTTCCGCGGCAACTCATAAGCAGTGGATGCTTGCGAGGCATCACCCAAGACCTCTTGCCTGGTAGGAACAGAGGCGCTAACAGGTAGTGTTAACGCCTCTGCGATTTCGGTGTTTTGGTGAATGCACAACGTATGTCTAAGCGCAACATTTTATACAACACTCTAAACTTCGTGTTCGAATTTAGTTTACAGATATCAGCCACAAACCTTGCAAGCATAAAGGGGAGGACTATATGCGCGAAGCTGTTGACTGTGTACTAGTAGGGCAAATCGGCCTTATCGGAGGTATATTGCTGGCTGCACTTTTGCGGCGGTGCTTACTCGCGTGCTTACGGACATCAGTTGTCGGGTCATGTCCCAGGTACAGACCTGCTTCATGCTAGCAACAGTTATTACGCTTGTAGTAATCAGGATCACTTAGAGGGGCAATTAGAACCTTTAGGCTCCAAAGAGCTCTTGAGAAGCGAGCTAACTAAATTGAGTGGAGATTTGGAGGAAGTGTGGAGGTAAGCTAGTAGACCTGGAATTTGTAATTTGGATGACAGTTTAGTGCAATAAATGTGATGCGCTAGTTAATTAAGGTTGATTCGAGTGTCGTAAAGTGTTATAGTTACCACACAATAGCCCGACCCGTTGCAAACCATTCGTTCACTGTCGTGCCAGGAAGGAAAGATAACCATGTCAGCGTTAATGACCAAAACATTTTCTCGGCGTACCTTTATTAAGCTGCTGCTCATCTTAGCGATGATGCTTCCTGCTGCGGCAGCGGGATTCAAGGTAGAGCAGTCCTCTTCTGGCTCGCTACCCAATTTGCTTGGGCAGATATTTTCTTCTGCGACTGGTGCTCAGGCCGCGTCTCTCCGGTCAAGGCTTGCACACAAACCAGATATAGCCATGTCTGCTCCTAACGCCTCTGTGGACGCCATTATGGCGGCGACCCCACCAGCCGGTGCGATCATCGTGGACGATGCGCCCAATGGCACTCCTGGGAGTGGTTTCACCCATCACGTATTTAACACCCAGTGGACGTTCTGGGAACCACGCTTTGACCCCACTCACTATAACGGGGACATGCACTTCACGTACAACACCGATATTCCTCCCCTCCCGGTGGATGGCGCAACATGGGAGACGCCCGTGCTGGCCCAGTCCGGCAATTACCAGATATGGGCTTACATACCTCTGTACAACGCCTATACCGTCGGTGCAACGTATTGCATTGGGTATAGCTGCTCGGGCACCCCGTCTTATGTGGTGAACCAGGCCGCCAGCCGAGGCCATTGGGTGCAACTGGGCACCTACGCATACACGGCAGGTCAGAGGGGCGCGGTCTACCTTGACGATATAGTACCTGAGGCCAATGGGCACCATGCTGTAGTAAAAATCGGCTACGACGCCATGGTGTGGCTCCCACCGGGAGTAACGTGGACGCCTGGTGCATCGCTGATCCCGTATGATGCCCGTTGGGCAAATCTTGGCCGCCAATGGTGGCTGGGCTTCGCAGGCGAGCCTGTGTCTACGGCGCTCGGCAGCTTCTACACGCAACACCAGGACCTGATGGTGCCTGGCCGCAAGCTGGACGTAAACTTCACCCGCGCCTACAACTCACTCGACACTCGCGTTGGTATGTTCGGCCTGGGCTGGCATGATACCTACGACATGAGCGCTATAGACCGGGGGGACGGCTCGGTCATCGTCACCTTTGGGGATGGCAGGGCAGGGCTGTATACGCCCGATGGCAGTGGAGGCTATACAGCGCCGGACGGCTTCTTCGCACAATTGGCGGACAACGCCGGCCAGCGGGTGCTCACCGATATAGATCAGATAGTCTACACGTTCAGCGCTGACGGCAAACTGGTAAGGATCTCGGAGCCGAACGGCAACCAGATCACCCTGGCCCATGATAAAACCGGGTATACCCTCACCGATACGGTGGGACGCGAGTTCCGCGTAGATTCCAACAGCGATGGCTTCATCGAGCGTATAACAGGCCCTGAAGGCCATACCTATACTTATGAATATTCCGGCAACAGGCTGACGGCCTTCCACTATCCGCTTGGCGGCGTCATCCGCTATGCCTACAACAGCGACGGGCTGCTTACGTCTATAACCGATGCCAACAACCACGTATTTGTGACCAATGAGTATGATGCCCAGGGGCGGGTCGTGCGGCAGCTGGACGCCAGTGGCAACCCTACAACCTTCACCTACAGCCAAAGCCCCTTCTCGACGACGATTGTGGACACTGAGAACCATGCGACCGTGCATGAGTTCGACAGCCAGTACAGGCTCGTTCGTGAGACGGATGCGTTGGGGCACAGTATCGTATACGGCTATGATAACGACAACAATCGTACCTACATGAAGGACAGGGGCGACCACGAAACGGCCATGCAGTACGATAGCCGGGGCAACATGACCCAGTTAACGGATGCTGACGGCGGAGTGTGGGCATACCAGTATGACGCCCGGAACAACCGAACCCTGGAGCGCAACGCGGCGAACGAAGAGACCTCCTTTACCTACGATCCACAGGACAATCTGACCCAGGTTACTGATGCCGAGAACGGTGTCGAGGTGAGGACCTATACCAACTTCGGGCAGCTACAGACGCTGCGTGATGCTAACGAAAATGTCACTCACCTTACCTACGACGGGCAGGGGAACCTTACTGAGGTAAGCGACGCACTCAACAATGTGACACATTACGGCTACGACGGGGCGAGCCGGCGCACCTCGATGACCGATGCTAACACTCACATTACACAGTTCACTTACGACACGAATGACCGTGTGACGCAGATCAGGGACCCGAGGGGCAACTCAACCCTCTTTACCTATGACTTGGTCGGCAATCTGCTCAGCATGCGTGACCGACGCGGGTATTTGACCCAGCATTTCTACGACGAGAATGACAGCTTGAAACGCATGGTGGATGCCAGGAACAACGAGACCCTGTACACCTATGACCGCATGTACAACCGCACCAGCGTGAAGAACCCGCGCACCTTCACTACTCAGTACATATATGATGCGGTGTACAACCTGGAGCGCGTCATAGACGCCAAGAATAACGTCACGCGCTTCGAGTACGATGCAGACCGCAACATGACCCGTCAGATAGATGCGCTGAACGGCACGACTGTATACCGGTATGACGCCCTCCACAGGCCCGACAGGGTTACGGACGCGCTCAACGGTGTAACCGAATACAATTATGACGCCGTAGGGCGGCGCATTCAGATGCTTGACGCCAGGCAGGGGATTACCCAGTATCGCTATGACCACCTGGGAAGGTTGGTGGAACTGACGGATGCGCTGAACGGGCATACGCTCATGGGGTATGACCCGGCGGGTAATCGCACGTCCGTCACTAACGCCCGCAACGTTACCACTATCTCGCGGTACGATGATGTCAACCGGCTCGTCGAGCAGACCGACCCGCTCGGCAGGCTTGTATCCCTTTCGTATGACGGGGTGGGAAACGTAAAGGTGCGCACTGATGCGAACGGGAATGTCACCAGGTACGATTACGATGCCAACGAGAACCTACAGAGAACTGTAGACGCACTCAGTGGCGTTACTGAGTTCACTTATGACGAGGAGGATAACGTCCTCACGGAGCGCGACGCCAACAACCACACACGCACGTACGGTTACGACCAGGTAGGCAACGTGTTGACGTTCACTTTGCCCCTAAGCCAGCGCACCCTGTACACCTATGACCCGAACAACAACCTGGCCAGCATAACCAACGCGAAGAACAACACGACCCAGTTCGGCTACAATGAATTGGACTTGCTGCATACGCAGTCCACGCCACTCGGCAATGTAACGACTAATGAATATGATCCACTACAACGCTTAGAGAAAGTGATAGACGCTGAGAGCCGTGCCACTCGATACGGGTATGATGCGCTGAGCCGACTTACACAAGTGACAGATGCGCTCAACGGCCAGACTCAATATGAGTATGATGCCTTGGGATACATGACGGCTTACATTGATGCAAACACTCATCGCACGCAGTTCGATGTAGACCTGTTGGGGCGCACAACCAGAGAAACAGATCCACTCGCTTACTCCTGGCGCTATACCTACGATGGCGTGGGCAACACACTTACCAGGCTCGACGCCAACCAAAAGCTGACCAGGTACACTTACGATGCGCGCAACAGGCTGACCAACACCGCGTATCCATCAGGTCCCGGCGTTGGGTATTCCTATGACCCAAACGGCAACCTGACTGGTCTCACCGATAGGTCGGGTAGCGCACAGTACAGGTATGACCCGCTGGACCGGCTGACGGAGAGCCTGAGGACGGGAGGCATCTTAGCGGGCAAGAAGCTCACGAACCTATACGACCCGGTAGGGAACCGGCGGCAAGTGATCTATCCTGACGGCAAGAACGTTGCCTACGAGTACGATGCCAACGACTGGCTGGCGTCCGTCAAGGACCCGATGGCAGGGGTCACCAGGTATACGTATGATGCAGTGGGCCTAACGACCCGCATGACGAACCCTAACGCTACGTGGACCGACTTCACGTATGACAGAGACGACAGAGAAACCAGAGTATTCAACGGCAAGCCTGAGGCCAGCACCAACCTGATAAGCAGCTTCGATTACACGCTCGACCGGGTGGGCAATAGGACTCGGACTATCGAGCGAATGACGCGCGGCCAAGTGGTCACCTGGGACAAGAAATATACCTACGATCCTCTGTACAGGCTCAAGAGCTCGGTGTTCACGCCCGATTACAACCCTGCACAGCCACTGACCAGCACGTTCAGCTATGATGCAGTGGGCAACCGGCTCGCGATGACCACAAATATCCAGGACAAGCCCAACACACCGGCGCTGCGTCCGCCGGTGACGACTCAGTACACTTACGACCACGCGAACCAGATGCTCACGGCGGGAGCAACGAGATATACGTATGACGCCAACGGCAACAGAACGTCCATGTCGGGGCCGTCCAGGGCGATCAACTACGGTTACGACTTCGAGAACCGTCTAACCGGCGCTACGACGTACGATGTGCTGTCGAACGGCAGGTTCAAGTTCGACTCCACGCTGGACTACACGTACGATGGGCTTGGCAGGCGCATGGAGCGTGGGGTGATAGACAATGGAGTAAGGAAGATAGCCGACTTCCTGTATGATGGCCTGGGGTATGACATGCTGGCACAGTACGTTGATCCGGGCGAGCCGCGAACTACTTACTACTACAGGGACCTGTCGCAAATCCTGAGCAGGCACGAGATACAGGGCCAGGGTGTGGGTCTACAGTATTTCTACCATTATGATGGCTCAGGGGATGTGAGCGCGTGGACCAATCAATCTGGCCGGAGTGTACAGGAGTATACCTATGCTCCATACGGGCGGTTGATAGATAACAACGGCCCTGATAACTCCAGCAATCGAACCGACCCACATAACAGCGTCACATGGAGTGGCAAGATGTGGGATAAAGAGACTGAGTTGTACCACTTTGGTGCCAGAGATTACGATCCCAGTGCCGGTGTGTGGCTGACGCGAGACTTGTATCGTGGGGCGTTGAGGGAGCCCACGTCACTACATAGGTATCAATATGTGGCTAACAATCCAGTTACCAGGATAGATCCGTACGGTTTTAGCTCCTGTTCCTATGATCAGAGGGCCTCTTACTCAGCTAACTGCTCATCAGTAAGCACGAAAGGCCGCATAGTGGGGTACGGCACGGGAGGTAATGCGCTAGAGAAATCACTGAATGGTGGTACTCGATGCCCTCGGATAGGCCAGAGTTGTGTTGATTCACGCCTCCATTACGGCAACGGGGCTTGGAAACTTGATAGAACTGATTGGATGATGGAACAATTACGAGTTGGCGTTGGGTCTAAGCTACCAGAGGAGTTCCGGATGTTTGACGCCCGAGATTATGGTCCGGCTGACTTTAAGCATAACACCCTTAAGGACGAGAAAACTGTGTTCATATGCGACACGGTAGTTTCCAATAGCGTACCAGGCAATGTGTACCTTGGCTATTACAGTAGACAATTTCCCTTGGTGCCTAATGTTGCTAATTCTAGCGAAAGAGCTACGGGTGCTGTTGGAGAGACAATGGAAAGCGGCTTCAAATGGCTAATTAGGAGAGATAGGTTCAAACTTGGAGACGATCCAGCGGATATTCAAGGCGACATAATCGGAGTCAAGGTCAGTGGTGAGCCAGCAATCATAACCGACTCAGCACGCCAGGACTTTTGCAGAATATGGAACCAATCGTTTCCGCAGAATGCCTGCTATGGAGGCAACTAAATTGCTATGAAACAGTTATCGTAGCAGTTAGACGCAGCAAGGCAATTAATTGCCTTGCTGCATTGGTTTTGAGAAGGACTTAGCTATCATTAGCTAATTATCATATTGTATCGGAAGCGAAACACGGTAAACATGTTATCAATGTACAATGGAGGCTAAATTAGTGGTACTGCATCCAGACACTAACTTAGCCAGGAAAGTTTAGCTGCGGACTTTGGTACTATGGCGGAAAGCGGGAACTAGCTCTTAATCAGTAGTTTGCAGATATGCCCACGTAAGTGCCACCAGGAAGGGGTGTGAGAGCTTTACTCGTACTCCAAGGGTTCCAGGCTCTGGGCAACCACCACAGGGTGCATCTTCATTGCTACAGCATCTGTGGGCTGGAGGTCCTGGGGGAGTTGGGGGCCAACACCGCGCCCCTTGCCGCTCACCTGCACCTGCCCTCGGACAAGATACGGGCCATGCCCACCGTTAGCCAGCGTAGCTCTGCATATCTTGTAGGCGTCGGCAAAGAACACTACCTCGAGCAGGCCGTACGCGTCCTGCAGAGTGCAGAATAGCATCCTCTCACCCGTACGCGTAGTGTGATTACGTCCCGCTACTACCACTCCCGCCACCTCGACCTGGCGGCCAGCTTGCCGCGATAGCTCGTTGCTAGGAGTGACCCTCTCTATACCAGGCGCATCTGCGAACAGCGTCATCATATTCTGGCTCACTGTATATCCCAGGACCTCCCTCTCCAACCCCAGCTTTTCGGAGATAGTATAGTCGTCCATATCGGGCACGCGGAGATTCTCAACTCCCGTGCCCAACACCCGGGGGCGTTCACCCCCCACGGTGAACTCGCCCATCATCGTCTGCATGGCATCGCCATGCGTGCCAGTAGCATGTATACTAGCTTCCGTCTCCATGCTGGCGCGAACGCGGCGGAACATACCCCTACCCCTGAGGTGGCGCAGAGAGAGCAGCGAAGGTAGCAGCCACATCATCTGCTTGCGGTTCAGCTTACCAGAATAGACCGCGCCGACTGCCTCGCCCACCTCTCCCAGGAGGGGTGTCAAGGAGGGTACACCCTCCATGCCGAGACTATCGCAAGCCCCCACCTTGACCAGCGCTTCTACCTCTCGTGCGCTCATATCTACACGCGCCAGGAGGTCAGGGAGCGAGGCGAAATGACCCTCACTACGCCTCTCAGATGCCAGGGCGGCGATGGTACGCTCTGATAAGCCTTTGATAAACTGGAGGCCCAGGCGTATGGCACGAGTGCGGGGCTGCACCTCGCACCACGCCCCGCTCAGGTTTACGTCGGGCGGTAGGAGCGTGACGCGCAGCCTGCGGGCATCCTCCAGGTAGACGGCAGGACCGTAGTATCCACCACCGTTGTTGACGACCGCAGCCATGAACTCTGCCGGATAATAGGCTTTAATGAAGACCGAGCGGTAAGCTGTGAGCGCGTACGAGGCGGCATGCGCCTTGCAGAAACCGAACCCACTGTACCCGGCCACCACCTCCCACACTTTCTCTGCCTGTAACTGGTCTATCCCGCGCTCGATGCTCCCTGCCACGAACGCTGCGCCGATGCTCGCTCGCTCCTCCGGCGTCCTGGCCTTGCCGATCTCTTTACGTAGCCTCTCGGCCTCTCCCAGCCCAAGTCCCGCCAATTCGTGCGCCAGCCGGAGGAACTGCTCCTGGTAGAGAATGATGCCCTTTGTCTCCCGCAGGATACCCTCCATCGAGGGGTGCGGGTAGCTCACTTCCTCCTGGCCGAGGTGCCTACGCATGAACCTCTCTAAGAAACCTCCCTCTAACGGCCCGGGGCGAAACAGGCTGATGGAGGCCGCAACGTCAGCCATACTCTTGGGACGCAACCATTTGAGCAACCCTCTCATGCCTGGCGACTCCAATTGAAAGCATCCCAGTGTCTCCCCCTGGGCCATCATGCGGTAGGTAGCCTGGTCGTCAAAAGGGATAGCCTCCAACGATTGGCTCACGTCACCCCTGCCCTCGCCCTGCGCCAGGCCAGATGCCCTCAGCGCATCCACGAGGGCGGTGAGCGCCCGGCTGCCCAGCAGGTCCATCTTTACCAGGCCGAGGCGCTCGATAGCGTCCTTGTCATACTGCGAGATAGCCAGAGCGGGGTCTCGCGCCGCCCTTTGTAGGGGGATGAGGTCGGCTATGGGGATGTGACCAGGGGTTATCACCACGCCCCCGCAGTGCATCCCAGCGTGCCTGGGCAGGCCCTTTATCTCCCCGGCCAGCTTGTAGGCTTCCCGCTCCCTCGCGTCACGCAGCTTCAGGTCTGGCGCGGCTTCGTCCTCAGAGCGGTAATCGTCAGCGTCTGCCTCTGCCACACCAGTATCTGTCCCATCGAGTGGCTCCTCTCCGGGCAGTATGTCAACTACGTCATTGAGCCGAGAGGCTATGTAGCTTGTGCGATGCTTACCTACGCCGAATACTTTAGCCGCCTCACGCCAGGCTGAGCGTGGACGAAATGTTATGTGCGTGCCCACTATGGCTACGTTGCCGTGTCCGAAGTTGTCGTAGACGAAGCGCAGCACCTCGTCCCGCCTGCGCCAGCATAGATCGATGTCTATGTCGGGCATTTCAAATTCGGCCCTCTCAGTATTGAGAAACCTCTCGAAGAGGAGATCGTGTGCCAGAGGGTCCACCTGGCTGATGCCGAGCACGTAGGCGACCAGGCTACTGGCGGCCGAGCCACGCGCCATAGTGGGAATGTCGCGGGCATGAGCAAAGCGGGTGATTTCGTAGACCGCCAGGAAATAGGCGGAGAAGCCCAGCCGTTCTATGATTTCCAGTTCGTGCTTGAGGCGCGCGGTTACCGGCTCAGTGAGGGGGCGGTAACGCCGGGTGGCCCCCGCGAAAGCCAGTTTCCACAACCGGGAGTAAGCGGTCTCCGCCCCTCGCAGACCTATGGTGGGTAGGAGGGGCTTGTTGGTGGGCAGTTCTACGTTGCACTCCCCTGCGATAAAGTGAGTATTGGCGATAGCCTGGGGATAATCCCGGAACAGGTCGGCCATCTGCTCGGCGCTCTTGAAGTACCGCTCGCTTCCAACCTCTTCTTGTAACTCGCCGTTGCCGTTATCGTTAGGGAAACTGCTGCCATTCTCCGTCCCTCTGAACAGGGAAGAGCCAGTGCGGGCTGCCGCGGGCGCTAGGGCTGTACGCGCATCGTCGGGGGTAGCGTAAAGCACGTCGTTGGTAGCCACGATGGGAATGCTAAGGCTGCTCGCGAGGTCGGCCAGGGCATGTACGAGAGGCATGTCCTCTGCGCCCGCAGCCTGCAACTCGACAAATACGTTCCCCTCGCCAAAGGCAGAGAGGAGCATGCCCGCAGCTTTGGCTGCCTGGGGGAGATTGCCCTGGGCTACCAGGGAGTTGACCAGGCCACGCCTGCCACCCGAAAGAGCGATAAGGCCCCTGACATGACGGCCTGATAGGATCAGCTCGCGTGGCAGGCGAGCCTCTTTGGGAGGGCGAGATGTCGCAATAGAGGTGAGCTTATGGGTTTCACCGAACACCGGCACGCCCCACACCCCGTCCTCCCAGGGCAGTATCTCTTCGTCCTCCCCATCTTCATCTGCATCTGCATCGAAACCGGCAGGTGCGAAGGCTTCAGGGTCGGAATGCAACCGCAACACAGTAGCCAGGTGGCACAGATTTTTATAGCCGTCGAGGTTGCGAGCCAGCAACACCAGATTGGAGCCATCATCGAGGTCAACCTCCATGCCGATGATAGGTTTGACGCCCGCCTTCTGAGCCAGGGTATAGAAATGTACCGCACCATAAAGATTGTTACGGTCAGTGAGTGCAAGGGCTGGCATCTTGAGGCGCTTTGCCATACTGATGAGCGTCTGAGGTGTGGCAGTACCCTCAAAGAGTGAGTATGCGGAGTGGCAATGAAGATGGATAAAACCCATGCGGATGCCTCTTGACTGAGTGAAGGAAGAGAGAACAGAATCCCTTCGTATGCACTATATAATATAGAACATATGTTCAAGTCAAGAGGTTTGTCAACCAATCTCTGAAAGTTGGTCCGAAATGGGAAAGACGTATTCAATTGTTATGGTGCCTTTTGTGATGTTAGCTCTTCGAAGATGGGATTATAATTGAAGCTCCTTGGGTACGTCACTGGTATTATTGTGGAGTTCACCGATGAGTGGGAGGCAAGGCACAGAACTTAGTGTGTTATATTTCTGCCAAGCATAAGGCACACTAGGGCGTATCCGCAAACTCTGAAAGTTGGTAAAATAGGCTCATGAGTCCAAAAACACCACCCCGACGACATGAGCTAACCGATGCACAATGGGAGCGCCTACGACCGCTGCTCCCACCACAGAAACCGCATACAGGCAGGCCAAGCAAAGACCACCGTACCGTCATCAACGGCATGCTGTGGGTCATGAGAACAGGCGCTCCTTGGGAGGACTTGCCAGAGCGATACGGTTCGTATAAAACGGTGTCCTCTCGCTTCTACCGATGGCGTAAGGCTGGTATCTGGGACCGAATCCTTGCTGAGGTACAGAAGGACGCTGATACCAAAGGTCAGGTAGAGTGGGAAATCCACTTCGCAGATAGCTCCATCGTGCGTGCTCACCAGCACGCTGCTGGGGCATGAGCGTAGCGGGGGGCAGGGGGACCCAAAACCAGGCGAGCCAGCATCTGGACCTGAAAGCGAAGCCTTAGGCCGCAGCCAGGGAGGGTTCTCCACCAAGATACACGTGCGGTGTGAAGGCAAAGGTAAGCCTGTAGTGTTTGAGCTAACACCCGGAGAAGCCCACGAGTCCACGATGTTCGAGACGTTGATGGAGGGAGGAGCCATCAAGCGTGCGGGTAGAGGCAGACCCAGGCGCTTACCGCACCGTATAGCTGCCGACAAAGCATACTCCTCCAAGCGGATACGTGGGTATTTAGCTAAACGAGGCATTGGCATCACCATTCCACGTAAGAGTAATGAGAAGCACAGAGGCCGCTTCGACAAGGAGGCGTACCGCAAACGTAACAGGGTAGAGAGGCTAATCAACCGGCTGAAGCAGTACCGCAGGATAGCCACTCGCTACGACAAGCGTGCTGCCAACTACAAAGCCTTCCTCTTCATCGCCGCTATCCTCCTCTGGTTATAGTTTGCAGATACGCCCTAGAATTATATTGTGGCTAATTGACCTTCTACGCCGTTGCAATTGCAACTTACGTTCCGGTATAACCGGGTAACAATCAATTATCTGGCGCCGCTGTTCACCTAAGTGCTCGCAGGGCGGCCAGCGCCTCCGCAACTTCCCTGCCTTTGGCCTCGATAATGTCCAGTAACTCCTCAGGGGTGCGAGTGTCGCCTTCTGCTTTTGCCGTGGGATTGACGGCCTTGAGGTCGTAATTCTTAGCTTCAATGTCGGCGCGTGGAACGGTCCAACTGCGGGCGCTGTTGCCGCGTTCAGGGAAGAGGCGGAAGAAGTCCTCTAACTTATCCATGGTAAAGGGTGTGTTCTTGCCCACCTTGAGGTCGGAGAGATCATAATACCAGGTCTGCTCGGTGGGGCGGCCTTTGGTGAAGAAGAGTAGGTTGGTCTTTACGCCCGCCCCGGCAGCGGTGAACACGCCTCCTGGAAGGCTCACGACACAGTAGAGATCACATTCATCGAGTAGCTTGCGCTTTGTTTGGACGAATGCGGTCTCATTAGTGCGGAAGAGAAGGCCCTCGTCAACCACTATGCCACAACGCCCCTCATGAGCCAGGCTGTCAATCACGTGCTGGAGGAAGAGGACCTGGGTGGCTCCGGTCTTGTAGGCGAAGCGTGTCTGTGCATCCAGCCCTTCTTTGCCTCCGAAAGGTGGATTGGTGAGGATGACCTTATACTGGTTGGGCGCTCCCGCAAAGAGGCCGCCGTAGCTTTCTTGTCCTGTAAGGGTGTTGCCGTGCCAGATGTGAGGCTCATCTATACCGTGGAGCACGAGATTGGCTAGGGCAATAGGGTACACCAGGTCCTCTTTCTCACGTCCGTAGAAGGTGTGGCGCTTGAGGGTCTCAACCCGGTCGGGGCCATCCCCAGGCTTGAGCGCTGCGTACATGTACTCGTAACATTGCGCGAGGAAGCCGCCGGTACCGCAACAAGGGTCGTAGACAGTCTCACCGACGCGGGGGTTGACCACCCGCACCATGGAGCGGATGATCTCACGGGGGGTGAAGAACTGTCCACCATCGGAGTTGCGCTCACCCATACGCAGGAGGAGACCTTCATATACTTGGGAGAGCGCGAAAATGTGGGTATCATCTATATCGCCGAGGTGAACCTGGTCTATGCGGTCGAGGACATCGAGGAGGTTTCGCTCAGTATCTACTCTCGTGCGGGTCACACCGGAGAGCGCCTCGCTGATTATCTTCTGGCGGGGAGTGGCGTTGGGGCGGTTCTCCAGCCCCTTGAGGTAGGGCAGCAATTCGTCGTTGACGAAGGAGAAGACACCGCCAAGAGTGCCCATCTGTAATTCGGTACGCTTAGGGCCGCGGGGAGAAGCCCAGTCCTGCCAGCGGTAGGGGTACTCAATCGAAGGGGCGAAAGCTGCGCCCACCGCCTCGGCCTCTTCGGCTTCGATAGCTTCACGCTCGTCGAAGATGCGCAGGAAGAGGATCCAGGTAAGTTCTGGGACATACTGAATAGCGCTGGAGACGTTCGAGCGGCGTAGGATGTCGCAGACGTTCTTTATTACCTGATTGACCGACTGCTGGGTGGCAAGGCGTTTACCGTTTTTAGGCTTATTGTTCAACTTTCGACTCCTTATTACAGACCGGTCATAATGTGTTCAATGTACTGACCTGGGGGCAATTCGTGGCCAAGCATCTCTACTGCTATTAGCTGACGTACAAGTG
Source organism: Chloroflexia bacterium (assembly GCA_036399775.1). Lineage (GTDB taxonomy): Bacteria > Chloroflexota > Chloroflexia > QHBQ01 > JADMIH01 > JADMIH01. The sequence goes on along the minus strand of DASWMJ010000018.1, from coordinate 21,290 downwards.
GCGAGAGAAGGAGCTCGGCCCAAGTTATCTGATCAAAGTGGTTCGCAGTCGTTATATCGTATTCTCCGTGAAAGAGGTTGCTGCGCACACCATATATAGTCAGTAAAGATTTCCCCACTATTTCCATCGGGTTAGATGGCTCTACGGCGAGTGCGGCAGCCAGATCGGCAGCAATTTGTATTAGGCCGCGTCTTCTGCGGAGGGTTATGGGAAAAGCAGCGAGGTTCGATAGTGCCTGCCTTTGGTTTTGCACATAGCGAGTCGCCACAGCAGGAGGAAGTTTCTTTTTGATGAAGGTTGTGATCTGGGCTTTCTCACCATCGGTATCTGGGTCTGCATAGAGGGCATTGAACGAGAGCCAGAAGGCAAACAGCCTCTGAGGGCTGGACATTTCAGCGCTCCCTAGCGCAAACCAACGCCTCGGTAGGGCAATCCGAGCCTTCAGAGCGTCTGTACGTCTCGCACGGAATTCCTGTACTACAGTTTCGAGCGTAGTCCATGTGAAGTCAGTCACCGCCGCATGGAAGCTAGTGGGTCGAGGTCGCAGACGTGCCAAATCGCTGGCATGATTCCGAAGGCTTATGATTCTGCTAGCTTCTGGTTCGTATCGGACAGGTTGCCCATCGAGTGTAGCAGTGAAAAGAAGTAACCTATATGGCTCACCAATCAAGACGGAGAGCGTTTCTAGGAGCAAATCGCCTTCTTCCGTAAGTATGTGATTGACGTATTCCTGCCCCAGCAATGTTGGGGATGGATCAACTGCGACGGAATAGTCAAGATGCAGACAAGGCAACACCTGACCACTTGACGTGAACTCGGTGGTCTCAACAGCCAGGGATCGCCCCTCGTAGCTCTGCGCAACAGTGAGACCATCAATAAACAGGCTCAACCTGAGATTCATTTGACCCGTACTTGGATTCATGATAGTGCCTACGGTCCTGCGAAAATGAAGTCTAGCCAGGCAAGCTCTGGGATGTACTGGAAGGTGCCCACAACTTTAGATGAGCGGCAGATCTGGCAAAGGTTTTTGATTACATGGGCGATAGAGCGAATCGCGTTAATGCTGACGCCAGTGGTTGTGGGAGAGATGTCGGAATTACCCCTGTATTAGTAACAGGCTAACTATTAAGGTTGGCTACTCTTCCGGCGGCACAGGCACAAAGACTCTCTTGAGCGGCAAGAGAGCTTTATACCGTGAATCAAATTGGTCGTAATGCTCGAAAACAAGGAGCACGAGTTCGGATCTATCAACGAGTCGAAGATTGCTCTTCCCTCTCGCGAAGCTCTTTGCGGCAGGTGTGAAAGTACCTAGGGTAACTACTAGACCGTATTCGGACTTGTCTACCTGGCCGTAAAGAGCTTGTACGATGTCATTGCCGATGCTAGCCTCGGTGCTTTTAACCTGCACCTTGATAATAGGTGGCTCAAAGCCCAACTCATCCCTGTGGGCAACGATATCAAGCCCGCCGTCGGGACCAGGAGGCGACACACGAGTACGGTAGCCCATCGTAACGAGCAGGTGCGCGACGAAGTCAGCAAACTGATGGCCCTTCAATTCCTGGGCGAGCCTCTTCAGTATGAAGTCTCGGGTAGTTTCTTCGATGTCCTCGGCGATGAGGGCGACAGTGGGATCGTCTAGTACGGGTTGCGGCGCGAGTGTGCCTTTCAGGGCTGAACGGAACTCGTCGGCATAGTTTTCGATCAGGAAGAGGGTCTGTATAGCACCTAATGTGAAAAGCGCACCTTGGGAGAACTGTTGACGCGGGATGTGCTTATGCCACTTGACGGGGCGGCGATGAGCAAAGTTCCCGTTGGCGGCGGAGTGGTGGGTATAAGGCCCGGACACCTCGCCAATATGGATGAGGTGGTCAACCTTGGAAGGGTAAATAACGAGGTCGCCTTGCTTGATCTCATGTGCGAATCTGTATATTTGACCGGCGGCGTTGGCGATTTTACTGGGAGAGGCATCTGGGAAATGAGCGGCATATTCCTTCTTGAAGGCATCTCGGTCAGAGGCAAGCTTGCGTAGATCACCGAGGGGCCAGTCAATGGCGATGTAGCCTTCCTTAAGGAAGAGAGTATCAGCCTCTCCATGCTTACCTGCGCGGATGCCCCATATTGATGAGTGCTTTGCTACCATATTACGGTCCTCCTGGGCTTGCAGGACTAGGGTCAGAGGCTCCCGTCTCGCGTGGGTTCCGATGCCGACTTGGTATGAGGACCAAGGCCTCGTGGCACCAAGTCGTGCTCGCGCATCCATGCGAGCTTTTCGTGCAAACTACCAGGACTAAACTTCTCCTTCTTCGGATGCCAGTTCTCGCGGACCTCGCGGACGATCTGCTCCTCAGTGGGCTCGTTGCCTTCAAGCACAAAGTCATTCCAAGCGGCAAATAGTGTAGCGATCATTTCAGTGTGCCAGGTGTTCTGGGATGCCAGCAGGTCGAGGAGGTTGTTAAGCGTGGCGAGGCTGTCGCCAGCAATGGACTTCGCAGTCCCAAGAGCTTCGGCTATCTTGGCACCGGGCCGGTAACTCCATACCATATCTCTACCATTCCGCTTGTGGCCAAGCTTCCTGAACCATTTCTGCTCTGCAGCGACACGTTCCAGGCGGCTCAAGTCAGTGGCGAAGGGGCCTGCGGCCAGGCGAAGATACTCACCACCCTTAGGCACACCAGCGTGAGCTTCAGAGAGGTATAAGTCTTTTGCTAGGATTGTCCGGTAAAGATCGGGTTTGTCGCGATTGTAGTGAATAATGTATGCCAAGATGGCGGCGCGCTGCTCTTCTGTAGTCCCGGCAGGTAGTGTGCTTGTGGGTACTGCTACGGCGGCGGGGCGAGCCAATAGCTCCCCACCGAAAGCGCGGCGCAGTAGAGCGGCGGGTAGTTGGTTGATTGCGTCTAGCTGCGCTTGCAGCACTTGAATTGCTGTGGCTGTAGTATGCGTCTTTTGATCGAGTTCCTGGGCCACACGGCGCTGTTCATCTATTGGCGGCACGACCAGAGGAAAATTAGCAAGCACCTTCTGATTGATGGTAGCAATACCCGTTGTTTGCTTCGCGTGAGTAAGAAAATACGCTTTGCCATAGGGGGAGCCTATCTGCGCTGATAGAAACTCTGGAGAGAAGACGTCTAGATCGAAGCGGACGCGAAAGATGTGATTCTGATGTACGCATAGGGGCAGTTCTTCTTGCCAAAACGTCCCGCGTCCCAATTTATCAGGGTCTCCACCCTCAGTAAGCAAAAGATCACCATATTGAAGCTTGCACTTGATGATTTCGGATTCGGTCGCCTCAATCGTGAGAACACTCGTGAGGTCCAAGTGGCCATCCTTTACATTAGCTACCCGTAGATAGGGCACGGAGATACTTTGACTTTCTCTGACAGGGCGCCCAAGCGTGATGCCAGACCCAATTTGTCCTACTTGTCCGAGGGGACGAATAGGCCACGACTTAGCTAATACTCTATTGAAAATCTGGTCGATGTAGACAGAGCGGAGGGCACGGGCGGCGTTTAGCTGTGCCTGGGTGGCGGCGCGGGCGCAGTTTATAGCAGTGATTTGTTCGGTGAGAATGGCGGCGATTCGCTTCTGTTCGGGGAGGGGCGGGAGGGGAATATCGAGGTTGCCAAGAATATCCTGATTCACTGTTAGCTGCCCGGCTGATGTTGACGCTTTGTCAACGATGACTTTACGTATCTGCGGAGCATCACAGATCAACCGAACGTAAGCGGGATCGATTTCCCCTTGCAAACGCACACGAATGAGGTGGTCATTAAAGCTCAGATCTTTGGTGTCCACGTCCACGAGAATACATCGGCCAACCAATGAAGCACTTCCGTTCACACGGACGAACAAGAGGTCGCCTCTCCTGAGGTCATAGATCGAACGTTCCCATTCTGACATCGCTACACGCCTGGGGGATGATAGACTAATAGTGCCTGATGATGTATCAGCAATACGGAGCACGACCGGGCCATCTTCAAGTCCCGCAGGTCGCCTGCCGAAGCCGTTGCGGTAAGACGCAACGTAGCGACCAAGTGGTTCGTGGCTCATTGAGGATGGCATCACGCGGCAAACATCCTTTCTTTAGTCTCGCGCAGGACGTCTGCGGGCTTACCTAGAGCTTTGAGAGCGGGAAGCCCGCCGGCAGTATGCACCTCTGGGGTGCTAAAGATGTGCGGGTTCTCCAGAGCATCTGTGCCGGAGCGAGCAAACTGGGAGGCGATAGCCTGCACAGTGGACGCTGTGGGCGTGGGCATAGCGGAAAGCCAATTGCCGTTCTTGTAGGAGAAAGCCTCGGCACGGTTCGCTCGCGAGCGTGCGGCCATGCCGTAGGCGAGGTCGGCCAGCACATCGTAGAGGTCGAAGTCATCCATACTCTCCAGCGAACGGAGAAGGATTGCCGAGCGAGCGCCTTCCGGCAGGTGAGCGAGCATAGACTGGCGGGCATCAGGCGCGATCCACAGGGCGCGGAACGCGTCGAGGCTGGGGGCCTGCTCGACCAGGGCTGTGGCCACGCGCTCCTTGTACTCTTCTACTGTGACGGGCATCGCTTTGCCATCTACCATCGTGATAATGTAGCGCCCAGCGTCGGTGATGTGGACCTCGAAGCCGTGTACTTCAATGGCACGCTCCGGCTCAGGGCCGGGCTCGCCTGTGCCCTCACGAGGAGAGGTGCCCTTCATTACGAAGCTCTTACCGAAGAGGCGTGTGGCGTTGGTGTAATCGTAGAGGCGAAACATTAGTTTGCCGGTGGTGGGGTCAAGGCGGGTGCCGCGTCCCACCATCTGGTAGAAGGCAATGGGAGAGCGAACGTACTTGAAGAATACCACGTTGCGGACGCACGGCACGTCGACCCCTGTCGTAAGCAGATCGACAGTGCAGGCGATGAAGTGGCGGCGGCGGTTGCCGCGCAGGTCAGGGAGGTATTCGCCCCCGGCGTTGGCGGCTGTACATTTGAAGGCGTATGGAACAGCGCGCTTGAGACCTTGACGCGAGCAGTATGCAGCGTAGAGGTTGTTTAGCTCGGTAGCGACCCGGTCTGCGTGGGAATCTCGGGCGCAGAAGATAATGGTCTTTTGCTCAGGGCCGCCAGTGGCAAGGAGGTGAGAGAAAAGGTCCTCGCACATGGCCTGCACGCGGTCAGGCATAAGCAGCTTATCCTCGAAGGAGCCCGCGGAGTAGCGCTCGCGGGCTTCAGCGACGGACAGAATCTCGCCCGTGTTGGAGTCGACTAGACGCTTGCTATTGAGATTGTCGCGCTCGATACCTGTGTTCTCTTCGGGGTCAATACTGCGGTCGAGGAAGATGTTGCGGCGCACGATCTCGCAAGCGGCAAGGTAGCCGTCCTCGATGCCCTGGGCGATGTCATACTCATAAACGGGTTCGCCGAAGTAGCGCATGTTATCTGCAGATATGGCGAGGTCGGCCAGGACTTCGCTGTTCTTCTCCGTGACTTCAAGCTGGCGCGGGGTGGCTGTAAGGCCGATCTGGGCAGCGTTGGGGTTACGAGTGAGCACAGCGGACCACTTGCCCCAGGCGGAGCGATGGCACTCGTCAATTATGATATGGGAGAAGTAGTCGGGCGGGTAGTTTGCCTCCAGAAAAGAGGCATCTGCCTCGTCACTATCTACATCGAGGGTCTGGTATGTGGCGATGAGAACGCGGGCATTCTTCTGAGGGTTAGAGCCGGAGACCGAAGCGGCATCGGCACCAAACACGTTTTGCAGTGCGCCCAATGCCTGGGAGCGCAGTTCGTCACGGTCACAGACGAAGAGTGCGCGGTGAAGCTGGCCTGCATCGGCTATGCGCTTCAGTATTTGTACCGCGATATAGGTCTTACCTGCACCCGTGGCAAGGGTGAGGAGGGCACGGCGCGGGGCGCTTTCGCTATCGCAACGGGCGAGCTTCTCGAATACTGCGCGGATGGCCGCGTCCTGGTAGTAGCGGCGACCTGCTTCGCCTCCGGAGTAAGGGGAGAGAAGTGGGCGCGCTGCAGGGTCGGCGAGGGAGAAACCTACCTTTTGCTCGTAGCGCCCACGTATATCGGAGGGTGTGGGGAAGTGAGAAAGTGCGAGTGGGTCGGTGGTGAGGCCGGAGTAGCTGTCGTACTCAACGAAGAGGTGGCCGTTGGTGGAGTAGACAAATGGAACGTTGAGGCGTTGGGAAGCGGCGTAAAGCTTAGCTTGCTCAAGGCCGTGAGTTGGAGGGAGATCTTCTGACTTGGCCTCGATTAGGGCAACGGCGACAGGTTGAGCAGCCGAGTTCACCTTGACACGCAAAGTATAGTCTACGCGGCCACGCATTTGCTTACGAGGGTAGCCATCGAAGATGTGAATGGCCCCAGCGGACTCCTCGCGGCGGATAAGGTCTTCCGTCCAGCCTCTAGAGCGAAGTGCAGGATCGATAAGCTTTGCGCGAGTGTCGGCTTCGTTCAGGGGCATGGAGCGCCTATACCTGGAGATAGGGTAACGAAAGCAAACGCCCCATGAGAGGCGGCGGGCATATTATACCATATAAGTACAAGAGCAAGGTGATTAGAAGGCTACGTGTGCTATTTCAGATTACCTATTTTCTGGTGGGAACGATAGTAACAGTCGGTACAAATGACTGCCGAGCTTGGCATTTCGAAGAGCAGCTTGTATGAGCATGTCCGGTCAAATCCTGAATTGATTCTCTTCTGTGAAAAGAACGATCATGCTGACTTTGAGCGTAAAGCGTTAAAGTATCAGAGCTACGCATCCGCGTAGCTCTGATGGCCAGCCTCTCGCCGTACTCTATGCGACCGCATAAGTTTTACGACAAGCTTGATTACTCTATGTCCTTCTAGAGCCGTGTCGTCGCCGGCGGACTCCCCGATCTGGTGGTCGTGGGAGCCTGCTTCCGCCCTGCAACACGCGGGTTATCTTGGTGGCCGACCGAGTCTCAGGGTTGTTATTTCCCTGCGCACCCTTCCGGCCTGACAACTCTTGCGTCACCAAGCGGATCATCCGCATCATGATCCACTGGATCACAAGACGGATGACGGCTTCGACAATCGGGCGTTCCCAATCGATGGGCATAACGCACCTCCTCGTCGGAAGCGTAGCTAACGGAGGTGCGTTGTCCGCGGAAGCGGAACACGGGCAACAGAAAGCCTCCGTAGCAGTTGGCCTCACTCCAAATCCACAGACATCCACGCCACCTATCATGCCGTAGATCAAGACGATCAAATTGAGGTGCCGGGCTAGCCATTATGACGGCACAACACAATATTGTTGTCTTGCCTGCTGCATGCTGCCAAAGGGTCGCGGACAGTATGCGGAAGTGTAACACGGTTACACTTGGGCCTATTATAATGCCAAAACTGACGACGCGATAGAGCGTAATATGGTGTAATACGGCGTAACAAGGTGCAATTTAATTTATGGTCGCCCAAGTGGATGGGCCAGGATTTGGCAAAACATAAGCAGTGACGATATGGCTGGATAGACAGTTATCTTGAACAGGAGATCACGGAGGAGATCATGGTGTATGCACCGATTGAGTAGAGAAGCCATCTTGCGCTAAACGGCGCCGCCACTTAAGGAGGGTGGCATAATCACAGCCGAGTTCTCCAGCCAAACGATGCACAGTTTTGTTTGCTTTTAGTCCCTGTAGAAAACGAACGATTATTCCACAGGGATAATGTGTTCCGGCAAGTGGTGTCGACGTGAGGGCATTAAACACTGCCTTGCACTTGCGACAGCGATAACTCACTATTGTCTGACGCCCATTATTCGCAGGGCGCTTGTGTGGGCGCTGATTTGCAGGTAGATGGTGTCCATTTGGGCAACAGAGACCATTCGGATGCAAAGCCTGTAGCAAATACTGATAGCATGACGGGCTATCGTCGTTGACAGAGAAGAAAGGCTCATCTATCAAGGGTATATCTAGCTCAGACAGGTCTTGACCAGAGCTTAGGGAATGTGCCAGCATCCATGATTCACTATCAACCGACTGCACAGTTGAAGATTCCGCTTGCTCAATTGAGTCTGTGAGAAGCGCCCGTGCGTGCTCAACCAGCAGACTGGACAACCAGAAGCGCCCGGAACCCATGGGTTCAAGTAGACCCCGATTCACCAGGATGCGTATCATCGGGCGAGGATCGGCAACCTGCCATACGGATTTAAGAGCTATCTCATCGAATGTTGCCGGTTTAGCCGCGAACGCGCCCAGGTAGGCAAAGCAGGCTCGCGCCCTGAACTTCAGCCGGTCCGTACTCTTCTGCAATAGCGCAGCGATAGTAGGGGTGGTTTGGTTGCTTACCTCTGCCCGGTCAGCTGGTGCCTGAGCTTTCAGCAGGCGAGATCCTTCACGAAGCTCGGCCAGTAGAGTAGCAACCCCGAAACCCAATCGGGCTTCACTCTGTAACAAGCGTCCAGCGACCTCAATAGCCAGCGGCAGCCCTTCAAGTTCCTTCACCAGAACTTTGCAGGCATCAAATTCGGCGGCGACCACACCTGGGGCCAGGATTCGTAGCAGCTCCAAAGCTGCTTCTTCGCTCGACACATCCAGCAGATATATGTCGTCTGGGGGGGCAATTGCCTCGGCGACCTCTGGGAGGCGTGTAGTGAGCAGCAACGCGCAATGCTGCCCGCCAACTTGAAACGGTCGGGCATGGGGCACTTCCCAGACATCATCCACGATAAGCAAACGCCGTTGATTGTGTAGTAGCCCGCTCAACCGCGCCGATGCCTCCTGAATACTGCTAACGCGTTCAATATCCGGGTGGCCTAATGCACGGCCCCAGGCAAGTAGCTCGGCAAAGATAGAAGGGTTCTGGCCCAGGGATGCCCAGAGGATACCATCAGGGAATCTCTGCCTTATATCGTGATCATGCGCCAGGGCAGCGGCAAGACTGGTTTTGCCAACCCCAGGCCACCCTCGCATCGCAGTCAGGACGCGGAGCGGCACCGGCGCTTCCGCAGAAACGCCAACGCCGAGACGGTATTTCAACTGGCGCAAATCTTCATCGCGGCCCAGGAGCAGCGTGGGAATCGGGGGCGCACTCCCTGGTGCCGGGCCAATTTGGGGCAAACTTGTATCCGTGCTTGTCGGCCCGCTTGAAGTATTCTGTCTGCTTTGCGCCTGTACTTCAACAAGCGTAGGGCTATCGAAGCGCCCAGGCTGACGCTCACTATCCAGCGCTTTTATAGGTGCTGAAGCGCCAGGTCGGCCCAAATGTTTGCTTTCATACTGGTCAGCCGCCACGCAGAGTTGGTCCCAATTTGAAAAAGGCAGATCGCGTTTGTATTTATCCGGGAACCAGCGCATTAACTCCCTGATCTGGGCGAGCAAGAATTGTTGTTGGGACGCTCGTTCGGCGTCGGATAGCATGACCTGATCGTCAACGGACAGCAATAAACGGCTCAAACTCGCCAGATAGCCCGGTGGAGGCGTGATGGCTCCACTTTCATACTTGCTGATCGACCCTGGATTAACCCTATAATAGGCGGCTGTAGCACTCTGCGTTCCGAAGACCGCGAGACGTAGCTTGATAGCACAGTCCGCAGGGTCCTCACCTCTCTCAAATTTCGGAAGTTCTTTTGGCATCTGTTCGTTTCAGTTGCTTCTCATGACCACACTTCTTGTTCTATTAGGAATATCAGGTAACTGCTAATATCCACGCGCCACTCACTTTGTGGTCTGATCCAATAAAGAATATCCTTCAGGGCAGGTACGAGTTGTTACGTGGGTGAGTGTCCCCAATTTCTATAGATGCTTCAATTAGACTCACGTTCCTTGGCTGGATGCAACATTATGATCCTCGAATCTAATAGGAATTCCACCTTATTACCACATATATACACCAAATTGCCTTGTTGCGCAACATTGCGCTTCGGGGCGGTAAGGTAATATGGACAAAAGCTCGGGATGGAGTACGATATCTCTTCGCCTTGTAAAAGGAAAAGATGCGTAGTCTAAGCCGAGAAAGATGCCTATGCTGCAGTCTCTGTAGCAGTGGCCTCGCTCACAGGAAGCTTGCACCACCTATGCCAAAGGACTGCAAGCTTTCGTGTTTCTATGCAGATCTAATTATGTATCATGCACTCCAGTTGACTCTTGCTTCCACGTGATTCTATTGTACTGCCAAAACCTGCTTCCACAACCCCAATAGGTATATTCAAAGCCTATCTCAATTACTACGGGAAAGATAATAAGCCGATTACACTCCTTACGTCTGCCCTCTTGAAAAAGTGACATGCCCTTACGTGTCTTGGCGATGTAGGGGTGTAGCCAAGGGCTTTTCTGCGCTCCCTAGGATGATCCACACTTCTGAGCCATCGGGCTGGGCAGGAGTTTTCAAAGGCTTTCGATTTTAGAGTAAGCTGAAGACAGAGAGCACGAAACGTCATAAACTCCGTGCTAGAGGGTGTTATGAACATTTGGCAAGCAATCGAGCGAGTTGGACAAAGCAGTATGGTCCATGCCCGGAAGGCGTATCGTTTGAACTTCTAAAAAGGGCGGTATGAGGTTGCCATTCTCGCCCGGCATATCAGTTACCTTGCGGAGGCCATGGCTAGCACCACAGGTGGGCAGCGCCTGGGCCAAGGCCTGCCTCCCGTGCAAAGCTCGCTTTGGGTAGAATCCTACGCTCAGTCAATGACAGGATTCGCCACTTCATTATACGGTTTTCAACTCTATTGGATCGTGCTGGACTTTATTGTGGCTCAATTACGAAGTGCATCACTGAAATAGGCCAGTACGCGCATTTACACTCAGTACGCGCGTTTACTCAGAGTACGCAACTTTATTACCACGAACACCTCTTCTGGTGCCACTTCCGCCGCTACCGCACCGTCACGCTCTTCGCCAGATTGCGTGGCTTGTCGGGGTCGGTGCCGCGCAATAGGGCCAATTCGTAGGCCAGGCGTTGCATAGCGGCGGTAGCCGACAGGTAAAAGGCGTGGCCCTGCGTATGTAGTGGCAGGTAAGCGTCGAAGACCGAGTGCCTGCGTGGGCTGATGCCGACTATATACGCGCCTCGCGCTTTGACCTCGCCCGCGGCGGTGAGCATGTGCGCCTCGTCCGTGCCCGCTGGGGCGAATACGATGACAGGCGTGCCCGGCTCTATCAGGGCAATGACACCATGCTTCAATTCCCCGGCGGCGAACCCTTCAGCGTGGATGTAGGATACTTCCTTTATTTTCAGCGCCCCTTCCAGCGCCATAGGGTAGCCGAGGCCGCGCCCAAGCAGGAAAAGCTGGTTATGCCCCGCTATGTGGTGAGCCGCGTCGCGCAGGGCGTCCAGCCTGCCATCTTTCCCCTCGCGGAACTCGTCAATATCGTCCGCCGCAGCGTGCAATGTGGGGACGTGGCGCATCACATCGCCCGCCAGCGCGCCTGCCGCCAGCAGCAGATATGCCAGCTTGGCGGTAAAGGTCTTGGTCGAGAGTACGCTCTTCTCCGGTCCCGCCCCCAGCATGACGCGGCAATCGGCCTCGCGGGTGAGGGTAGAGCCTGGCACGTTTGTAAGCGCGCCTATCTTCGCTCCCTGTGACCGCGCAGCGCGCACGGCATCCAGCACATCTATGGTCTCGCCGCTCTGCGATAGCGCCAGCAAAACGTCCCCTTCTTCCATGAGAGGGGCGAAGTTGCCTAGCTCGTGTGGGTAGATTGGAATTGCATGCTTGCGTGCCTCGATAGCTAGCAGGTAGCTGCCGGTGAGCGCGGCGTGGTAGGCCGTGCCGCAGCCGGTGAAGTACAGCTTGCGCGCCCCGGCCAGGAAGGTCGCCAGGCTATCCGCTTGCTCGATGCCTTGTGTGGCTATGCGCCGGAACACTTCCGGCTGCTCCCATATTTCCTTCTCTAAAAAGTGATGGTACCCGTTGAGTTCGGCTTCTTCGGGCCGCCACTCTACCTGCTCCACTTCCAGGGGGAGGGCATGCCCCGTTGCCGCGTCGAACAGATCAACCTTGCCGGGGTGGAGGCTCACTACCTGGTTATCCCTCACGAAAAGCAGTCTGTCGGTATGCGCCAGCAACGCGGCCTGATCGGAGGCCAGGTAGTTCGCGCCGCCGTTCAGCCCGACGATCAGGGGCGAACCGTTCTTCACTGCGGCCATCTCGCCCGTTTGCGAGTCGAGGGCGGCAAAAGCGTTGAGGCCGGTAAGCTTCAGGCTGACGCGGCGCAACGCCTCTGCCAGCGTGCCTCCACCGGCGGCTTCGAGAGCAGCCATCTCCTCTTCGAGCATATGGGCAGCAACCTCGGTGTCGGTCTCCGATTGAAAGGCATGCCCGCGCTCCTTGAGACCTTCGCGCAGAGGCAGGTAATTCTCTATGACCCCGTTGTGGACCAGGGCGATGCGCCCCGTGCAATCGTGATGGGGGTGGGCGTTCGCCTCTGTGACGGCCCCGGTTGTTGCCCACCGCGTGTGCCCCAGCGCCAGCCCCGCCGCCGGGAGGTCTTCTGGTGCCCTCCCCAGCTTACCCACGTCGCGGGCCGTGTATATGGTGTGCCCTGCCCCCACTGCTATGCCCCACGAGTCGTAACCCCGGTATTCGAGCTTCTTCAGACCGGCAAAGACCAGTCCGGCTGCGTTGGTAGGCTTTCCGGTGTACCCAAAGATTCCGCACATTGTTTGTTCTCCTTATCCATGTGAAGCCGCATGCAGCGTGCGCGATATAGAGCCAGCCAGGACCTGACTCCTGGCTACGCTTTCCTAGCACATGCTATAGATTCTAACCACTGACCACTGACCACTGACCACTGACCACTGACCACTGACCACTGACCACTGACCACTGACCACTGACCACTGGCTAACTCAGCCAGATTGTTTGAGGGGATTTGGAAAATAAAAGGAGAGGATTGAGCAGGGGGTTTCGAGGCCTGATGCCCCGCCACGCGCTGCCGGTTGGTGTCCTGGGGGTCGCCCGCCAGTTTTGTCCGCAGCTTACGACTGTGGGTGCCGGGAAGCCATCCGCCGAACCTTTCTCTTGGCTTCCACCTCGTCAACTCGCCGCCTCCGCAACGAGTCCTGGCGCTACTACTATCAATAATGCTGCTCTCAGCCTCGCTCTTCTAGTCGGACCCTCCTTTCCCGTAAATGGCATCGTTATGCGCTATTCGCAGTATCATGATAGCACACTGAGAATAATATTCGCAATTATCCTATGGAGCTATGTTAGACCACCAATTTGGGCTAGTCCTGATTAGTGGGTCGCACCACGAACGCATGTTAAACAGAAAATCCAGACAATCCGGTGAAGGACCCTCTGGATTTCTGTTCCTTCGAAACTTCCGGCGAACCGTCCGTCTCGAAGTAATGGCAGTATACAGCCTCAAGAGACGCGCGTCAATAGATAACGCAACAAGTTATACACATCCATCCCCCTGGTGGAAGGTCTCATGGCCCGCCCAGGACGACATTTTCAGGCACATTTATTGCATAGCCAGAAGCACGAGGGTCAAGTGTTTGGAGGGTAGTTGCATGCCCAGCAGCATGACGATTGGATCTAAACCGGGCGGATACCAGGTCAGACCTTGTCATTTTGAGTGTTGGGCTAAAAGAGTTGTGCTAGGGGAGAAGGAAAAGTACCCTTGTCATTCTGAGCGCAGCGAAGAATCTCGTCCCTCGCGCATCCTCTTGTCTTGAGAACTCTGACTAAGCATATACGCGAGAAGCGGGATTCTTCCCTACGCTCAGTGGAGCATCTTGCAAATAATGTGTCTCTCCTTCTATTAACCCTGTGCCCTTGTCATCCTGAGAGAAGCGAAGGATCATCCTCCTGAACAATTGCTCTCCCGCGCTGATCCTTCGCTTCTCTCAGGATGACAAGTTATAGTGCGGCTGCGAATGGATACACTACTTTGCCACTACCGGGGAAAGGTTAGACACCGGCATGAGGATACCTATCTAAATGAGCACGGAAACACTACTGCGCGTCTACCCGGAACTGCTGTTTGCCTACCACGCTCGATCGATGCTTATCACAGACCGCAGAGGCGCGGTTGGAGAGGGCTTGGAAGGTCTATACGAGCGCGACATGCGCCTGCTCTGCAAGTACACCTTGCTGGTGAACGGAGAGTCGCCCAGGTTGGACGCTATCAGCGCGGTTGATCCCTACTCCACGCTGGCCTATTACGTCGCTCCCCCCAGGCGTGAGGCGAGCGACGAAGTAGACGCGCTGGGCCTCTCTGTACACGAGGTAGACAGGCAGGTCGTTATCCGGGTGGCGCGCTTCGTCGGGCGCGGTCTGCACGAGGATGTGGACGTAAGGAACTACGGCACTACCCCTGCCCGGTTGGAGCTATCCTGGGAGGCGGGAGCAGACTTCGCCGACTTGATGGAGGCGCGGGCAGGCAAGCGGCAGCAGGATGCCCCTGTAGAGATGGCCTGGCGTGACCTACCTGGCGGTGGTGGAGAGTTGCGCTTCGATTACAAGCACCCCAGGCTGCCTCGTGGCGTGCTCCTGACCTTTCCAGGCGGGCCATCGTCGCCGCGATTCGAGGATGAACGCGTCATCTATACGGTTGAGTTGGGGCCGCAGGAGAGCAGGCGATTCTGCGTGAAAGTGTCGCCAATAGCGGATGGAGAGGCCAGCCTGCCCCTCTTTGGTTGCGATGCATTCGGGAAAGTAGCAACCCCTGCCGATAAGGTGCGACGTGCCTGGTTGCGGCAGGCTACCCGTATCGAGACGCGCAACCCAACGGTGCAGCTTGCCTGGGACCGTGCGGTGAGGGACGTAGCCGCGCTCGGACTGGGCGAAGGAGACACGCCCGCCGAGATGTCGGTGCCGGCCGCAGGCGTGCCCCTCTACAACACCCTTTTTGGCCGCGACGCCCTCACTATGACCGGGCAGGCGCTATTCTTCTCCCATCTGCCTGCGGAGGGCACTTTGCGCCTCCTGGCGAAGTACATAGGCAGCAAGCGGGACGATTTCTTCGATGAAGAGCCGGGCCGCGTGCCCCAACAGGTCCGCGACAGCCCGCTCGCCCTGCTTGGCCTCACCCCCTGGCTGCACGACTACGGCGACTACGCGGCACCCTGCGCCTACCTTGTGCTTGTGGGCGGGCACCATATCGTGGCCGGAAACAAAGAGTTGACGCGCGAGTTCCTTGAGCCTGCGCGCCGCGTGCTGGACTGGCTCGATACGCGCGCCGATCTGGACGGCGACGGCTTCCTCGAGTACAAGACCCGCTCGCCGAAGGGCCAGAAGCACCAGGGCTGGAAAGATTCGGGCGACCCGGTGCGCTACGCGGACGGCAGGGAAGTCGAGCCGCCCATCGCCCCCTGCGAGATACAGGCTTACTGGTACTCCGCGAAGCTGCTCATGGCCGAGGTCTTTCTCTCGATGGGAGAGCCTGCGCGGGCCTTCCAGCTTTTCCGCGAGGCTGCCGCGCTCAAGAAACGCTTCAATGACAAATTCTGGATGCCGGACGAGCGATTCATAGCGTTCGGCCTCGACCCTGATAAGAAGCAGATCAAGTCTGTCGCCTCCAACGCCGGGCACTGCCTGGCTACGGGCATAATCGACGACAAATACGCGCCCCACGTCGTGCGCCGCCTCATGTCGCCCGATATGTTCACCGGCTGGGGCATACGCACTCTCTCCTCCGAGAACCCCGCTTACAATCCCATCAAATACCACCTGGGTTCGGTGTGGCCCGTCGAGAACGCCACGATAGCCTTCGGCATGAAGCGATACGGCTTCGGGGCGGAATGCAACGCCCTGGCGAAGGCTATGTTTGACGCCACCACGCTCTTCGAGCACAGGCGGCTGCCGGAGGCGTTCGGCGGCTTCCCCCGCGACGCCCGGCACCCCCACCCCGGCCTCTACCCCGACGCGTGCGCCCCGCAAGGCTGGTCCGCGACGGCTATCGCCTGGTTCGTACAGGCCATGCTGGGCATATTCACCTATGCCCCCCTGAACATGCTCTTCCTCGAACCCGACCTACCCCCCTGGCTGCCCGATCTGACCCTGCGAAACCTGCGCGTAAAAGACTCCTTCGTCACCATACGCTTCAGGCGACAAAAGGACGGCACCACCGACTATAAAGTGCTAGAACGTAGAGGCCCGATACACGTCCTCCGCCAGCCGCCCCCCGGTGCCCTCAACGGCGGGATAGCCCAACGAGTACGCGAGCTTGTAGGCTCGCTCCTGCCAGGGCATTGAAAGGAATCTTCCGTAGGGGCGACCCGCCGGGTCGCCCTGTCGGGGATGGCGTACTATGCTTGCCTGCTGCCCCAATGACAGCGAACCTGTGTGTCCGCCGCCCTTACGTTGAACTTACACTAAGGCGCAATCTCAAACGCCACCGGCCAGATAACACGTCCAGGGACACGCTCACCCGACTTAACTTGCGCCTGGTATTCATCGAAGACACTCACCGCAAGCGAGCAAGCCATACCCGCCGCCCACGCGCTCGTCTTCCACATAGCACCATCCACCGCACCGAGGGCCGCGCCGGAGCAGGACGAAGGGTGCAGAGGCAGCACGATCTCCGTCAGGGACGTTTGCCCCTCCTGGTGAGCTATGCTGCCCGCCATTGCCAGCGCCGTTGAGGAGTCGCGGGCCAGGAAGACGATAGGCTGTCCCGGAGCGTCCTTACGCGCTCGCGTATAGCCCACGATTTCCCCCTCACGTACATAAACATTAGCTTGCACGATAGGACTTGGGCTTACCCAATCCATCAACTCCATACCTGGGTCCAGGGCGAAGTCAACCTCCCCTTCATCGCGCAGCCACAACTCGCAAAGAGTAGCGATATCGCCAGGAATTGGCGCCCGCCTTTCCATCTCAGCAGGAGTGATAGAAGCAGCAGGGATGGTCAGCGACGAAGCGCCATAAACGTGGGTCTGGTAGCCGAAGCGCGGGTAATAAGTCGGGTGTCCCAGCAGGAAACTGAGCGGGTAGCCTTTAGCGCGTGCTTTAGCATGTCCCTCCCTGATAAGCTGCCCACCTGCGCCCTTACCCTGATAAGCAGGGTGAACTGCAATCGGCGCGAGATTTACCGCCCTCACATCCTGCCCCAGCAAGCGCACAGTATACGGAGAAAAGAGCACGTGCCCCACGATCTCCCCTCCCACTTCGGCAACCAACGAAAGCTCCGGGTCAAAAGCGGTGCGATGCCGTAGCAGAGCAACTATAGCCGCCTCGGCTGCGTGGTTGCGGAAGGCGTATGCGTGGACTGCGGCTATCGCGGCATAGTCCCGCACGGTTTCCGGTCGTATCAACATCTTATATTCATGCTCGCTTCCTCATAGTATAGTCGCCGTTATTGTCGCTGATTTAAGCGAACGCCGCCAGGGGCTACGATAGCCATCCTAACCGCAAAGACGCAAAGCACCGCAAAGTCCGCTAAGAAGCCGTAAGAGTCCATAATAGGGCGTAGGGGCGTGATTTATCGCGCCCTGGTTGGGATGGTGAACCAGGTCTGTACGTATCCCAACCAGGGCGCGATAAATCACGCCTCTCCACAACAAACCATAGAACCTTAGCGAACTTTGCGATCCTTTGCGTCTTTGCGGTTAGAACCCCTGCTTCCTGTATAATAGGCGTATTGACGGAGGCTTATTGAGTGACCTCACCTAACAACATACCCCAGCAATTGACCAGCTTCGTAGGGCGGGAGCGCGAGACAGAGGAAGTAGCGCGCCTGCTAGACAGCACGCGCCTCCTCACGCTGACCGGCACGGGCGGCGCGGGCAAGACGCGGCTGGCTTTGCGGGTAGCGAGTGACTCCCTCGACAAGTACCCGGACGGCGTATGGATAGTCGAATTGGGCGCACTATCCGAGAGCGCACTTGTATTGCAGGCGGTGGCCGCCACCCTGGGACTGCGCGAGGAGCCGGGGCGCGACCTGATGACGACGCTGGTGGAATATCTACAGCCTCGGCAACTCTTGCTCGCCCTGGACAGTTGTGACCACCTCATCGCCTCCTGCGCTTCCCTGGCTTACGCTTTACTGAGAGCCTGCCCGGAGTTGCGCATCATGGCTACCAGCAGGCAGGCGCTCGGTATCGACGGCGAGATAGCCTGGCGGCTGCCCCCGCTCTCGATGCCCGACCCCGCGCACCTATCTGATATTGAGCAGCTTGGTCGGTACGAAGCTGTGCGGCTCTTCGTTGACAGGGCCAATCTGAAGCGCCCCGACTTCAGGATGACGAGCGACAACGCGCAGCAAGTCGCGCAACTTTGTCAGCAGCTTGACGGCCTCCCCCTGGCTATCGAACTGGCGGCGGCCCGCATGAAAGTGCTGTCGGTAGAGCAGATACTGGAGCGCCTCGGAGAGCGGTTCAGGCTGTTGCGCGTGACGAACAGTATGGTTTCCCCCAGGCACCAGACGCTTGAGGCCCTGATGGATTGGAGCTACGACCTCTTACCCCAAGCAGAGCAGGCGTTGTTGCGCGGGGTATCGGTCTTCGCGGGGAGTTTCACCCTCGACGCGGTGGAGTCGGTGTGCGGCACGGGCAGCGACGAATACGAAGTGCTCGACCTCGTTTCGCAACTGGTAGATAAGTCGCTCGTGCAGATGGAGGAGCGCAAAGGCGAGGCGCGCTACCGCCTCCTTGAGACCATCCGGCAGTATGCATGGCAGAAGTTGGAAGCATCGGGCGAGATGGCGCGCCTACGCAGCAGGCACCTGAACTGGTACCTGGACCTGGCCGAGGAGTCCGAGACGGAATTGCTGCTGGAAGGGCAGCGGCTCTGGCTGGACCGCCTGGAGGCTGAGCACGATAATCTGCGTGCGGCCCTGGCCTGGGGCAGCCGCATAGGCGACTTAGGAGAGGCTGAGCAAGAGGAAGAAGGTGCGATAGAAGACGCGCAGAAAGCGTTACGCATTGGAGGCTCGCTTGTGTGGTTTTGGTACTTCAGGGGATATTTGAGTGAGGGTCGTGGGTGGCTGGCGCGGGTGCTGGCGCTCGCAGGCTCGGAGGCGCGCAACAGGGCGCGGGCCAAGGCGCTCGGCGCGCATGGGGCGCTGGCCTATTTGCAGAGCGACTTCACGGCTGCGCGTGCTCTACTCGAAGAGAGCCTGGGCATATGGAGGGAGTTGGAAGACAGGCGGGGGTCGGCGTTCACGCTCACCTTCCTGGGGCGGGTAGCCGTGCGGCAGGGCGATCTCGGAGCAACCCAGTTCGGCGAAGAGAGCGTGGCCCTCTTCCGGGAGATAGAGGACAAATGGGGAATCGCCCTCTCGCTCGACTTCCTGGGAGAGGCGGCGCAATTGCAGGGCGACGATGAGCGGGCTGCCGCCTTGCACGAAGAGAGCCTGGCGCTCTATAAAGAGTTGGGCGACCAATGGGGCATGGCATTGGAGCACAGCAATTTTGGGCGAGTGGCCTTCCGGCAAGGCAACCTCGATCTGGCGCGCGCCAGGTTGGAGCAGGCGCTCGCCATCCAGCGCGAAGTGGGCGATAGGTGGACCATAGCGTGGACGCTGCATAACCTGGGGGACGTGATATTTGCCCAGGGGGACTGCGTGGGGTCCAGGTCGCTCTTCGAGGAGGGGCTGGCGCTCTTCAAGGAGCTAGGGGACAAGGGTGGTATATCAAGCACGCTGCACAAATTAGGGCGCTGCGCCCAACACGAGCGCGATTTCGAGCGAGCAGAGTCGTTGCTGGAGGAAGCTCAATCTCTCGCGCAAGAGCTTGGCGACGACCGCTTGGCGCAAGAATGCCAGGAAGCCCTGGAGCAGGTAAGAGGCAAAGGCCACCCCGCGGCAGACCCTACCTCGAACTACCCCTCTGACCTCACAAAGCGCGAGATAGAGGTACTACGCCTGATAGCCGAGGGCCTCACAGACGCACAGGTAGCCGACAGGCTCTTCCTGAGCACCCGCACCGTACAAGCCCACCTGCGCTCCATCTACAGCAAGCTAAACGTAACCACACGCAGCGCCGCCACGCGATACGCGATGGAGCACGGCGTTGTGTGAGTTTTGAATTTTGAGTTATGAGTTTTGAGTTACGTATCTAACTCCTGATCTATTGGCTCCATTCTGTAATTGATAACTCAAAACTCATAACTCAAAATTCAAAACTCACAGAGGGAGGGTGTAGTGGCATCTTTGTGGCAGAGGCCGCGACTGAGGACGGACGAAGAAGAGCACCGCGAGCGCAAGACTAGCTGGCTTGAGCTATTCTTCGACCTGGTATTTGTGGTAGTGGTAGCCGAGTTGTCGCACAGGCTGTCCGAGGATATTTCCTGGGACGGTCTGGGCGGGTTCGTGCTCCTCTTTGTGCCGGTTTGGTGGGTGTGGCTGGGCGCGACCTTCTACAATGACCGCTTCGAGACGGATGACGTTAGCCACAGGCTCTTCACCTTCTTGCAGATGCTTCCCGTGGCCGCGCTCGCGCTCAACGTACACGACGGCCTGGGCGAAAGCTCGCAGGGTTTCGCTCTCTCCTACGCCTCGGCGCGGGCGATCTTGATCGTAATGTGGCTGCGCGGCGGTCTCTACAACCCACCCATGAGGCCCGTCACGACACGCTACGCCATCGGCTTCTCCATATCGCTCGTGCTGTGGGTTTCGTCGGTCTTCGTGCCTGCGCCCTGGCGGTTCGTGCTGTGGGGCCTGGGCCTGCTCCTCGACTTGATAACGCCCTGGTTCACCCTTGATTTGCAGTCGCGCCTGCCCCGCCTGAGCACATCGCACCTGCCGGAAAGGTTTGGCCTCTTCACAATCATCGTGCTTGGGGAGTCGGTAGCCGGGGTAGTCAGAGGCGCGGCGGAGCGCCACGATTTGACGCTGACTACCGGCGTGACGGCGGCCCTGGGCCTTGCGGCGGCGTTTTGCCTGTGGTGGGTCTACTTCGACAACGTTATGAGCAGGCCGTTCAAACCTGGAACGTGGTGGGCCGCTGTCTGGGGCAATCTCCACCTCCCCCTTGCCATGTCCCTCACGTTGATAGGGGCGGCGGTAGCCAACATCATCGCCCACGAAGGCGAGGCGCTGGACGAGCCTCTACGCTGGCTGGTGTGTGGAGCGGTAGGCTTATCCCTCCTCGTCTTGGGCCTCATAGAGAAGACGCTGAGACCCGACGGCTCCACAGCCAGGATGCGCGAACTAAGGCAACTTTTCAGGCTTGGCGGCGTCGTTGTCGCCCTTGCGCTCGGCTTCTTTGGCGGCGGGATAGGGCCGCTCGCACTACTTACCCTCCTGGTGCTGGTAGGCGTAAGCCAGGTCGCGCTTGGGCTGTACCTGCGCCTGCGCTAAGCGTTTCCCAAGAGAATAAGGGAAAGAATTGTCTTCGGTAGGGGCGACCCGCCGGGTCGCCCTGGTGGGGATGTCGTAGGCTGCTTGCTAGTACCGTGGACAGGGCG
>DASWMJ010000017.1:0-12769 GCA_036399775.1 Chloroflexia bacterium | reverse complement strand
TCAACTGACCCCGTGTGGCGTTCGCTCCTCCTCGCAAGTATGGCTTGTTGCCCGTAGCACAAGGCTCGGACGGCCCTCCACATGGATACCCGCTTATCAACCCCTTCTCGTAGGCGGTCTCCACATAGGAGTAGAACGTATTGCTCTGTGCCACGTCCTGGAAGTGAGGGTCACTGGGGCTGGTCAGGTCGTACTGGTTAGACAGCACCAGTATCTTGGATAGCTGGTTACGTGTGATGTTGTTGCCCCACCTGAAGTATGGCCTGTTGCCAGGCATGCAGTCCTCACCCGGTCCACCACACTGGTAGCCTACGATGTAGCCATGCTGAGCCATACGCTCTATGTACACCCAGAAGACGTTGGTGGTAGGGTCTACATCCTCAAATGTCTGCTGGGTAGGGGGTATCTCATCGGCCAGTCCCACGGAGTTAGCGATAAACTTGGCAGCCTGGCCTCTCGTCACGTTGTTGTAAGGCAGGAAGCAGGGGGTGCCGGTGGGACACTGGGCCCCTGTGCTGTAGCCGCTGACCACCCCGATAGCTGCCAGGTAGGTGACGGCGTTGTAGAAGTAATCGTTGGTATGCACGTCGGTGAAGGTAGGGCTACCACAGTCGAGTCGCAGATCCAGGTCGGTGACGGGCGGCGGTATCTCCATGATGTAGCTGTCCACGTATGGTTGAGTAGGGTCCCCCGGCTTGGCGCAGCCAGCTTTTTCAGCGCGCACCATGTAGTAGCCCGGCACCACGTCCCACCCGAAGTGGCCGTTCAGGATAGTGAGGTCGGGGTTGTCGCGATTGCCGGGGGACATGAGGGCACTCCCATCGGGCACTACATCGAAGGGACCGGTGGGGTTATCGGAGCGGAAGAGGGTGACGGTAGCCAGGGGAAGGGCAGCAGGGTCGCCGTTAGGCAAGTAGGACTGCACCACTCCACTGGGGTCTATGTAAATCATGATTTTGATGGTGATTGTGGTTCCATCGGGACAGTGTATAACCATCGTGATCACGACCACGCCGTGCAACGGGAAGAGCGATGGGATGTCGGCTGTGTACGTCCCTGCCGGTCCTTCAGTCACCGCTCCGCTCTTGATGAGTTGACCATTGCTGTGGACCTGGTAGGTGCCGGTACCACCTGGGCATCCCGTGAACTTGATCTTAAATCCCTGCGTCCAGTTCACCCCAGGAACGCCACCAGCGGCCGTCCAAGATGGCTGGACGCTGACGCCGGGGGGCAGGGGAATAGGGTCAGGAAATACCACGTCCTGCCCGGTGACCGTTTGGCCCTGATTGACAACTATGCCCCATGGGCCGTTCGGGACGAGGTTGTAACCGCTGGGTGGGTTGGCGATGATATCATACGTACCGGGGATCAGGTTGGTAACGAGGTAATCACCATGACTATCAGTCCACACTGAGGCACTGCAAAAGCTTCGGGAGCTAGTGCAGGCGAAGACAGATGCGTGGACTGCTTCCTGGCCGGCTGTGTGGGTGCGAAGGTAGGCCCTACCGGAGATCGCGCCACGAACCGGGGTTGCCGTCGCTATGCGGGTAGAGGTGGCCGTGGGGATAGGCGTTGCGGTGCGGGTCGGCGTAGAAGTCAAAGTGCCACTGACCACAAGCGTGGAGGTGGGTGCAGGGGTATTGGTTGCCGTCAGCACCGGCGTGCTAGTAAGCGTGTTGGTCGCCATCACGGTCATTGTGCTGATAGGCGTGCCTGTGACGGTGGCGCACCCTACACCGCTATAGCTCACTACTACGTCGTCCACGTTCCAGCCTGTGTTGGATACCGAACAGTCGGTGCCCAGCCTGAACCGGAACTTCATGTCGGTGCCCGCGTACGGAAGCAGGTTTACACTCACCTGACTATAGGTGGCCTGGGAGTTGGTCCACACCCTCTTCCCATTGGGCCATGGTGGAGGGGTACCGGCGGTGATACAGCCCTGGAAGACCGTGATGGTGCCGTTGTACCCTCCCTGCTGGATGTTGGCGTCGGCGTCCGTCCAGGTGCCACCGTCCGTAGACACCTCAAGCACACCGCCATCAAACTGGTTCTCGAAGGCGAAGCGGTGCCAGAAGGTCAGGGTGGCGGTGCTCACACCAGCCGGTATGTTGATGTTGTTGATGGTGGTCAGCCGAGAGTCGGTGGTCTTGTCAGGATCGGGCGCGAAGGCTGAGTTGGTGCCTGAATGGGGATTGGAAGCGACTGACGCCCAGCCGGGAGTAGGCACAGGTGTAGTGGTGGAGGTGACGATCACCGTATTGGTGAACACACCCAGCGTCCCGCCCTCAAATCCTTCGCTAAGCACCGGGGTGAAAGCGCAAGGGGTAGGTGGTACGGGTGTGCTCGTCCCCCCATTCGGCCCACCGGCCTTCTGAGCGATAATAGGCGGAGCAGTGGGGCTTGCATAGGCGCTCACCATTTGCGATAGCATACCCAGGCCCAGGAATACTATCGCCAGGAGCGCCGTAATAACCGGCCACTTGCTCCTACCGTCTTTGTTTCTTCCTTGCTTATCCATTACCTTATCTCCTTTCGCTATTTCAATTCTTAACAGGCGCTGCCTACCTCCGGGGTGTGCAGGCTGCTCCCATCTCATGTCGCCGCCTGGAACCGGGACGGCCTACCGCCTGAACGTCTTCGGGGCTTCACATAGATACCCCACTCACTGAAGGTTCTCTAATGCCGCCCCGAAGCGCTCAGTGGCCACAGTATGGCAGCCTGCCATCAAGAGATCGTCAACAAATCGTCAAAGTTCTCCATTGGCTTTTTTGACAAATTTTTGACGGCACATTCTTATACTGTCTTCACACGCAGATGAAAGTTAAACAGAACTGGCCCGCAGCTCTAATATTGGAGTGTGAGTCTGCAACCTATATGCAACCGGATGGCGAGGCGAGTTCATATGTGGGCAGTCAATTTGTGTAAGCTTCTGAACAGCATATGTCAATTCATATGCTATAATGTGAAAAGACGGCGTAGCCTCTTGGTCGCCGCCTATCTATCTGTCCTATGGCATAATTGGCTAACTGAATAGCACCTGTTGACGTACACCTAATATAGAAGGAGGGAGTAGGCTATGTTCCACCAGATACAAAGGTTGGCAAACCCCCGGCGTGCTTTCATGGCAGTTGTTTGTACAACCATGCTGGCCGTCGTTCTGCTGCCCATGAGTTTGCCCAAAGCGAGAAGTATGCTACCTGCAAGCGCACCTGATTTCGGGAAGCTCCCCCTGGCGTTCGAGCCGAACGCGGGCCAGACCGACCCATCAGTACGCTTCCTGTCGCGCAGCGCCGGGGGGACGCTCTTCTTCACCCCCTCTGAGGTAGTGTTCTCCCTGTCGAATGCGGAATTCGGAGTGCCTGAATTGGGCGAAGCCCAAGAACCTGCGGAAGCCGGTGAGGTCGAAGCCGCGACAGCCGTTATCGCGCCCCCCTCTGTTGTGCGCCTGCAACTGCTTGGAGCCGAGCCGGGTGTTGGCATGAGTGGAGGAGATGTCTTGCCAGGGCGGGTCAACTACTACCTCGGCAACGACCCCTCTAAGTGGCAAAGCGACTTACCTACCTACGATGGTATCCTTTACAGTGGGCTGTATCCGGGGGTGGACCTGCGCTACGAAGGCACCGGTGGGTCGCTCAAGGGGACTTACGTACTGGCGGCGGGGGCGGACCCCTCGCGGATACTATGGCGATACGAGGGTGCCAGTAGCGTGCAACCGGACAGCGAAGGCAATCTCCAGGTCAGAGTGCCAGGGGTAGAGGGCGCGCCTGAACGCGTGATAACGGAGAAGGCACCTGTGGCATGGCAGGAGGCCGGCGGCAAGAGGGTGCCGGTGTCGTCCGGCTACGTCGTGGGCCAGGACGGCGTTATAGGGTTTCGCCTGGGAAGCTACGACCGCGGGGCTGCGCTTGTGCTCGACCCGGACATCGTCTATTCCAGCTACCTGGGAGGGAGCAACGGAGAAGTCGGCCAGGGCATCGCGGTGGATGCATCGGGTAACATTTACGTTACCGGCTGGACCACATCTGCCAACTTCCCAACACTCAACCCTCACCAACCCGTCAACGCGGGCTTACATGATGGCTACGTAACTAAGTTCGACCCGACAGGCTCGACCCTCATCTTCTCAACTTACCTGGGTGGGAGCGCGGGGGACGAACCCAAGAAAATAGCTGTGGACAGCCTGGGCAACAGCGTGATCGCCGGGGGCACCTACTCGCCCAACTTCCCCACCACCCCAAACGCTTACCAGCTAACCTACGGGGGCGATGGCGACGGCATAGTGGCTAACTTCGGCCCGACAGGGTCTCTGCTCTATTCGACCTATCTGGGCGGGAGCAATTATGACGACGCTTTCGGGGCCAGGCTTGTCGGGGCCGTAGCTTACCTGGCAGGCACCACAGCCTCACCTGACTTCCCGGTAACGCTCAGCGCCTACCAGCCCAACCTCGCGGGCAACGAAGATGCCTTCATCACCAAGCTACCCCTGGCAGGCGGGCCGCCCGTCTATTCTACCTTCCTGGGCGGCAGCCTCAACGATCACGGCAACGCTATTGCTGTGGATACGAGCAACAACGCATACGTAACGGGCGGCACCATGTCAACCAACTTCCCTGTAGCCAACGCCTACCAGCTCAACCACGCGGGAGGCGTGTGGGACGTATTCGTGACGAAACTAAATGCTGCCGGTACCGCGTTAGCCTATTCTACCTATCATGGGGCGAACGGGCAGGATATCGGGCATGGCATCGCCGTCAACAGCGCCGGTAACGCCTTCGTGACGGGGGAGTTCTCCGGGCTGTTAGGGAATGCCCAGGCGTTCGCCACCCGCTTTTCTGTGTCAGGCGCTACGCTGGACTATGCGAACCTGTACGGTGCCACAACCAGCTATAGTATTGGCGCTTCGATAGCGGTAGACGGCGCGGACAATGCCCACCTGATAGGGGAGACAACCGACGCGGGCTTTCCCATCATTAATGCTGTCCAGCCTATTTATGCGGGCGGCTTTTACGGCGATGCGTTCGCCATGCGACTCGGCCCCGCAGGCCAGACGCTCTACTCTACTTACCTGGGGGGATCGTCGGATGAGATAGGTAGGGACGTGGCGGTGAGCGGAAGTAGAGCTTACCTGGTGGGCGACACCGGCTCAACCGACTTCTCGGTGGAGGGGAGCGCTTTTCAGCAAACCAACCCCATCTTCCAGGATAGCCGGACCGCTTTCGTCACAGTCATAGATAGCTCTCTGCCTGTGCCGGTACGTGCGCCCCTGCCCATAAGCCAGGCACAGAACGACCAGGACGCGGCCCGGATGGATGGCATTTACCTGGTGTGGCAGGATACGCGCAATGGCGACGCGGACATATTCGCTCATAACGTCGCTATCAGCCAGACCTTTCCCGTCTACATTGGGCCGGGCGACCAGCGCCATCCAACCGTCAAAGGTAACCTCATCGCCTGGGAAGATAACCGCAACGGCAACTGGGACATCTACGCGGTGCGCATCACAGGCCCACTCTCGGTGACGCTGCCCACGCCAGTTAGCGTAGCGCCAGGCGACCAGATCAACCCCGCCGCCGCCTCGAAATACCTCGTGTGGCAGAGCGAGGCGCTCCCGCTCGCCACCGCTGCTGCCACTACTACTCCTGCTGCTAGTCCCGCTACCCCTACCCCTACCAACACGGTCCCACCATCGCCGACACCCTGCAGCATCACTACATTGCTCAACGAAGGCTTTGAGGCGGGCACGCTGGGCGCGTTCACCAATACGGTGATAATCACATCTACCACTACCCCCGTGCCTACTCCCGGCTGGGCTTCTGTGGCCTCCAACCCTCACTCAGGCACCAACTCAGCCTTCGCTCCCAATCCTGACAAGACCACCGACTCTCGGCTGACGACTATCAATAATATCAACATACCCAGTGGGGTGAGCACCGCTACCCTCACCTTCTGGCACCGCTTCGCCTTCGAGAACCTGTTCGACGGTGGCGTGCTTGAGGTATCTACCGATGGAGGCGCTACCTGGGTAGACGCCGATGCCAACATACAGCAGGGAGGGTACAACGGCACCATCACCGTCTTCACGGGCTGTGTCACCGCGGGTACTCCTCCTCCATTCCCTGCGGGTAAGAGGGTGTGGACCAACTCCATGACCACTTACGCACAGGTCAGCGTCAACCTCGTACCTTACGCCGGCAACACGATCAAGTTCCGCTTCAGGCTGGGCACCGACTGTTCGGTGAGTAGCACAGGCTGGAACGTTGATGATGTCGTGGTCAGCTACGGCACCAGCGGAGGGTGCGCGACCGTAACGGGCACACCGCCTACCGCCACTCCCAGCACTCCTACTCCGCAGGGCTTCGACCACTTTGACATCGTGGGGGTGGTCATCACAGACACGATTGGTCCGCCGATTACCATGACAATGGGCGGCCCCCCCAGTACCAACGCCAACCCGGACATCAGCCTGTACACAGCCAACGATGGTAGCCTGGACAATGTTACCGTATGGCAGACCCTCCCACTCACGCCCGTTGCGGGACCAGGGGACGAGGGAGGGAGTACGCGGTGGGGCCTGCAAGTGCTGATCAACTTCGACGAGAGCGGCACTCCCATGCCTGTCACTCTACCTACCGTAACCGGCGGCGAGCAGATGGACCCCTCGGTGAGCGACCGGCAAATCGTGTGGCACGAGTATTACACACCCACGGCCACGATGGGCCCTGGTAATAACGTGCTGGGAGGGAGCACGCGGTGGGGGATGTATTTGATATATGACGCCACCAACCTGACAACCCCGTTCACCATAGCAGATGACCTGAAAAGGCCGGCATACCCGCGCATCAACTCTAACCAGGTGGTCTGGCAGGAGTTCGACACTACCCCTACACCCGTGGGGCGGATGTGGGCCGTCAAATACACCGACGTGTCCGACCTGACCAACATCGAGATGAAGGTGCTGGTAGATCTGCTGGAATTTCCTCCCCACCCGGACAATTCGACCGGCGTGATAGTGTGGGAGCAGAAAGAGCCGGAGTTGCGCGGCCTCGCGGCGGGCAGCGACCTGAACATCTATGGTAACATCGGCATAGCCTCGCCCACCCCCGCCTCCACCGGCACGCCAATGACTATCATTACGAATACACCTACGCCACTCTCGGCTACCGCTACGTCTACTACGATAGCTACAGCTACGGCCTGCAGGGTCCAATTCCCAGACGTGCCCGCTAACAACACGTTCTACTCGCAGATACGCTGCCTGGCCTGCAGGGGCATCATGGGCGGCTACTCGGACGGCACTTTCCGCCCGAACAACAATATCACACGCGGCCAGCTATCCAAGATCGTCGCCAACGCGGCGGGCTTCAACGAGCCGGTGAGCGGACAGACCTTTGAGGACGTGCCCTCTAACAACACCTTCTACGACTTTATCGAGAGAATGGCGGCTAGGGGTATCATCGGCGGCTACCCCTGTGGGGGCGCGGGTGAGCCTTGCACCAGTGGCAAGCCTTACTTCAGGCCGAATGCCAACGCCACACGCGGCCAAATCTCCAAGATAGTGTCCGAGGCTGCGGACATCAACGACCCGGTGAGCGGCCAGACGTATGAGGACGTGCCCTCAAACAGCACCTTCTACGTGTGGATCGAGCGGCTGACGGCGCGTGGAGCGATGAGCGGGTATCCATGTGGTGGCACGGGAGAGCCATGCGGCAGTGGCAACCGGCCATACTTCCGCCCGAACAACAACGCCACGAGAGGCCAGACATCGAAGATTGTGGCTAACACATTCTTCCCAGGCTGCCAGACGCCCGCCCTGCGCTGACAGATGTAAGTGTAAGAGAGTGGGAGCGCAAGGACGCTCCCACTCTCTTATTCCAGGGCTTTGTTGAGGGCGTGCTCTATAGTCTGCTCCAAAGGTGCGGCCCGCCCCCTTCGCCACGCCTCCTCCCACGCTCCGTCGTTGCTGAATGCGCGGGCGGTAGTTACGCGCCGCTCGTACCCCGTCCTGTACGCGGCGTGCATCACCGAGCCGGTAGCCTCGCGCAAGGTCTCTGCCGCCCCATACAGCCATGCAGCAATATCCGCCTGCGCCAGCGCGCCCAGCGCACCGGCCAGGTGCTCCAAGCATACGGCGATGCCTTGCTTGTCGCCTAACGCCCGAAACATGGCAAGGCTCTCTTTGTGCAGATGCAGAGCCTGTATATAGTCGCCTTGCAGGTAAGCCAGGTTGCCCAGGTTATCCAGTGCCCAGGCGCTGCCCTCCGTGTCGCCCATGTTACGCGCCATGTCCAGGCTTTGCCTGTAATAGTGTTGGGCCTGCTCGTAATCTCCCTGCCTCTCGGCTACGACCCCCAGGTTGTTGAGGGCTACCGTGATGCGTGCCTGGTCGCCCAGTTCCTGGAAGAGAGCGAGCGCTTGCTTGTGGTACTCGTGGGCCTGCTCGTATTCGCCGCGATGGTTGAAGAGCACCCCAAGCGCATTGAGCGCGCCTGCCATACCGCCTTTGTCCCCAAGCTGCCGCCGAAGGTGCAGGGCCTCCTCGAAGCAGGCGCGCGCCCTCTCGTAGTCCCCACAGTCGTGCGCCAGGATGCCGCAAGCGCGTAGAGCGGTAGCCCGCACCTCGGCACGCAACGATTGGCTCTGCAGGGCGGCTTCAAGCCACTGACGCCCCTCGCTCAAGTAGCCGCGCGTCCACATGAAGCCCCACAACGCCCCGGCGATGCGGGCTACTTTCTCCTCTTCTCCGCGCTCAAGTGCCCATTGGATAGCCACGCGCAGGTTGCCCATCTCTAAATCGAGCAGCGACATGCGCTCGGCCTGCTGTGGGCCTTGCAATTGAGGGGCGGTCTCTTCGGCCAGCGCGAGGAAGTAGTCGAGGTGGCAGGCTCGGAACCGATGCTCCTCGTCGCTTTCGGATAGCTTCTCGCGTGCGTACTCATGTATCGTTTCCAGCATCCAGAAGCGCGGCTCTCCGTCGTGCCCTTCACGCTGCTGCAACATGCTCTTGGTGACGAGCGATTCTACGCCGTTGAGCAGGTCCAGTCGCAAGTCGCCCTCGACGTTGCACACCGCTTCCAGCGCCTGCAACGTCCTCCCTCCCTGGAAGACCGACATGCGCCGGAAAAGCTGCTTTTCTCCTTCATCAAGCAGATCGTAGCTCCACTCGATAGCGCCCCGCAACGTCTGCTGGCGAGCGGGCAGGTTGGTGGCCCCACCCGTCAACACCTTCATGCGATTGGACAGCCTGCTCAACAGCGCCTGGGGCGGGAAGAGGCGTACCCGCGCCGCCGCAAGCTCGATTGCCAGGGGCAGACCATCCAGCCGCACGCATATCTCGGCCACAGAGGGCGCGTTTTCGTTCGTTACCTGGAAATCGCCCTTTACATCCCGCGCCCGGTCGATGAACAAGCGTACCGCCTCGTACTGGCTGAGGCGCTCTAAGGAAGGCAGATGCTCAGGGTCGGGCAGGTGTAGAGGCGGGACGATGTACTCTCTCTCACCGTAGAGTCGCAACGGCGCTCGGCTGGTGATAAGCACCTTCAGCCGAGGAGCCGCATTGAGTAACTCACCCACAATAGAGGCCGCCCCAGCTACCTGCTCGAAATTGTCTAGCACCAATAGCAGCCGCTTGTCCCGCAACGCATCTTTGAGGGTATCCAGCAGGTCTCGCCCTGCAATCTCCTTCACGCCCAGCGCGGCTGCTATGGTGGGGCCGACCAGGTCAGGGACGGTGAGCGGGGCCAACTCCACGAACCACACGCCATCCTCGAACTCGTGGAGCACGTCTGGGACCACCTGCATGGCGAGGCGCGACTTGCCGATGCCGCCCGGACCAATGAGCGTCACCAACCGGCAACCCGGATCGCTCACGCACTTGATTATGGCAGCCTTCTCAGTCTCGCGGCCTATAAAGGGGGTGAGTTGAGCAGGTAGCCCATATGCGCGGTCCTTGGCCCCCGAACTTGCCGAGCCAGGAGCAGTGGTTACGCTCTCCAGCTTTCCTAAACGTATGCTCTCGTACAGTTCGGTCGTGGCAGGGTCAGGCGCAATTCCCAGCTCGGTGGACAAGATGCGCTGGCAGGTCTGGTATTGTTCCAGGGCGGCGGCGCGCTGCCCGCTATGGGCCAACAGGCGCATAAGCTGCCGGTGCATTTCCTCGTCCAGGGGGTCCATCTGCAACAGGCGGGACGCATGCGGGATGCCTGCGGAGTATTCGCCCCGGCCTAGATAAGTGCTTACGAGGTCTTGCAGCGCCGCCGTGACTATGCGCTGCAAGCGTTCCTGCTCCATGACCATCCACTCTTCAAAGCCACTTGCGTCGCGCAGATAGAACCCTTGCAGGAAGGGTCCCCGGTAAAGGGCAACCGCCTGCTCCAACTCCTGCACGGCTTCGGGAGACTGGGCGTCCCCACTTGAGCTATGAGCGCGCGCCGCTTCGAGGTGCCGCTCCAACTCAGCTACGTCCAGCCAGTAAGGGCTATCATAGTTGAAAGCCACCGTTGCGCGGGTAATGGTGAGGTAAGGGGCGAGATGCGCGCGTAAGCTACTGAGCGCCATACGCAGGCTACCCAGCGATTGAGTGGGCGAGCGCTCGTCCCAGAAGAGGTCGGCCAGCACTTCGCGGGGCTGAGGCCGGTGTGTGCAAGCCAGGTAGACGAAAAGAGCCTCTGCCTTACGCAAGGCTAAATCAGCCACGGGTATACCACCCTGGCTGACCTGCAAACCCCCTAGCGTCGTGATACTGAGCGGCTCGCTCATGTCGCCCTCAAGCTTTATTGGGTGCTATCGTTCGGGCGCGTGAAAATATTCCTCATGTAGCTATGTATTAGTGTTGGCGACTCCGAAGATGTAAGATACGCACATATACCTGGGAGTATCTAGCTGCAAAGTCTGAGATTGCCCAATTAATACCATATTGTTGCGCCGTTAGCTTATTATAGCATAGAAATTTGTGGTAAATATCAGGCGAAATAAAACTCACGGAGCTACCGCCGATTCATACACCAGGCAGATCCAGCAGGCACTTTCTAAGTTGTGCAACTAGAAGGGGCATAACGCACACTCAGGGCAGTCTGGCTGTGGCCGTATTTGTGGCGGCCGTCGCGAACACTTGTTCTGCCTGATAGGTAGCTACCACGCCTGCCGTTGCCTCCCTCTGAGCAGAAACGGCAGCAACCGTAAGCGCAGTAGTCGTCGCCTGAGCCTGCCGGTACGCTATGCCTGTTGCACGGCACGTTGTGCCCGGTTACTTCCTGGACCGCCTCCATCTGCTTGAGAGCGGTAGCAACGGTGCGCCTACCACGAGCTAAGATGATGCCTACTAGTAGTACGAGTGCCTCGTCCCATGTCGGACGAGTGAAGGCTGGCCGAAAGTAGAATAGCACCCGTATAATCGGAGTGAGTAGGAACACCTCTACAAAGTCGAGCTTAGCATCTCCGGTGCCACAGCATACGCTACGTTGTTACATTGAGTGAACCTGCCCTTCTGTCAGCTGTATGCCCACACCCCTATGAGTGACTAGATACCGATTCCCGGTACCTTCTTTGCTCAAGGCATCTCGCAGTCGACGTAGTACTGTGTCAAGTCGTTGATCGTTACCTTCGAGATGATCTTCTTTGTACAGAGCCCGCAATGTTTCATCTCGACGGCATACGTTTCCAGCGTGCTCCGCCAGATATGCGAGTAGCTCGAACTCTAGAGCGTATTATGAACTAAGTTGATAGAATGGGGTATGGAACGAAAAGCATACCCCAGCGATGTGAGCGATGATGAGTGGGCATTCGTCGCTCCATACCTTGCGCTGATAACCGAAGATGCCCCACAGCGAGTGTATCCACTCAGAGAGGTGTTCAACGGCCTGTGCTACATCAACGGCCTGTGCTACAATGCAAGAGCTAGTGCTCCCTGGTGCATGATGCCAAACGATCTGCCTGCCTGGCATGTTGTCTACCAGCAGATCGGACGCCAAGCGAGGGTTCGTTTTTCTGCCCCGTAGATGGGTGGTAGAGCGCAGTTTCGCCTGATCCGCTCGTTTTCGTCGGCTGGGTCGTGACTACGAACGGTTGCCCGAAACATTGGCAGGGCTGCACTTCATTGCCTTTGCTATCGTAATGGCTGCTCGCTTCGTTCAACTTGTTCACTTCTTCAACCCACACGGTTTGTGGATGTTCATAACAGGCTCTAGGCCGTGCAGAGACCTCTGTGGGACGTGAGCATGGAGCTAGTCAGATTAAGGCTAGAGGGTTGCTCCTGAGTTGCTTGCCTTTTGAATGGCCTCGTGGCCTCTTGCTTGCCCCTATTCTGGATGAAGCACGACAAGCGCGTCTGCGATAAGGAAAGGAAGTGGGTATGGCTAAGCTCGTGTTCGGAATGAACCAG
Source organism: Chloroflexia bacterium (assembly GCA_036399775.1). GTDB lineage: Bacteria > Chloroflexota > Chloroflexia > QHBQ01 > JADMIH01 > JADMIH01. Next base: position 393 of record DASWMJ010000017.1, on the reverse strand, counting down.
TCCCTGGACGGCTACGTCGACCATATGGCGTTTGCGCCAGGCCCCACGCTCTTCCGCCACTTCATCGAGGAGGCTCAGGGGCAGGCGGGCAGTGTGTACGGTCGCCTAATGTATGAGGTCATGCGTTACTGGGACGACAATCATCCTGAATGGGATGCAGAGGAACACGCCTTCGCGGCGGCGTGGCGGAAGCAGCCGAAATCGGTTGTCTCCCGCACGCTGAAGTCGGTCGGACCCAATGCGATGCTGGTAGGCGATGATCTGGAGGGCGCGATCCGCGCGCTCAAGGCCGAGCGCGACGGGGAGATCGAAGTTGCTGGGACCGTCCTGGCGCAAAGCCTCACCGAGCTAGGCCTGATCGACGAGTATCGCATCTACCTGCACCCCGTGGTG
>DASWMJ010000016.1:0-15551 GCA_036399775.1 Chloroflexia bacterium | reverse complement strand
CTTAGCGGTTTCGTCGCTCTATGGGTGTAAAAGTGCTGCAAAATGAGAAACAAAAAGGGCGACCCACTGGATCGCCCATTGGTGTATGTGGTCGGTATGTCTGTTCAGGGTCGAGGGAGCCAGCCTTGCTTGATCATCAAGTCGGTTACGACCGGGATGGGGAAGTATTTGCCCTGGTAGGCGAGGTAAGCGTAGTAGATCATAAGCGGAATTGGGATAAAGAAGAGTATCCACAGGACGCACGCACCCAGGCCGAGCGTGATTATGCTACCGCAAGTGAAGACTATCGTCGCCAGTACCTCAATGATAAACACGGCCACCGAGAAGCCGAACGACTGAATAGCGTGGTAGCGGGGGAACGCCCTGTTCTTAGTCTCGTCCATGGCAAGCACAATGATGCCGACGATGGGCGTAAAGACGTAGCTGAGCGCGGCCCATAGCTTGTCGTTAGAGCTTATGTCGTATGTATCGGACGCCGTAGGTGGCTGGTTATATGTAGGGGGTGGAATTTGAGGTTGGTTTTCCATTCTTTCCTGATCTCCTGGTGGGTGAATAGACACGCATGCACTCTGCCATAGCAAAGTATTGCGCTGTCGAACGTGTCTAGCTTGTGAAATGGGAAATAATTACGAAGCGGGCACCATTATAGTAGAAGAAGAGGGGCTTTCTGTCAAGGGCAGAATTCTGCCATTCCACCCCTGGCATGGTTTGTGGTAATATAAATTGCGATTACCCTGAGCCGCGCCACGTGTGCAGGCTCCGCCACATTGGAGGCTCTGAGATTATAGACCCGCGTCCCGGCACCGAGTCGAGTGCTACAGGCAGCGCCCACGACAAGCCGGGCACCGATGACAGCACGGGCAACGGCCACCATCGCCGCAGGGGCGCGGACATGACCCCGCCACCGCCACACGATGCCTTCGCCCACCCGGAGCATCACTCGCTGCTTGAGCTACCTGAGATAGAGGTAGAGACCGGGCAGACTCCCATCCCTCCCGAAGAGCGCGCCCTCATCGAGACCGAAGCGCCCACTATGGCGAAGCCGGTCGAGGACATCGCGGAGGACCGTTCGTGGCTCAGCCACAAGCTCCTCAACCCGCGCACTATCGTCTCCTTCCTGCTGGCTATCGGCATCATCATCTTCATCTTCACGCGGCTCGACATCAACCCCGCCGAGACGTGGAGCACCATGCTCACGGCTGACCCTCTATTCCTGGTGACAGGGTTCGTAGTATATTACTCGGCTTTCTGGCTGAGGGCCGCCCGGTGGAAGCAACTCCTGGGCAACGTCGGGCACGGCGCGGAGGGGACGGCCAGGCTGCCGAGCATAAACGGCCTGGTGGAGATAATCTACCTTAGCTGGTTCGTGAATTGCATCGTACCCGCCAAGCTGGGCGATGCTTACCGTAGCTACCTGCTCAAGCGCAATTCCGGCATATCTTTTTCCAGCACGATAGGCACCATCCTGGCCGAGCGCGTCATAGACCTGCTGGTGTTGTTCGGGCTGCTCACCATGTCGTTCACGCTGGTGGGCAAGAACCAGCTTTCGACCAACAAGGAGTTCGACCTGACACTGGTGATGGTCCTGGGCACGCTCATGGTGGGTGCGCTGATAGTGGGGCTGGTGGGTCTGCGCTTCTTCGGGCATATCATGGTGCGCTTCGTGCCGGGCCGCTACAAAGAGAAGTTTGTCCACTTCCAGGCAGGCATCCTCAAGTCGTTCAAGCGGCGCAGCCTACCCCTACTGCTGGTCTACACGATAACGATCTGGCTGCTGGAAGGTGGGCGGCTCTTCTTCGTCACCCGCTCGCTCGACGCGCACGCCGTAACCCTGTCGGCAGTCATCTTCATCGCGCTCCTAAGCTCTCTCCTGACGACCCTGCCCCTCACACCCGGCGGCGCAGGCGTAGTAGAAGGCGCGGTCACTCTAGCCCTCGGCCTCTTCCTGAAAGACCACTCCCTCGCCGTCTCCATAGCCCTCCTCGACCGCCTTATAAACTACTGGAGCCTGGTAGTAGGCGGCCTGATCCTTTACATTATCAGCAGGAGACGATGAACGGATTTTAGATTTCGGATTTCAGATTTTAGATTAAATGTGCCAGCGCCGAGCAATCGAAATCCAAAATCCAAAATCTAAAATCTAAAATCCGATGCGTATCGCATTTGACTACACGACCGGCATCTACCCTGGGGCGGGGGTGGCACGTTATAGCAGGTCGCTTGTTTCTGCGCTCGCGGGGCTGGACGCTGAGAATAGCTACTCGCTTTTCTACGCCGCTAAGGGGTTGCCGCGCCCTACGCCTGAGACTGAGCAGGCTGACGCGCTCTTCTCGGCGCACCCTAATTTGCTGCCCGTGCCCGTGCCCTTGTCGGTGAGGCAAATGTTCGCGCTGTGGCAGAGGCTGCGCATTCCCCTCCCGGTTGACCGCTTTACAGGCCCTTGCGACGTGATGCACTCGCCCGACTTCGTCTCGCCGCCCCACAGGACGGGCGCGGACGTTATTACCGTCCACGACCTATCTTTCCTGGTGGTGCCCGAATGCGCCGACCCGAAACTGGCCGCGTTCCTGGGCAGGACCGTACCGAGGGCGGTGCGCCGCGCCGACCACATAATCGCTGTTTCCGAGCAGACCAGGCGCGCTTTGATCGTTCTCCTTTCCGTGCCCCCCAACAAGGTAACGGTAGCGTACAACGGCGTGGACGCGCGGTTTCGTCCGATGCCAGGGATCAAGGACCAGGGATCAGGGGTCAGAGACGAGGAGCGAGGCGCGAGGGTTAGGGAGAAAGCCGAGGCTTTGAGGCGCAAGCTGAAATTACCGGAGAGATTTATCCTGCATGTGGGCACGCTTGAGCCGCGCAAGAACTTGAAGCGGCTGGTGGAAGCATACGGCCTGATGGTGAGCAAAGGCTTGGATAATAAATCCTTCGCCCCTCACAACTCCTCCCTCGCTCCCCGCCCCGCGCACCTCACCCTCGACCCCCGGCCCCTGACCCCTGATCCCCGCCCCCTGGCCCCTGCCCTCGTGCTCGCCGGGCGCAAGGGTTGGCTCTTCGCGCCTATATTGGAGGCGGTGGAGAGGGTAAACCGCGCGGGAGGCCACGTCGTGCTGGTAGACTACGTTTACGACGAGGATTTGCCTCTGCTATATAATATGGCTACCGTGTTCGCTTACCCAAGCATATATGAGGGGTTTGGGCTTCCAGCCGCAGAAGCCCTGGCCTGTGGCGTGCCTACTTTGGTGTCGAACGACGAGGCGCTGTCGGAGGTGGTGGGCGATGCGGCCCTGTGCGCGGATGCGTTCGATGTGGAGGCCATAGCGGGCGGGCTGGAAAGGCTGCTGCTGGACGATGCGCTGCGGGCGAGTCTCTCCGCCGCCGGGCCTACCCAGGTAGCCCAATTCACCTGGGAGAATACGGCGCGCACCGTGCTGGACGTGTATAAGAAGGTTGCGTCGTGAGCGCGGAGTCAGGCACAGACCCGTTCGACCGGGTTTACAGGCATTGGGCGGAGGTCGCGGTCAAGCAGCACCTCGACCCGCCATCCCGCGAGCGGTGGGACAAGATCGTGCTGCGCCTCATCTTGAGCGAAGACCCGGCCAGGGTGCGGCGCTACCGCCACCTGGAGGATAGCGGGCCGGAGGGCCTGGGCGCAGACGCTTATGAGCTTTGGCAGAAGACGCCTCCCTACACCGAGAACCTGTCCGTAAAGTTCGCAGGCTGGCCCGATTTCGACGCATACGAGCAGGCGCAACGCGGCTCGATGAAGCGGCTGATGGAGGGGCAGGGGCTGGGCGAGCGCTATCGCCTTATGTTGGAGGCGCAAGAGCAGCACAGGCAAACGCCTGAATACGACCCCGCGAGAGTGAAGCGCGCCCAGACGAGCGTGGTTATCATGGGCTGCGCGGGTATCGCCCTCATCGGCGTGATGATGCTCGCCGTGCTGGTCATCATCGCCATCAGGCTCGGCGGCTGACGCTATTATGGTAGAGCAGGAAAGCCCCGAAGTCAGCCTGCACGAGCCGCCCGCAGCCCAGCACGCGGCGCGGCGGGTAGCTATCAACGCCACCAACCCGTTTGTCGCCCAGGTCGCCACGAAGGCGCTTATGCTGGGCTACACCTTTCTGCAATTCCGCCTCCTGGGTGGGCAGGCGACTGCGCCCCTGGCAGATTACTTCCTGGCAGGCATTATCCTCCTCTATACGAGCACTATATCGGATTGGGGCCTGAGCACTCTGCTGACACGCGAAGTCGCCAAGAGTGAGGGCACGCAAGAGAGGCATACGGAGGAGTTGTTCAGGCGCACGCTGGGCCTCCGGCTGCTCATCAGCCTGGCGCTCTTTGTGCCGGTAGGGCTGTTCGTTGCCGCATACCTCGCCCTCTCCTCGCTGAGCGTTGCGGGCGCGTGGACCGTGCTGCTGCTCACCCTTTCGCTGCTACCTGGGGCCTTCTCAGGCTCGGTTACAGCCCTGCTATATGCCCGCGAGAGGATGTCTCTGCCCGCAGCTATCGGGGTAGCGACCTCTGTCGTGAATGTTGCGCTTGGAGTGGGCGCGCTGCTCATGGGCTGGGGCATAGTGGGGCTAGCGGTCGCCGCCCTGACCTCGACAGTCATTACCGCCATAATCTTCTACCGTATCCTGAGGCGAGACTTCCCGACCTTGCAGATTGGGACTGACTTCTCCGGCGCGCTATTGCGTGATGCCGCCTCTATATCGCTGCTGAAAGCGGGCATGCCTTTGATGCTAAACGCCCTGCTGGTGGGCCTCTTCTTCCGGGTGGACATGCTCATCATCCGGCCCGCCCTCGGCAGCTTCGCGGCGGAGCAATACCAGGCCGCTTATGGTTTCCTCAACTTCGTGCTGCTCATCACCCCGGCGGTGACGCTGGCCCTCTTCCCCCGCATGTCACGCCACGCCCAATCTGACCGGCCCAGGCTTGCCCTCGAATATACCTTCGCGCTCAAGGTGCTGCTCATACTCTCCGTGCCCATAGTCGCGCTGACTGTATGGTTCGCTCCCCTGCTCATTAGCGTGGTCACAGGCCTTACGACAAAGTACCTGCCGGAAGGCGCGGTGGCCCTGCAAATCCTGATATTCTTCCTGCCCCTCAGCTTTATCAATGGTGTCACGCAGTACGTCTTGATCGCGCTCGACCTTCAACGCCTCATCACCAGGGCGTTCGCAGCGACGGTGGTAGTAAACCTGGCCGCCAACCTCGCGCTGGTGCCGTTGATGGGCATTTACGGGGCGGCCCTTGCGACCATCCTGAGCGAATTGGTCTTGCTAGGCCCCTTCATGCTGTGGACTGGACGAGAGATAGGCGCGGTACCTCTCCTCTCCCTCGCTATCAAGCCCTTGCTGGCGGGCATGGTCGTGGCGGGGCTGGCCTGGCTATTGTGGCCGCTCATGGGGCGATGGTCCGCTAGCTGGGGGGATTTCCTGCTGTACGCGGGAGGCGGGTTGCTCCTGCTGCTCCTGTATGCGGGCGCGATGCTCGCCCTGCGCCCGTTCACTCCGGACGAGGTAAAAGGGCTTCAGAAGGCTCTGCGGAGAGCATAAAGGAACCTGCTAACGCTTGCAAATTGTGGCTTCCTGCCACAATTTGCAAGCATTACCTCTCAAATACCGAGCGCGAGGCGTGATATGAGACGCGGGGGGAAGCCGAGGCCCTGCATAAGCGACTGGGTCTCTTCTATTGGGTATTCTATACGCACCGAAGTGAGGGTCGCGTTCCAGCCTCCTTCGGGCGCATCGTCGGGTATCTCCAGGAGCATATAGGCGGCGCGTGGGTCGCCGTCGCGGGGCTGGCCGACGCTGCCGGGGTTGATTATCATCCGGGGGCGTGTGGCCTGCGCGTCTTCGCCCGCTTTATAGGGGCGTATATTGACGCGCATCATCTCTCCCGGCTCAGGCACGATTGCCTTGACCACCCCCGCCACGTCGCGGAAGATGAGCGGGACGTGGGTGTGGCCCACGAAGCAGTACCGCGAATTGAACAGGGGAAAGCACTCGGCGGCGTCGAAGAGGTCTAGTAGGTACTCCCACATGGGGTCGCGGGGCGATGCGTGGACGAGCGTGAAGCTGGAACTGAGGGCGGTAAGCTGGACCGGCAGGTTCTCGATGTATTCCAGGTTCTCAGGAGATAGCACCTTGCCCGACCACTCCATGATGGCGCGGGCGTCCCGGTTGAAGGAGGCCCTGTCCAGGCGGCCCAGCATACCCCAGTCGTGGTTTCCCGGCACGCAGAGGTGCGGGTAGCCTGTGACGGCGGATACGCACTCGTTGGGTTGAGGGCCGTAGCCCACAAGATCGCCCAGGCACCAAAGCGCGTCCACGCTGCCCATGTGCTCCAGGACGGTGCGTAACGCGACGTAGTTCCCATGCACATCTGAGATTATGCCAATACGCATGTTGGGATGCGGCCTTCTTTAGTGAGGAAGCGTGAGGCGTAAAACGTAATGCGTTATGCCTTGCTTGCTGCGGCTTCCTTGGGATTTAGGTGGGTACATTATAGCATAGGTGCTCAGGGAGGGCATTGCCGGTAGGGGAGTGGGTCATTTATCATAGTAACAGTGATGGAAGGTCGTGCCGATACTATGTTAGATACTCCTGAAGCCACCGTTTCTGAGCATATTGAGGAGAGCGTGTCGCCTGCGGTGGCTACCGCGCCTGCTATAGCGCAGCCCAGGTCGCATCTAATCGGATGGGCGGTCTTCGGTTTCGCGCTCTTGCTGTATACGTTTACCCTCGCGCCTTCGGTTATGCCGGGGGACTACGCGGAGTTTCAGCTGAGCGCTGCCGTGCTGGGGGTGCCCCACCCTACCGGCTACCCCCTCTATATTCTGCTCGGTAAGCTATTCACGCTCCTCCCCCTCGGTGACGTGGCCTACAGGGTGAACTTTTCCTCGGCGGTCTACATGGCGGGGGCGGTGGGCGTGCTGTATGCCGTAGCTGTAAAGCTCTTCAGGCTCGCGGGGTATGGGAGGGTGTGGTGGGCGGCTGCGGCAGGCGCGCTTGTGTTCGCCATCGCGCCTACGGTGTGGTCGATGTCGCTGGTGGCACGCAGCTACGCGCTCAACGCCCTGCTGGTGGCCTGCGTGGTCTTTTCGGTGATTACGTGGCGGCAGAGCGGGCAGTCGCGCTGGTTCTACGCCTCATGCCTGCTGATTGGGCTTAGCATGGTGCATCACGGCACCACATACCTGCTCCTCCCCGCTTACGGGCTGTATCTGCTGCTGGTTGAGTTCGAGCGGCACCGGGCCGAAGCTGACCGCCGCCCTATGACGCGCAGGGCGCTTGGCGTGCTATCGCTGCTGGCGGGCCTCAGCCCTATGCTCTTCCTGGTCTATCGCTTCGTCTTCGGAGGGCCATATTACTGGGGCAATCCTACTTCATGGAAGGACTTCTTCAACCTCCTGACAGGCGGCCCGTTCCACAACCAGGTGATGGGCTTCAGCGACACGCAGCTTGACAGGGTGCTGTTCGGCCTGGGCGAACTGGACGCGCAGTATACCCTGCTGGGCATCATAGTCGGAGTCGCTGGGATGGCGGCGTTGTGGCGCTTGCGTCGTGCGGAAGCTGCCCTTTTGACGCTGATGATGCTGGGCAACTTCGCCTTCGCGATGAATTACTCGCTGGTAGGCTACCTCTACTTTATCCCCACCTTCCTCATCTGGGGCGTGTTCATGGCGGTGGGCGCGGGGTGGATGGCCTATGTGCTCATCGTGGGCCTCAGCAGCCCACTTGGCAGCGTCGTGCTGAGGGCCAGGACCGCGATGCTGATTGCCGGCGTTATCCTCCTATGGCTCTTCGCGTCCTCCACCGTGCTGCGCTACCCGAACATTGACCAGAGCGGCCAGATCGCCACGAGGGACGAGGCCCTAGCTCTGCTGGCATCTGCTCCGCAGGGGGCCAGCCTCTACCTCGATTGGGAGGATGTGTCGGTCGTACGCTTCTACCGTATGGTGTACGGCAGCCGTCCCGACCTGACGCTGCACTCCGGCGACCCCACAGATTGGCCGAAGGGGGTCTACTGCGACCTCAGCAACGGCGCGCCCGTCTACGTAGGCGAGTTCGCGGGCGCGCAGCCTCCGATGATAGCCCGCGACTTCGACGTGGAAAGCGCGCCTATGGGCTGGCGGGTGGTAAACATCAAGAACGTTGCGCTGTACGAAGTGCCGCCCTGCGGGACGTGCGCTACGTGCCGTTAGCCGTTAGCGTAAAAGTTAGGACAGAGGGCGTGATAAATCACGCCCCTACGATATATACACCCTGTAGGGGCGTGATTTATCACGCCCTCTGTCCATCGAACGAAATGTCAACACCGAAATAAGAGAGATAACAATGAGCTATGATCCTGATAGACACCACCGCCACTCAACCAGGTTGAAGGGCTATGATTACGCACAAGCTGGCGCATACTTTATCACCATCGTAACACAAGGGCGAGAGTCCTTCTTAGGTCAGGTGCTAGATGGTGAGGTGAAGTTGCACATGGCAGGTGACCTAGTTGCTCAACAATGGTACGAATTGCCAAATAGGTTCCCCAATATAGAAACGGATGAATTTGTTGTAATGCCCAATCACATACACGGAATCATCGTCATCCATAGTTCTTCAGTGAACTCGTATTCTAGTGAGCCAGGCACAAACGCAGTCGCTATAAGTAAAGTAGAAACTTCGGTCACTCTAGGGAATGTTGTGCGGGCGTTCAAAGCTGTAACTACCCAATTAATTCGCAAATCAGGCTTGGTAGAGTTTGGCTGGCAGCGTAACTACCACGATCACATAATCAGAAACGAGCATGAGATGGATAACATAAGAGCTTATATACTTTATAATCCGGCCAACTGGGCGCAGGACGAAGAGAACTTGTAGGGGCGTGATTTATCACGCCCTGGTGGGGGTGGGTGCGGTGTTGTCCTGCCGCCCGACCAGGGCGCGATAAATCACGCCCCTACAGAATTGAATCACACATACAGGATGAGCTCACACACCTCTACGCTTCAGATGCACCAGCAGCACCGCAATATCGGCGGGGGTGACGCCTGCGATGCGGGTGGCCTGGCCTACGGTGTGGGGGCGGAAGCGGGCCAGTTTTTGCCGCGCCTCCGTCTTGAGGCCGTTGATCTCATCGAAGGGGAAGTCGGACGGGATGGGGCGCTCTTCCAGCTTGCGGGTGCGCGCCACCTCGGCTTCCTGCTTCACTATGTAGCCCGCGTACTTAGCAGCCACTTCCGTTTGCTGCGCGGCTTCAGCCACCAGTGCATCATCCATAGAGAGGTCAGGTAGGAGCGTGCCTAACGCCTTGTAGGGAGTGTCCTGGCGGCGCATATATTCGAGCATGGTGGTGTGCCTGCCCGACTCAGGCGGATCGTAGCCCGCGCTTGCCAGGCGGGCCGCCACCGCGCTGGTGACAACTCCCTCCGAGATGCGCGCCAGGGCGTCGCTGATTATCTCGTCTTTACGCATCAGGCCCTCGTAGCGCTCCTTGCTTACCAGGCCCAGCGCGTACCCTATGGGTGTGAGGCGCAAATCGGCATTGTCGGAGCGCAACAGCAGGCGGTACTCGGCGCGGGAGGTCATCAGGCGGTACGGCTCGCGGTGGTCCATGCTGGTGAGGTCGTCCAGCATGACCCCCACGTAGGCCAGGTGCCTGGGCAGGACGAGCGGGCGGCCCGCCGCTATATCCTCCACCGCCTTAGAAACGGCCTCACCTATCTGCGGCCCCGCGCTAAAGGGCACGGATACTGAGGGCGTAGAATGAATATGAGCAGGAACAGTCCTGCGGCAGTAGAGCGCGGCGTTTATGCCCGCCACTATGCCCTGCCCGGCGGCTTCCTCGTAGCCCGACGTGCCGTTGATCTGACCCGCCAGGAAGAGGCCCGCCACGCGCTTGCTCTCCATCCAGGCCGTTATCTCGCTCGGCGGCACCGCGTCATACTCAACGGCATAGCCTATACGCATTAACTCGGCATTACGAAGCGCGGGGATGGAGCGTATCAACCGCCATTGCACATCCTCCGGCAGCGACGTGCTGCACCCCTGCACGTACACCTCGTTGGTGCGCCACCCCTCCGGCTCAAGGAACAACTGGTGACTTGTTTTATCGGCGAAGCGATGTATCTTGTCCTCGATTGAAGGACAGTAGCGCGGCCCTACCCCTTCAATCCCCCCATTGAACATGGGCGAGCGGTCCAGGTTCGCCCTGATAATCTCGTGCGTCTCCGGCGTGGTATGCACCAAATAGCAGGCCATCTGCTTACGCCAATTTCTGATTTCTGATTTCTGATTTCTGATTTCTGGTTGCGGATATGTGTCTAGCGGCTCCTGGGTGATGGCTTCTATACGCTCGTGGCTGAAATAGAGGGGGGTAGGGCTGCCGGGTTGTAGCTCGGTGAGGGAGTAGTCTATGGTGCGGGCGTCTATGCGTGGCGGGGTGCCGGTCTTCAGGCGCATGAGAGGGAAGGACAGCTCGCCGAGCACGTCCGACAATTGTATAGAGGGCGCTTCACCGGACCGCCCGCCCGAAGCCGAGAAGCTGCCTGAGATTATCCTCCCCCGCAGGAAGGTGCCTGTGGTAAGCACCACTGAGCGCGCCCTGTACTCGCGGCCCGTAGCAATGGTCACACCCACGACCTTTAGGCGGCGTGCGGGAGCGCGTAGTGCCTCCTCGGCGGATTCGGGCGTGTGGTCGAGCGTGCCCGCAATCTGCTCGCTACCCGCCTGGGGGTCGAACGGCTCAAGGATGAGGCCGGACACGCTCGCCTGCTTCAAGTGAAGGTTGGGCGTGGTCTCAAGCACCGTTTTCATTGAGAGCGCATACAGCTTCTTATCACACTGCGCCCTGGGCACCTGCACGGCGGGGCCTTTGCGGACGTTCAGCATGCGTATCTGGATGGAAGTGCGGTCGGTGTTGCGCCCCATCTCCCCGCCCAGCGCGTCTATCTCCCGCACGACGTGGCCCTTCGCTGGTCCTCCCACCGAAGGGTTGCAGGGCATGAGGGCTACCGTATCAAGGTTGAGCGTCAGCAGGAGCGTGCGGTGCCCCATGCGCGCGGAAGCCAACGCGGCCTCGCAACCCGCGTGCCCCGCGCCCACTATTATCACATCGTACAGGTTGTCTTGCCCTATACCCTCGGACATAGCTTCCTTATCTCCAACAAATTATTTTACCAGATTCACAGGAATACAAAGGCATGAGGCATCCCGAATTTGGCTTTCATGCAAGCTCATGCATACGAGAAGGCGTCCTTCTCCCCGTGTGCCGGAAAAGACTTTCAATCAATAAAAAGCAATGCACGACGCAGCCGTGCATTGCTTTTTATTGATTGAACTTGTGATTCTGTTCTAACCCCTTTGGGGTTTGTCAACTACCAATGCCCCATACCAGGCATCACGCGTTGAGAAAGCGTCACTCCTAACTCACCTGCCACCGTGTGCATATCCTTATCTCCGCGCCCCGATAGATTCACCAGCACGATCTTGTCCCCAGTTAGCCCGCTTGCCAGCCGGGCCGCGTGATATACAGCGTGCGCCGACTCCAGCGCGGGTATGATGCCCTCCGTCCGGCAGAGCATCTTGAAGCCTTCCAACGCCTCCGCGTCCGTCACTCCCACGTATTGCGCTCTCCCCGTCGCCTTCAGGTAGCTATGCTCAGGCCCTACCCCAGGATAATCCAGCCCGGCGGAAATGCTGTGCGTTTCCATCACCTGCCCGTGCTCGTCTTGCAACATATATGACCTCGACCCATGCAGCACCCCTACCGAACCCGCAGTGAGCGTGCATGAGTGCCGCCCGCTTTCGATACCTTCGCCTGCCGCCTCCACGCCTACCAGCGCCACGCCCGCATCATCAATAAATGGGTGGAAAATGCCTATACTGTTGCTGCCGCCGCCCACGCAAGCCACCACGTAATCGGGCAGCCTCCCAGCCTGCTCAAGACACTGCGTCCGCGCCTCCCGCCCTATCACGCTCTGGAAGTCACGCACCATCACGGGGTACGGGTGCATCCCCACTGCCGACCCGATAAGGTAATGCGTCGTGTCCACGTTCGTCACCCAGTCGCGCACCGCCTCGTTGATCGCATCTTTCAGCGTCCGGCTCCCAGAAGACACCGGGCGCACTTCCGCCCCAAGCAACTTCATCCTGAACACATTCAGCGCCTGCCTCTGTATATCCACTTCTCCCATGTAGACCACGCACTCAAGGCCCAGCATCGCGCACACGGTAGCCGTAGCTACCCCGTGCTGACCCGCGCCCGTCTCCGCGATGATGCGCTTCTTGCCCATCCTCTTCGCGAGTAGAGCCTGGCCCAGGGCGTTGTTTATTTTGTGCGCTCCTGTATGAGCCAGGTCTTCCCGCTTCAGGTAGATCAGCGCGCCACCCGCTTCCCTGCTCAACCCCTCCGCGCAATAGAGAGGCGTGGCCCTGCCGACGTAATGCTCTTCCAGGTAGCGCAACTCAGCCATGAAATCGGCGTCCGCCCTGCACTCGGCATACGCCCGCTCAAGCTCCTCCAACGCGGGCATCACTACCTCCGGGGCGAACTTGCCCCCGAACTCCCCGAACCGCCCCCGCGCATCCGGCAGGCTATACCCACGCGCCTCGCTTACCTCCAGCTCCTCCATGTGTACCATCTCTCTATCCTTTCTTTATGTCCCTCAACCGACTACCAGGCCCAAGCGCGCGGCATCCACGAACGCTCTTATCAACCCCGCGTCCTTCGCCCCGGCACTCTCCACGCCACTGCTCACGTCTACGCCCCAGGGCATCACAGCCGCCAGTCCGTAAGTCACGTTCCGAGGGTTCAGCCCGCCCGCGAGCATGATTTCATGCCTGACCGCAAGCTCCGCAGCCAGCGACCAATCGGCCACCTGCCCGGTCCCTCCATACTCCCCCGCGAGGTGCGCGTCCACCAGCAACCTCACCCTATCCCCAAGGAACGCATAGCTATCCGCGACCTCCATTGCGTCACCCACGCTCGTCCCGGCCTCGAAGCGCAGCGCCTTTATTACAGGGTAGCTCCGGGCGCACTCCGCGACATCATCAACGTTCTCATCTCCGCTCAACTGCACGACATCCAGCCCGACTCTGCGTGCTACCTCGCAAACGACCTCCGGCGCTTCGTTTACGAAAACCCCGACCAGTTGCGGCCTACTCAAACCTTCGTCAAGCGCCGCCCTGATCTGGCTTACCCTCTCAATCGAGACTTGCCGCTTGCTTGGGGCAAAGACCACCCCCACCATATCGGCCCCGCATGCCGCCGCGACCCGCGCATGCCCCGGCTCCATAATCCCGCACACCTTCACTCGCGGCCCGCGACTGTAGAACCCCACGACCGCTTGCAATTCGGTATAGAGCATCATTTGACGCTTACCTCCTCCCTTGCCATCACCCCGCATATCTCCCGCGTGGCCGACGCCACATCGGGCGCGGTGATGAGGCTCTCACCCACCAGTAACGCATCCACGCCCATCGCGGCCATCAACTCTCTGTCGGCTCTGCTCCTTATCCCACTCTCGCTCACCGTCACCATGTACTCAGGCACCCAGGGAATGAGGGAGCGCGTCACGTCCAGGCTGACCTCGAACGTCCGCAGGTCACGGTTGTTTATGCCCACTATCTCCGCTCCCGAATAAACGGCGGCCATCAACTCAACCTCGTCGTGTACCTCCACCAGCGACGCCATGCCCAGCCCCGCCGCAAGCTCCCGGTACTCCCTCAACTGCCGCCTATCCAATATCCCGGCGATGAGCAGCACCGCGTCCGCCCCCGACATGCGCGCCTCGTAAACCTGGTACGAGTCCACGATGAACTCCTTGCACAATACGGGCAGCTTCACCGACATGCGCGCCGCCGAAAGGTCCGCCAGCGACCCGCCGAAGAACCGCTCGTCCGCCAGCACGGATATAGCCGCCGCCCCGTTTGCCTCGTACAACGCCGCCAGATGCGCAGGGTCCAACTCAGGCAGCAATTCCCCTTTAGATGGACTGCGCCGCTTGATCTCCGCGATAACGCGCGGGCCAGGACGCCCGACATCAACCAGCACACCGCGAAAATCTCTCACCTCACTTGCATAAGGCAACTCCACAAGCAAGCTCGAAAGCGGGCGCATACGCTTGCGAACCTCCACTTCGGCCCTCTTATGCGCGACAATGGTCTCAAGTATCGTCATGCTGCTACCCTCGACCTCTTCTGCTTGCCCGCTTTCTTCTCCTCGCGGCCATTTTCCGCATGCGTAATCACCGGGTTCTTGCTGAACTCCACCAGCATCTGAAGCTTCTCGCTGGCAGCGCCGCTATCTATAGCCTGAGCCGCTATCTCTATCCCATCTCGCAGGTTCCCCACCACCTCAGCCGCGAAGAGCGCAGCCGCCGCGTTCAGCAGCACTACGTCCCGCTTCGGCCCAGGCCTGCCCGCCAGCACGCCCCGCGTGATTTCCGCGTTCTCCTCTGCCGTGCCTCCCATCAAGTCGGCCATGTCCGCTACGCCTAAGCCCACGTCCCCCGGGTGCAACTCTATCCTCTCCGTCGCTCTCCCCGCCCTCACCACGTATATCAGCGACGTGCCCGTGGTGGACAACTCATCCAGACCGCCATGCCCATGCACCACCAGCGCGTGGTATGCTCCCAACCTCTCAAGCGCCCCCGCCATCTTGGGCGCGAGCGCGGCATCCGCCACGCCCAGCACCTGTGAGCGTGCCCCCGCCGGGTTTGTCAGCGGTCCAAGTATGTTGAAGACCGTGCGCGTGCCAAGCTCCCTCCTGACGGGCGCGGCGTGCTTCATGGCCGGGTGGAACAGCGGCGCGAACATAAACCCTATCCCCACCTGCTGCACGCACCTCGACACCTCTTCCGCGTCCAGGTTGATCTCCACGCCCAATGCCTCTAACACGTCCGCGCTACCGCACCGGCTGCTCATCGCGCGGTTCCCATGCTTGGCTACGGGCACCCCGGCAGCCGAGGCCACTAGCGCGGCAGTAGTCGATATGTTGAAGCTCCCCGACCTGTCCCCGCCCGTCCCGCAGGTGTCAACCACCCTTGTATTGCCCACGTCCACGGGGGTCGCCTTGCTTCGCATGATGCGCGCCAGCCCGGCGATCTCCTCCACAGTCTCCCCTTTCAGCCGCAAGCCCATGAGCAGCGCGCCTATCTGAGCAGGCGTCGCTACCCCCTCCATGATCTCCTCCATACTCCCGGCCGCCTCCCCATCCGTCAGCGACTCCCCACAGGCCAGCTTATTGATCGCCTCGATAATCATCTCCCCATGCTCCTTTCGTGTGTTAGAAGTCAGAAATCAGAAGTCAGAAGTCAGAAATTAGAAGTCGGAAATTAGAAGTTAGAACCGGAAAAGACCAGAAAGCTGATTTCTAATTTCTGATTTCTAACTTCTAGAATCAAAAAAGCCCCGTCCCCAACAAGGGACGAAGGCCAAAGGCTATCGTGGTGCCACCCTCTTTCGGCACAAGCGTGCCGCACTCTGTCAAGTACCTAGTCGCCCACACAACGTGGTCGTCTGCCGATACCCAGCTCCCTGATAACGGTGGAGTGT
>DASWMJ010000015.1:0-20188 GCA_036399775.1 Chloroflexia bacterium | reverse complement strand
GCGAGCTAGGCTCGCTTTTGTCGTGGCGGTCTTCAACCTGCTTGTGGAGTGGGATGGTCTCAAGCCTAATCCTGATGAGGCTGGTGTTGTGCATATGTCTATCGCTCAATTCACTCTCTAACTAGCACCATTCGTTACGTATTGCGTATTGCGTATTGCGTATTGCGTAAATGTTGAACCACAAAGGCACAAAGAACACTAAGATGTTATGAATGGAACCGCAGAGGCGCAGAGACGCTGAGGTTATTCAGGGGTTTACGTAATACGCATTACGTACTACGTTTCACGCAACCACGCATCACGTTTTACGTTTCACGTTTTGCGCATTCGCAACAAACCAACTCGCTCAAACGTATAAGTCTTCGAGATGCTAATCTGTCCAGTATGCGGAAAAATGAACCCACAGGCTTCGCGCAACTGCGACGTGTGCGGCGCGCCGTTGGCTATGGCCGATGCTGCTCCGCACGCGGTCGCTACGGCAGTCGAGGCTATTTCGGGTAGCTTGAGCGGGCCGATCTGCCCTGTGTGCCACAAGGCGAACAGGTCGGCCTCGGTTTTCTGCGCGTTCTGCGGGTACCGGCTCAAGCAGGGCAACACCTCCCAGCCCTATGCGCTGCCCTACGCGGGCGCGCCAGCCGCCAGCGTGCTCGATTACGTGCCGCCGCAGGTAGCCGCGAACGTCACGGGCAACATCCCGGCTGGCACCGTCCTCAAGCGCCGCTACCGCATCCTTCGCAAGATAGCGCAGGGTGGGATGGGCGCGGTCTACGAGAGCGCGGACCTTTCATCGCACAGCACCGCACGCTGGGCCGTGAAGGAGATCAGCCCGGCTGCCCTGCCGCCTGAAGAGCGCAGGCAGGCCATCTCCGATTTCCGCCGCGAAGCCCAGATGCTGGCGACCCTCCGGCACCCCAACCTGCCCACAGTGGCCGAGACGTTCGAGGAGCTGGGCAAGCACTTCCTGGTGATGGAGTTCATCCCAGGCCGCACCCTCCTCAACGTCATAGACGGCGCGCCCGGCTTTATATCAAACGAGCAGGTGATGGTGTGGGCGCGGCAGTTGTTCGACGTGCTGCTGTACCTGCACGCACAGAACCCGCCAGTCATTTACCGCGACCTCAAGCCCGCCAACGTCATGGTCGTGGAGGGGACGGAGCGAATCAAGCTGATAGACTTCGGCATAGCGCGCTTCCACAAGGCGGGCAAGAGCCGCGACACCGAGGCTTTCGGCACGGCGGGCTACGCGCCACCCGAACAGTACGGGAAGGGACAGACCGACCAGCGCTCCGATATTTACGCGCTGGCGGCTACTCTGCACCACGTCATCACCAAGCACGACCCCAGCCTCAACCCGTTCAACTGGCTGCCCGCCCGCCGCTACAACCACTACGTCCCCCATCATGTAGATGGCGCATTGCAGCGCGCCCTCAACCTCGACCCCATGAAGCGGTTCGCTACAGTCAGGGAGTTCGGCGAGGCGCTCGGTATCACGCACCTGCCCGCCGCCGAGCCGGTATATAGGCCCGCACCGCAACCCCAGTATGTCGCGCCCGCACCGCAAGCCGTACCTGTGCAGCAGCCAGTTGCCCCGCCTGCCCCTGCTCGCGCACCCGCCGCGCCGCAACATAAAGCCGACAAGCCCAGGCAGAACGGCGGCGCGGCACAGCCCAAGACCCAATCCAGGAAGAAGACGCAGCCCCAGGTGGAGGCTGCGCCTGCTCCCATACCCGTGCCGCTAAGCCCCGCGCCGGTAGCCCCACCGCTTGCGGCGGCCCCTATAGCAGCGGCTCTCCCAAGCGCGGCGGCGGTTTCTTCGGCCAACGCGCCGACAGTCGCCACCGACATCAAGACGCCTACCCACACGGGCGTGGTGCCCGCAAGGGAGATTGCGCCTACCCTTCCCCATCCTGTCGTCCAGCCTGCACAAGTGTCTATGAGCGGGGTAAGCGGGCCAGGCTCGCTTGCGCCTACCCTTCCGCATAGGGTCGTGTCGCCCGCCAAAGATAGAGAGCAGAGGGAGCACAGGCAGGAGCCTGCCTCGGCGATTGTCGTCTCCAAAAAGACGGTGAACCTGGGCGAGGCGCGCTGGAATCGCAGGCCCATTCAAAAGGTATCTCTCAGTGGGGTAGGGGGCGGCCCCATAAGAGGCAGCGTGCAGACCAGCCACCCGTGGATCGCCTACAACCCTGCCCATTTCCAGGGCAAGGCCGTTGACCTGGAAGTGAAGGTCAAGCGGCGGCGGCTGCCGTTCGGGCGGGAGGAGTTGCAAGTACCCAATCTATTCGCTATTATATGGGCACGCACTCGCAGGGTGCTGCCGTTTATAGGGTGCTGGTTCTGGGTGCTCTTGCTCGTCGGCAGCTCCCTGGGCAGGACTTTATTCTGGGTTGTCGCGGCTGCGGTGGCCCTGCTCTTGCTCTCAGAGGGTCTGATGTGGTTATGGGCACAGCACGTTCGTTTCCTCGTGCCCAGGGAGAAGTTGAATACGGGTCGCCTGGTGGTGAAAAGCTCCGGCGGGGGCGACCAGCATATAGAGGTAAAGGTAGTGGCGCGGCCCTCATCGGTAAGAAGGGCGTTCGGCTGGGCGATGGCGGGCGTATTGATGGCCGCCGAGATAGCCGCCGTAGCCTGGGCCGCGCTGGCTTTGGGAGGCGCCAACCTCCCCATACCTGGCCTATAATACAAACATAAGGAGAATAAGGATGAGATGCCCTAACTGTGGAAACGAGAACCCTCCCGATTACGTATTCTGCGACGAATGTGGGGCCAGGTTGCAGGACATGGGGGGAGATGTAGCTGCCGCCGGGGCGGGCACGGATAGCGCGCCTATGGACAGCAGCCCGCTCAGCAGGCTGGACAGCACGCCCAGGATGGATAGCGCGCCCCTCCAGGGGGAGCATGCCTCCGGCCCTACCGGCACGAGCGAGCATGAGTGGCAGTCGTCCGATAGCGCGTATGCCCCGGCTAGCGGAGGATTGGCGAGTGGCGGGCTACCGACCGGGACGACGGATAGCGGCGACCTGCAAGACACCTGGCAGTACCCAACTTCGGGCACGCAGGACCAACACTCTTCAGGCAACATCCAGAGCGCAGACCCAACCGCCGCCGCAGCCGAAGCCGCGCCCTCGGTCTCCCCGATGGCGAGCCACGCATCCGAGGTCACACCCGTGACGGAAGACACGATGGCAGGCGCAACAGGTGACGCGGGTGAAGGCGCGGGCGACCAGGCACAAACCTATACATACGTGCCTGATACGAGTGGGGCTACGGGCGCAGGCACGGCAGACGCGCAGCAGGAAGGGTCGCCGATGCCTGACGTGGTGCCTATCGCGGCTGAAGCGCCTCCTACCTACCCCGGCATCTCCCCTGCCGCCGCAGGCACGCCGGATGGCGCGACAATGGATGCGGGCAGCGCGTCAATGGCGGGCGCAGGCACGAGCGCAGATGCGGACGCAGGAAGTGGTGGAGGCGGGGCGTGGGCTTCCTCGGCACTCGCACAGCTTGACGAAGCGCAGCAGGCCCTCGCCGGTGGCGACTGGATGCGGTTCGGGCAGTCTATGGCCGCCCTCCGCTCGATGCTTGAGAGCGCAGGCCAGGGTGGCGCGACCTCACAAGGTGGCGCGGGCGCGACCTACGCCGCCGGACCCGGCACGGACGACGGCGCGGCGGCAGGCACGGGCATCAGCGCGGCAAGCTCACCCGCAGCCGATATGAGTGCGTATACCTCACAAGCCAGCGATACGGGCGCGGCGGATACGGCCTCATCAGGCGTGGACAGTGCGTCCTCCTCCGGCGCGGGGCATGCTCAGTACGAGCAGGAGAGCGCCATTCCCGCCGTCGAACCGGCAGCCGAGGCAGGTACGCTGGGTGCCGCCACAGCAGCAGACTCCGCGCCTACCTACGACTCAGGGTTCGCTGATATCGGCGCGAGTGCCAGCCCTGACGCGAGCTACGGGGATGGTAGTAGCAACGGCGCTGTGGCAGGCGGCGATATGGAGACGGGTGTTGGGGCGGGCGCGGCAACGAGCGCGGATGCGGGTGCGGATGCGGGCGCGGCGACTGTGGCCCCCGCCACCGGCGCTGCAGCCGGGGCAGCTTCTATGCTGGCGAGGCTGGTGGTGATTTCCACAGGGGCCGAACTGCCTTTGCCCGACCAGGAGGAGATAACGGTTGGCCGCGAGGACCCAAGTAGCGGCATCTTCCCCGACGTAGACCTGACGCCGTATGGGGGCGAGGAGGGAGGCGTATCGCGCCGCCACGCCCGCATCCTCTTCATAGAAGACGAATACTACGTCGAGGACCTGCAATCCACCAACTACACAAAGGTGGACGGCCAGCGCCTACCTGCGCACATCAGGGAAAGGGTAGAGGACGGCGCACGCATAGACTTCGGGAGGGTGGCCGTTATATTCCGTAGAAGCTAAGGTAATCGCAAATTAATATTACGTAGTGTAACTTGCCGAGGCATGATCCAACAGTGGGGCTTCCAGGTTCCTTTCAGCGTTGAAGGAGAACTGTGATGGCAGATGACCGCTTTACGCTTGGGCAAATGAGTTTGGAGGACGTCCAACAACTCATAATCAGCCATATCCACGAATTGGTTGCCTCGGCAAAGAGCACACACGACATACATCATGCCCTGGATAGCCGGGGCTGGGAAAAGAAGGCAGCATCTGTGTACGCGGACCTCGCTGACGCGCGCCATTACCTGTCACTCTCAGTCGAAGAGTTGCGAGATCTGCGCACGGATATCCGCAACCGCATCTTGTCTCAAAGGGAACTAGAGCGCAATCTTCCTACAGAGGGGCTTGATGAATTTCCTCTAGACGAGATTTGGGATGATGACATCGAGCTACCGGAGGAGATTGAGGGCGAAAATGCAGCGCTCCTAAGTGCAGGCATTGCAGCGAGCACGCGAGCATACAAATGGAGTGGAGCATCAACTTTAGCGGTACAGGCGAGTGTTCCCAGGGGAAAACCACTGCTCCCCTGGACCAGGCCACCCTACAACTGGTACAACCCATCTGGCAGACGAAAAAGCCTAATTTATAGTGTGAAGATGGACCGCGGCGCTTCGGTTTTGGATGCAAAAGGAAATCCTATCGCAAGAGTGAAACGAAGTACTGTAAACATTCAACTTGGTACTATTATTGGTAACCGACCTTACACTTGGAACCAGCTTACCATAGCCCAACAGACTCGATATGAACGGAACTTCAAGAAGTACAAGCGTCTTGTTCGAGAGACCAAACTGAAGGTTAAAAATGAAACCGACCAAGTAAAAAAGGCAGCTCTCACGAGAAGATTACAAGGCTATAGGAAGCAGCTAGCAAAGTACACACCAGCTTCCGCAGGATTTATTAATCCGTCGCAAATACGCTCCTCACAACAGAATATAAAGAAACTTGAAAGGTTACCTAATTTGCCGGCCAGCGTCAAAAGGAAAATACGCGCGGCGAAGGAGAAGGGATCGCGTATTATTCTTCTCACTCCCAGAGAAATTATGCGTGTGGCAAGAGCGAACGTTGAACCCCCATTGGCTGCAATACCTGCGGATGGGCCACAATTCGACGTAACTGCGGAGCGTATTCCCAAGGAATTGTACCATTACGGGTTCACCGGCAACAAACTAGATCCGAATAAAGAATACTCCTTTAGCCCTTTCTCACGGAACCTAAAGGATGGCGTAGGTCTGGTGATGCTCATTAACACCCCGGACCAGCCACACGGTGGAGCGGTCAGGACCGTCATAAATGCGGGCGAAACTTTCGTTCAAGGTGCGGAGGACCCAAGCGGCGATCCCGCAGGTAGCACTACACATGTAGATACTATTGATTATACTGCGCCGGGCTACCATACCGTGATTGTAAACGGGCAGGAAGTTCAGAAAGTGACGCTCACGTGGGCTTATGGCTGTGTTGTACAGGGTGGTCTGCCGGTCTATGGTTGGGTGCTGCAAAACTTCACAGGGTATGGAGCAGGTGGTGTCGAGGTAGTTAATACTAACCTGCTAACGCCAAAAACATAACGTCATCCCCACGAGAAGGCTGCTACAGCTTCAACTATCAGCAGGCTTGCTACGTGCGCGCTTTTCACGCTCCCGGTCCTCACGCTCGCGTCGTTCTTCGGCCTCCCTGTAGGCTTGCACGTCCCCAGCACCTCGTTCCAGCGTATCGGCAGCGCTGCGTAGCCGGCTTGCGGCAGCTCGCGTTCGCTGCGTCTGTTTCGATATGGTGCCATCAAAAGATTCTGAAGCATTACCAGTCCAGTCAGCGCGTATGGCATGGACTGTTGTGCGTAGATGAGATACTACCCTATCCAGGTAGTCAGCTTGTTGACGACATCGCTGGGCAAGATGGCGAAGCTCGGAAGGGTCTGCTGTAGGTTTCACTTAGCTACTCCAACCCCCCGATAGGCGCTATTGGCGTCAATTTGACAGGGGGAGAGACGTAGCGTAAGCCTGCCCCTGCTATTCCTTGCCTGTCAAGCGAAGCCATATGCAACCCCCTTCTTAATTCATAGTTGACTCTAGGCGTTGTCCAGCGCGTAGGGGTGTTCGGGTAGGGGGAGGTAATCGGTCACGTCAATTATTATTGTCGTGATGTTGTCGTGGCCTCCGGCTTCGTTGGCGAGGTCTATCAGGCGCTGGCAGGCTATTTGGGGGTCGTCTTCGTTCGCCAGCACTTCTTCGATGTCGCTGTCCTCGACCATGCTGTTCAGGCCGTCCGAGCAGATGAGCAGGCGGTCGCCTGGGTGGAGCGTGCGGACGAATGTATCTACCTCGATGGGTGGTGGGCCGCCGAGCGAGCGGTAGATGAAGTTGCGGTGGGGGTGGACTTTGGCCTCTTCGGGGTCCAATTGCCCCAGCTCCACCAGGCGATGCACCAGGGAATGGTCTATCGAAACCTGGGTCAGGGCGAAATCCTCACCGTCCGGGGCTTCCTCTCCACCGGCTGTGGGCGTTTCAGTCACCTGCCCTCTACGGAGGTAAAGAGTGCCCGCCAGGGGAGACGTGCCTTTGACGAGGGGGCGGGTGGCGTCTATCGCAGGCCCTTCGGTAGCCCCGGCCTCACGAGGGTCGCGCGTGCGGGTATACATATAAAGGCGGCTGTCGCCCACGTTGGCTATATACGCTTTACCCCCGGCGATTACGGCGGCGACCAGGGTTGTGCCCATGTCGTTCTGGCGGCTGTTGCGTGCCTTATATATGCGCTCGTTGGCACTCTGCACGGCCCGCGTCATCCCCTGCAAAATAGCCTCGTTGCTCGGCGCGGAGCGGTCCGAGGTCATCGCCATGAGCGGGGAGATGATACGCCCTACTAGCTCTCCTGTGAACGATTGCACGGCCAGGGCGCTGGCTATCTCGCCGCCCTTGTGCCCGCCCAAGCCGTCGGCTACGATGTACAGTCCCAATTTCATGGGGCGCTCCGCGCTCGCCTGCACGAACTCGGCCATGCCGAAGGAGTCCTGGTTCTGCTCGCGCAGCCTGCCCACATCGGTGAGGCCCGCCGACACGATATTGACCGGACGGCCAGGGCGCTCCAACTCGGCAACCGCCTCCAACGCCTGCGCCAGCATATTGCGCCAGTGCTCCACGCTGATGGGCGGGGCGACCCCCTGCACAGGCTCGATGGCGGCGCGGAAAGCCGCCCCCACCTGCTCAGGCGCGCCCGGCGGCATCGGCAGCATACCTTCAGGGCTTATCGTGGCGGCATTGCCGGTGTAGGCCTCGTAAATAGTGGCGGCTAACCTCGCCAGGTCCATAGTCTGCTGCTGCAACTGTTCCGCACCGTCGGTGACGGTGGTGCGGGCGTTTTGCAGGCTGGCGAGGGAGGCCCGGTCACCCTGCACCAGGATGTCGTCAGATTCCGCGCCAGCGCCCACGACGCCGCGATTGTGGAGGTAGTCGAGCGCGTCGGCAAGCTGCATAGCCCAGCCAAGCACCTGCGCGCCTGGGCGGGGGAGGCTCATCTGGCTCAAGCGCACGCCCTGGCGCGGCTCGGCGACGGCGAAATAGCGGGTCTTGCCGAAAGGCTTGTAGTTGAAGAAATCAATCACCGGCACGAGGTTGGGGTGGTAGAGGTGCAGGTCCATCATGCCCGCGTCCTGGATGAGCGCGTCGGGCCGGTAGCTCTCGGCCATCAGGTAGAAGTCGGCGGGAGTCTGCCCGTCGAGGGCGGCCCCGCATTGCGGGCAGGTGTCCAGATCGGCGGAAGAGGGGCGGCCACAACTGGCGCAACGCTGCTGGCGGCGGGTCGTCACCCTGTAGAGGTTGCGGTCGGGGCTGTGGTGCAATTGGCTCTGCACGACGTAGCGGCCGTCAACCACCGCGTTTACGGGCAGGGGGGTGAGGTCTTCCCGCTCAGGCACATGCTGAAGGGGGGCCGTCTGGGGCTGCGCCTCGTCACTCTCGCGCACCACCTCCACAGTTTCTTCGTCCTCCAGATCGCCCTGGGAGGCTTCCGCCTCGACGCCACTCTCCCTGTAGAGGAGGCTGTCGCCCTCCACGTATTCTGTGTCCTCTGTCTCCTCTGTCTCCTCTACGCTATCAACAGGCCCGCCGGTTTCTTCCTCCGGCACGACATCCGGAGGCTGCTCTTCTTCGGTTTCGGCCAGGGTGCCGCTCTCATCGGGGGCTTCCTGGCCGACCGCGACCGGGTCTCCGGGCACAACTGTGGCCTCTGCGGCCTCTGCGGCCTCTACCTCCGGAGCCTGGTCTTGAGTCTCAATCTCAGGTGAGGGCGTTGCCGCGGCAACGCTGTCATCAGCGACCCCAACGGTGGCATCTTCGGCTACCGGCTGGTTGTTGTTCTTGCCCACGCGACGCATCTTGTTCATTTAATCTCCGTCACCACTACGCTGAAGGTATATGGAAGATAAAGCGCACCCCACCCAGGCGTATCGTGTCCCCGTCCGCCAGGATGTTCTCGCCCGTTCTCATCTCGTTGACGAACGTGCCGCTTGCTGAGTCTTTGTCTACTATGACGAAGCCTTCCTGCTCGCGGCGAAGCTCGGCATGCACGGGCGATACCTGCTCCCAACCCTTGAATGACGCGTCAACTACGATGTCGTTGCCAGGCGCGGTGCCGATAGCTATCTTGGGCCTCGCCAGCACGTACTCAAGCTGCTCGTCTACCCTGTCGAGGGTCTCAAGGTAGGGTGTGTCCTCAGTGACCAGGTCCTCCTGCGCCGGAGGGGGTGCGAGCGCGGCTACCATCTGCGCCCGCGTGGGCCGCAGATCTTGTCCGCACTCATGGCAGAAGTTTTCGTTGAAGTCGTTGGACGTGCCGCAATTCGGGCAGGCGACTGTGCTGGGGGGCGCGGGCGCGTCTGCCACAGCCTCCGCACCCACAGGCGCGGCGAACGGAGCGACGGGAGTGGTGGGCGCTCCGGCGGCAGACCCAACCCTGGCAGCGGTAGCAGGCGCACCGTAAGGCTGCACCGTGCTATCCTGTACGACCGTGGCGGTCGCCGGGGTGGTGCGGCGCGTGCGCATAAGCATAACGGCTGCAATAACCAGCGCGAGCATGGCCGCGAGGACCACCCACAGCCAGGGGAAGCTATTCTGCGACGCAGCCTGCCCAGGAGCAGCGGGGTTGTTGCCATCGCCCTGCACGGGGGGCGGAGCGTCCTGTCCCTGTGCCTCGCGTATAGCAGCCTGCGTGGTCTCTATGGCGTTCGGCGCGACGCCCGTCTGCACAGGTCCCGGCACGCCGGTCTGCACGCCACCGGGCGCGACGGCGGTGTCCACAGGCTGGTTGCCCGCAGGCGGGGCGCTGGGCGTCTGCTCGGCCTGCGCGAGTTGGCGGGCAGGCTGCGAAGCCGCCACCGCGCCCGCGAAGGCCGTAAAAGCCAGCATGAGAGAAAAGAGTATGGTCAGCGCCATGAGGCGAGAGCGGGAAGGTGCGGCAGCGCTGTGGCCGGCTGCACCGGAATGTGATTGCTGCTTCAAAGAGAGAAGCTACCTCCTGTTTATCTGTATTGTGTGACCCCACACGAGTCTGATAACCCGGAGGTTATTATAGCAAGTTGGCAGCAGCATGTCTAACGCGAATTTTGAATTATGAATGTTGAATTTTGAATTATAGGCACAATCGCGAACCAGGCAACAATTCAACATTCATAATTCAAAATTCAACATTAGAGGGTTCAGCCGCCGAGGATGAAGTTCACCTGCGTCTTGCCTATGCGTACTCTGTCGCCGTTGCGGAGGCGGGTGGGCACGCCTGCGGGGAGGCGGCGGTCGTTCAGGAAGGTGCCGTTGGCGCTGCCCAGGTCTTCCAGGAAATAGCCCCCCGCGTCGGCTACGATGCGCGCGTGCTGGCGCGACACGTAAGCAGCGGGGTCGTTGTAGGTTAGATCAAGGTGGGGGAAGACCTGGCGCGACAGGCTGCGGCGACCTATGTTGAAGGGGTTCTCCAGTATGCGCCGCTCCCACAGCACGCCGTTCGGACCCAATACCTGCAACTTGCCGGGCGGCCTGCCCGCAAGCGAAGCGCCACAGCGCCCGCAAAAGTGGGCTTTATTCTGGTTTACCGTGCCGCACACCATACAGGCGCGCGTATCGGTGGCGGGGGGCGCTTGCGGCCCTGTCGTGGTAAGGGGCGGCATCGAAGGCATGCTGACGGGCGCGTGGGTGGTGGGGCGCGTGCCGGTATCCACCGTAGCAATGCTTCTCATGTCGGCACCCACAGGCATGGGCATAGGCGCTCTATTGGGGACAGGCTGTATAGATGGCTGGGGAGCGGCTGCGACTTGCGGAGTGGGCGCGACCGCATCCATCTTGGGTATCTCATACGGCACGCCCAAGCAGCGCCGGAATTCGGCCTCAAGCTCGGTCGCGGTCTGGGGGCGGGAGTTCATATCGCGGGACATTGACCGGATGACCAGCTTCTCGGTCTCCGCGCTCACCCTGGGATTGAAGTCGCGCAAGGTGGTGGGCGTGGTGGCGGGGGTGGGGGGTCTGCCGGTAAGGAGGTGGTAGAGCGTGGCTGCCAGGGAGTAAATATCGGAGCGAGCGTCGGTCTGCCCCTTGCCGAACTGCTCGAAGGGCGCGTAGGCGGCGGTGCCCATAGACATCGTATCGCGCCGCTTGCCCTCTTTATAGGTGCGCGCTATGCCGAAGTCGATCAGCTTGATCTGCTCATTCGGCATAATCATGATGTTGGCGGGCTTTACGTCGCGGAAGATAACCGGCGGGTCCTGGGTATGCAGGAATTCCAGCACCTCGCACACCTGAATGCCGTACTTCAGCGCCTGGGCCTCCTCCATAGGCTGGCCGCGCAGGCGGTCCACCTTCTTCTCCAGCGATTCCCCGGAGATAAGCTCCATCACGAGGTAGGGCCGCCCGCCCTCAGTGAAGAAATCGGTGACGCGGGGCAGGTTGGGGTGGTGCAGGTCGCTCAGGATTTGCGCTTCCTGCCTGAACGCCGCCAGCAATTGCCTGCGCTCTTCTCGCTCCCGGTTCCGATCTTCGTCGGTGGGGTCGCTGTGGTGTACCTGCGTGTCAACGTCGGTACGCATCTCTTTGACCGCGACGGGCACTCCGCCAACCTTGGAGTCTTCGGCCTTGTAGACAGCGCCCATGCCGCCGCCGCCGATGACGCGCAAAACGCGATAGCGGCCACGCAACATGTAGCCGATGGGTAGGAACTCGTACATAGCCCAATTATAGGTGCGCTACAATGGCCTGTCAACGCTCTGGACTAGGAAAGGAGTCCTATATGTATTTTAGATTTTGGGTTTTCGATTTTAGATTCAGCGCAATAGCTGTAAAGTCTTACAGCTATTGCGCTGAATCTCCCAGTCCTACGCAGGGCATCCAATACCTATTGCGCTAACCATCCACTACCTGGTGAGCAGGGTTATCACTTATGCGAAAGTACGGAAGCTGTTGAGAACAGATATAAATCCATGCGGGCGTGCCTCTTTATTAGAGATGCTAGAAGGAATTAAGCCAATTCTAGTACTTCCTCGACAGCTTCAGGCCGCTTTTCGATGATCTTAAGCAGAATGCGAGCACTAGGTTCAGGCGTTCGACGGTTTTGCTCCCAATCCTGTACGGCACGCACACTGAAGCCGTATCGGTTGGCGAAGTCTCGTTGAGAGAGTCCAAGAGAGCGGCGAATGCCTACAACATCTACTGATCTGGGTGCAACCCTGACCACACGCGACTTCAGCTTTATTTCGCCCTTGCTGTAGGCGATGGCTTCCTGCATTGCCTCAATAAGTTCCTGCCCCATACTCTTCTTAGACATCCCTTCTCTCCTTTTCTAGCCTTTCCTTTTCCATCTTCTCCTTTTGCACCTCTATCAATACTCCTACCAGTGATTTGAGCTGTACCTTTTCGTCCATAGTTAAGTCTTCTTTGTCATTCTTTGCGTATATACCCAACAAGAAGATTATGTCTTCTAATTGCCAAAAGTAGAAGACTATTCGGGCCCCTCCACTCTTACCTCTATTACCCCTACTCGCTCTAGCCTTACGAATACCCCCTGTGCCCGGAATCACCGGGAAATTCTTAGGATGATGAGCAATATTATCTTCAGCTACATGCTGTTCCTGTTTAGTCAGTATGTCTTTGACTCTCCGCTCATAGTTTGTAGTTCGGACAAGCTCCACACAAGATACTGTACCGCAATGCCGTATAAAAAGCAAGGGGTAATTTGATAAATCAGAGCCAGCATTTCTAGATATCGTATGAGGCGCAAAAGCTTCCGAATTTTACAGCGGCGATGCAACTTTATCGTCTGCCAGCACGTATCAGTAGTCGAGTGGCGTGTCTCTATCACAATGAAGCGGGTTGCGGATGGAGACACGCTATTGCCCATTTATGGCGCGCGTATACTATACTGTATGTGTGAAATGTGATGAACCACAAAGACACTAAGAGCACAAAGTTCGCTACGGTAGTATGAATAGAACCGCAGAGGCGCAGAGACGTTGAGGTTATTTAACGAATGAGGTGCTAGTTTGACATATGCATAGGGTTCTTGGAAGCGGTTCTTGGCGAGCAACATCCTGGCTCAATGGAATTGCCTCAATTTTGACGAGCATGGCAGAGTGCATCCTTCCATTGCCCAGTTTAGTCTGTAGCACTAGCACCATTCGTTACTAACCACAAATCCTGGAGTTTCCTTGAAAGCAAAACGCTCAATCTGCTTACTGATCCTATCAGTAATAAGCGGACTCTTGCTTGGGGCATGCATAGCTCCAACCCCCGAACCTGTAGGTACGGTAGCAATTCCTATCTTTCCAACTCCCACACCCACGCCCACATCCATACCGTCCCCTAAGCCCGCAGTCGGCTTTGGTCTTCCAACTATCAGTGACAACATCGCCTATGTGACAGGGAAGATGACATCCCTGCCATGCAGAGCTATTTGTGCGTATCAGCTAACGACGAAACTTCCGACTGGATTTGATCAAGCCGAAATCTTTCTTACTGGCTGGCGAGTCGAGAATCAGCGTTGGACTCGAACTCTGTGGAAACTGTCGCTTGGCGTGAAATCGCAATACTACGATCCCACCACAGGAAGGTTTGTTTGGGAAGCGCTAGCGGACGTTCGATCTACTGCCTACCCTGACGACACATACGTCTACATCATTAACTTTACTATACTTCTAACCAAGTCGGCAGGGGCAACACAACTGATAATAAGCAATGAGTGCTCAGCTCCAATGGGTTGTACCGATTTCAAGGTGGTACCTAATAGCGGTCCTGCTAATTGGCAGGAAGCTGCACTCTCAATTCGCTCATTTAGCCTTGAAGCTCCTTACGGTATCACATCAACGGGTACCTTAGTTAGTCAGCTATCATTGAATATGACCAGTTGGCAAATAACAAGCGCTGGATTTGAATCCGCGCTTCACTGCGAAATGCCTGACATTTCGTCCATGTCCACTATGATGCATTGCAGTGCTGAAGCAATCGGTCTTGTAGCAGCACCTGGTGAAATCTATCGGTTCCCGATTGAGAGTTATTCAGGTAGTTTTACGTCTGGGGCGTTTTTCACGCGATCTGGTGATGTACGACCCCCTGCATTACCTGTGGACGGAGCCTTTGGCGCGTGGGACAGCTTCAAGCTACAGTTTCTCAACAATATTCAATCAAATACATGGTCATGGGCGGCAGGATATGACGATTCAAATTTCTGCATGGACAGGATAAGATACTGTTTTACTGAGTGGGCATTTCTGGGAGATCAGTTTTTCTCACTCACGAATCAGTTCCCATTTGAACTTGCTAATAGTGGCTCAGCTATATGGACCAGACCCCCGTCCTCACCAACGCCACCCTCCCCTCCGTGAGATGCCTCCGCCTAGCTCCTTCAAAGGGTTTTCCAATGCCCAGTTTAGTCTGTAGCACTAGCACCATTCGTTATTTAGGGTTTTACGCATCATATTTCATGCATCACGTACCGGCTAGAAAAGAGGTAACTCCCCATGTCTAATAGAGGCGGAACTAACAATAAGAGTGCTGCGCAAGATGCGCCGCCGCGACGCTCAGGCGGTTGGAGGTCTAGACTGGCCTGGATACTGGGCATCGGGCTGTTCCTGTTTATCATTTTGCCCTCGATATTTGCCGAGATGGTCACGGACTGGATGTGGTTCGGGAGCCAGAATTTGTCGGAGGTGTACACCACGCGGCTGTGGCTGGGGCTGGGGGTATTCTTCCTGGCGGCGATAGTGGCGGCCCTATTCTGCGCGCTCAACTGGCTCATGGCGTGGCGTGTGACGCAGCCGTCAGCTATCTACCCAGGGCAGAGTGAGCCTTTCCCGCCGCGCTTCGCCCGCGTGCTGATAATTGGGGCCGCGATTGTGATCGCGTTCATAATGGGCCTGGCGGCAGCCGATGAGTGGCCTACTATACTGCTATTCGTCAACAGCGTGCCTTTCGGCCAGACCGACCCGCTGTTCAACAACGACATCGGCTTCTACGTCTTCGGCCTCCCTTTCTACGCTTTCCTGCGCGGGTGGGCGACCGGCCTGCTGGTGGTCACGGCTATCGGCGCTGCCATTATCTACCTGATCGGCGTCCTTCCGCGCCTCAACCGTGCGATTGCCGAGGCACAGGCGCGCGCTAAGGGGATCGAGTTCAAGCTGGGCCTGGACAACCGCGTGGGCACCCACCTGAGTATCCTGGGCGCGGTCTTTCTCCTCCTTGTGGCTATCGGCTACTGGCTCGACACCTTCGAACTGCTCTACTCATCTCGCGCCTTCGCCTACGGCGCTGGCTACACCGACGTGAACGCCAAGCTGCCCTCCCTCTACATCATGATGGGGGTGGCGGTGGTCATGGCGGTGCTCCTGCTGGTGAATATGCGGGTGCGCACCTGGAAGCTGCTGGGTGGCGCGCTGGCTATATGGCTACTCGCGCTCGTGCTGGTGGGCGGCGCGTACCCGGCGTTCGTGCAGGGGGTGATCGTCCGCCCCAACGAATATGAGTTGGAGAAGCCTTTCATCGAGAACAACATAGTGGCTACGCGGCGGGCCTTCGGGCTGGACAAGTTCCAGGAGCGCGAAGTGGCCGCCGTTGATACGGTGACCCAGCAACAGATAGCCGCCAATCCCGACACGATCAGCAATATCCGCCTCTGGGACTACCGACCGCTACTCGATACCTATTCGCAGATACAGGTCATACGCTCGTATTACACATTCAAAGAGGTGGACATAGACAGGTACACCCTGGCGGGCAAGCAGCAACAGGTGATGCTCTCGGCCCGCGAATTGACCGCCGAGGGGCTGAACGAGCAGATACGCACCTGGCAGAACCAGCATTTCGTGTACACGCACGGCTATGGGGTGGTGGTCTCTCCTGTGAACGAGATAGAGGGCGAGGGCCTGCCCAAGCTGCTCGTCAAGAACGTGCCCCCTGAGACCGACGTGCCGGAGCTACGCCTCACCAGGCCCGAAATCTACTACGGCGAGCAGACCGACCAGTACATCTTCGTCAACAGCGGCGCGCAGGAGTTCGATTACCCGCAGGGCGACGCCAACAAGTACACCGTGTACCAGGGCAAGGGCGGCGTGGAGATGTCGGGTTTTCTGACCAAGCTTCTCTTCACGGTGCGCTTCGGTGACGGCAACATCATGCTCAGCCCGTTGATTACCCCGCAGACCAGGGCGATCTTCCACCGCAACATACATGACGCCGTGAGGCTACTTGCGCCATTCCTGCTGTACGACAGCGACCCCTACCTCGTCGTGTCGAACGGCGCGCTCTACTGGATACAGGACGCTTATACCGCCACCGACCGCTACCCGTACTCATCGCCCAACCCCAACGGTATCAACTACATACGCAACTCGGTCAAAGTGGTGATAAACGCCTACGACGGCAGCGCCACCTTCTACGTGGCCGACGACACCGACCCGTTGGTGCGGGCCTACCGGGGCATCTTTCCCGCGCTCTTCAAGGATATCTCCGAGATGCCCGCGGGGATACGCAGCCATATCCGCTACCCCGAAGACCTGATGAACATCCAGGCCGATATGTACTCCACTTTCCACATGACCGACCCGCAGGTCTTCTACAGCAAGGAGGACGTGTGGAACGTGCCGTTCGGTACGCAGAGCGAGGGGAGCGAGCCGCTTGAGGCATATTATGTCAACATGCAGCTGCCGGGGGAGGAGAAGCAAGGCTTCATGCTGATACTGCCTTTCACTCCTACAGGCAGGGACAATATGATAGCGTGGATGGCGGGCAAGAGCGATGGGGAGGACTACGGCAAGGTGCAGGTCATCCGCTATCCCAAGCAGCAGCTTGTCTACGGCCCGAACCAGGTGGAAGCGCGCATCAACCAGGACCCTCTTATCTCTCAGCAGATCACCCTTTGGAGCCAGAGCGGGTCGAGGGTGAGGAGAGGCAACCTGCTCACGATCCCCATAGGCAACTCGGTACTCTACGTGGAGCCTCTATTTTTGCAAGCGGAGACCAGCAAGTTCCCTGAGTTGAAGCGCGTGATAGCGGTAACGGGCAACAGCGTCGGCATCGGCAGCGACTTGAGGGAAGCCCTGAACGTGGCCTTCAAGCTGCAACCCGGCCAGGTGATAGGCAGCGACGGCGGGGAGACGACACCCCAGGCGACGCCCCTTCCAGGCCTGACCCCCGCGCCCACACGCACGCCTCGCCCGGCAGGCACGCCCGGCACGGCCAGCCCCGCCGACCTGACACAATCCGCCCTGGAGCACTACGATCTCGCCCAAACGGCACTGCGCGACGGCGACCTGGCAACCTACCAGCGCGAGATAGACGCCATGAAGCGCGACCTGGATGAATTGGCGCGTATAGTGGGGGTGCCGACTGCCTTGCCTTCAACGCGAGCCGTGCCGACGGTAACGCCTACGCCATAGCAAGTGGAATGAGAGGCAATAATATAGGCCCAGGAGCACCGTTCGGCAACTGCAGCATTACCACGATAATATGGTATTAGGGTAATGTAGGGGCAGTACCCCAACCAAGCCCCGGAGGGGCGTAAGATAGCGCCTGCTTACGTCTTACGCCCCTCCGGGGCTATAAAAGGAGAGAGGGCAGCTTTCCCCAGGCTTACGCCAGGGGCTACTTTCTATCGCCCCTCCGGGGCTTGGCTTAGATGCTACTCGTACATTAGCTCATTTTCCCAGTAAGCTATTAATATTCATTAGTCGCCGGGCGGTGCTCGCCAGGTGAACAATCCTTTAGCCTGCTCCAAACGTTGACTCTACGAGGATTTCACATGCACCCAATCAAAGCCGGGCTGAAATGGGCGCTCGCGCTGCTGTTTATCGTTAGCGGCGTCGGGCATTTCGTCAGGAGCGATGGGTACTTGCGGTTGATGCCGCCCGCGCTGCCATTTCAGCTTGAGCTTGTATATCTCAGTGGTGTGATAGAGGCTGCGCTGGGAGTGATGCTGCTTGTACCTCGCACGCAACGGTTGGCGGCCTGGGCGTATATCCCTACTCTGCTGGCGATCTTCCCGGCAAATATCTATGCTGCCACTACTGCCGGTACCGCGAATGAGGCTATGCCGGGCGTGCCTGTGTGGGCCGCGTGGCTGCGGCTGCCTTTGCAATTTGTGCTTATTGTATGGGCCTACTGGTACACGAGACCGGACGAAACGTCTGTGATATAATTCACATGATGATTGTGCAGACATCGGATTGGAGCTATCATTATGGACGCAGACGACATCATCACGAAGATAGACCGCATCGGGGAGCGGCGCATACAGGAAGCCATCGAGGCGGGCGAGTTCGACAACCTCGAGCTGGCAGGCAAGCCCATCACTTATGACGACAACCCATTCGTGCCGGAGGAGATGCGCGCCGCATTCAAGGTGCTCCAGAATAGCGGCTATGCCCCCGACTGGATGGTGCTGGCCCAGCAGATAGACGCCGACCTGGAAAGATTACGGCATGACGCCGATCGCCACTTTGCATACCTGAGACGGTCCCTGATGGAGATCGGCGGCAACCCCTACGCGGTCAAGCGTCTCCGGTCGGAGGTGGAGAGGCTCAAGGCCGAGCACAAGCGCGCCGCGAAGCAGCACTCACTCGCTATCCATGAGGTCAACCGCAAGATAAGCACCTTCAACCAGACGGTGCCCATAGCCTCTCTCAACAGAGTGCCCCTCTCCCACGAGCTAGAGATGGAGAAGTACGAAGACCGCGTGCCCGCTTACCTCACCTATTCACCTTCATAGCGGTTACATTATTGAACCACAAAGACGCAAAGAGCACAAAGTTCGCTAGGGTTTTTGTTG
The DNA here is from genome assembly GCA_036399775.1 of Chloroflexia bacterium. GTDB lineage: Bacteria > Chloroflexota > Chloroflexia > QHBQ01 > JADMIH01 > JADMIH01. Next base: position 1,442 of record DASWMJ010000015.1, on the reverse strand, counting down.
TGTGGGCGTCTTTTATGCGGGAGATTCAGGTAGGCTCAATCTAAAAGAAATGTAAGTGCTCAGATTAGAGGGGTAGGGGCGACCCGGTGGGTCGCCCTGTTGGGGATGGTGAACTAGCCTGGTACGTGACCCGGACAGGGCGACCCGGTGGGTCGCCCCTACATCAAAATTCTTTTACCCCAAACCTGAATGTTTACAAAGAAATCCTGAAATTGTAACGCAATCGGGTAATATATAGAGTAAAATTATAGGCAAAGTGCAATCGCGTACCATCAACATCCTGGGGGTCAACTTGCGTCGTCTTTTCCTCCTAATGGCAATAATATCGCTCCTCCTGGCGGCAGGCTGTGGGGGCGAGACGGCTGCGCCCGTCGCTACGGCTCCGCCTGTACCTACTCCGTCCGGGATCGCTCAGCCTGTGCTTGCTGTCTCGGAACTGGTGGTTGGGCCTAATCGCTTTGTGTTCGGGCTGGTGGACAGCGGCACCGGCCTCCCTATCGTTGACGTGGCCGAAGTGGGGTTGCAGTTCTTCAAGGTGAATGCTGACGGCACGGCCACCAAAGTAGGCGACGCGGACGTGGTCTACCAGAGTAAGAACCTGCCCGCGGGCCTCTATGTGGCGCGCACCGAGTTCAACGAGGCGGGCAAATGGGGCGCGATACTGAACATTACCCGCCAGGGCAAAGAGCCATACGGCACGAGGATGGAATTCGACGTGCTGGCCGACAGCACCGTGCCTATGGTCGGGGAGCCTGCCCCGCCCAGCAAGAACCTCACGAAGAAGGACGTGGCCGACATCTCCGAGATCGACTCGGCCAAACCGCCGAGCGACATGCACGACCTTACCATCGCCGAGGCGGTAACGTCGGGCAAGCCTACGCTGATACTCTTCGCGGCCCCCGGCTTCTGCCCCAGCTTCACCTGCGGCCCCAGCCTGGAAGTGGCCCAGGCCCTCGAAGCCAAGTACCGAGACAAGGTAAACTTCATCCACATCGAAGCCCCCAATGACATCCAGAACCACACCCATGTAGGACCCGTTGACCCTAACCACCACAACCAGCCCGGCCACCAGGGAGTAGCCAAGCCCCAGGTAGAGACCGCCAAAGAATGGGGCCTCAAGAGCGAACCCTGGATATTCCTGGTGGACAAAGAGGGCAAGATCGCAGATCGCTTCGAGGGTGGGCTGACGCTGGAAGAGATCGAGCCTGCTTTTGTGAAGCTGCTACAATAATTGCTTCAAGTAGAACAATTCTGCGCTCGCAATGCAGGAAAAGCCCGGGAAAGCCACCGATGTATCCCTGTCATTCTGAGTACAGCACTAACAAAGTTATGTCCAGGAATAAAATGTGTAAGGTAGGGGCGACCCGGTGGGTCGCCCTGCCAGGGTCACGCGTAAAGTTGGTACGCCAACCCCACCAGGGCGACCCACCGGGTCGCCCCTA
>DASWMJ010000014.1:0-9043 GCA_036399775.1 Chloroflexia bacterium | reverse complement strand
TATTGCGTATTGCGTATTGCGTATTGCGTAAAGCCCTTAAATAACCTCTGCGCCTCTGCGCCTCTTTGTGGTTCAATAAATACGCAATACGCAATACGCAATACGCAATACGTTCATGGCGCTTCAGCCGCCGGGGTGGGGGTTGGTAGGCCGGGGGTGGGTAGGGGTGGCATGGCGGCGATTGGGCCTTCGTTGACGGGTAGGTATTCGTACTTGTCGTCTATGGGCACCATTTTGAGCTTTTCGCGGGCTGTCTTCTCGATGGTGAGGAGGGATTGGGCGCGGCCTATCTCTAGCTGGAGGTCTTGCTGTTTGCGCAGCAGGTCGGTTTGCTCGCCCTGTAGCGCTTGTAGGGTGTAGTTGGCGTTGGTTACGGCTGTGACCTGCCCCAGGTAGATGACGCAAACCAGCGCGATGATGGCTACCCCGGTGAGGACGGCCAGCGCGGGAGGCAGGTCGAAATTGCGGAGCAGGTTGGGGCGCATGTTCGATATGGAGTGCTCGGCAGCCGACATGACGTTGCGGGGTACGACCTGCAACACCGCCGGGGAACGGCGACGCTCCTGCGCGACCTGGGCCTGATTTCTGCGTCTGGTGGTCATAGCCATAGATTATATAGATGATAGATTTCGTATGCCGGCTTATTCACAACGTATCCGCGTTACGCCAGCCTCTCGGCCACCCGCAGGCGTGCGCTCCTGCTGCGGGGGTTGAGGCGGGCTTCTTCGGCGCTTGCCTCGATGGGCTTGCCGTTGATGGCCCGCAGGGTGGGTTCGCGCCCGCACACGCAAACGGGCAGTTCGGGCGGGCAGATGCAGCCTTTCTGCTCCTGCCTGATGAATAACTTGACGATGCGATCTTCAAGCGAGTGGAAGGAGATCACCGCCAGCCGCCCGCCGGGCTTGAGAACGCGAACTGCTGCCGCCAGCCCTTTGTCCAGGACTTCAAGCTCGCGGTTCACGGCTATGCGTAGGGCCTGGAAGGTCTTGGTGGCGGGGTGGATGCGGTTGCGTGTGCGGCCCGCCACTTTACCCCCTAGCGCGCCGTACACTATCGCCTCAAGCTGCGCTGTAGTCTCTATGTGGCCTCGCTCCCTTGCCTCAGATATGCGGCGGGCTATGCGGCGCGATGCCGGTTCCTCGCCATATTTGTAGATCAGGTCGGCCAGTTCGTTCTCCGGCAGACTATTCACCAGGTCGGCAGCCGACACGGGGCCGGACGGGTCCAGGCGCATATCCAGCGGCCCATCGGCGCGGAAGGAGAAGCCGCGCCCAGGAGTATCAAGCTGCATTGAGGAGACTCCCAGGTCGAGCAGCACTCCGTCTACCTCAGCGAAGCCTTCAGCCTGCGCCACCTCGTCTAATCGCTCGAAATTGGACCGTACCAGGCGTGCCTGTCCCGCTTCTATGTAAGCTTGCAAACGCTCCGATGCGAGGGCCAGGGCCGTAGGGTCAACATCAAGCCCCAGCAGCTTACCCATGCCTGCACGCTCCAAAATAGCAAAAGAGTGCCCCCCGGCACCTACAGTCCCATCTATGTAAGCGCCGCCCGGCCTGGGCTGCAAGCCGTCCACTACCTCCTTGAGCAAAACGGGTACGTGCGGCGAGACTGCTCTATCTTCCAAACTCAGCACTCAAAACTCAAAACTCAGCACTCTAGTATTGCCCGGCCAGGTGGGACGAGATTACGTCTACGTTCTTTTCGATGTTGCTGTCGAGGGTGAGCCATGCCTGCTGGTCCCAGATTTCTATGTAGGAGCCGAGGCCGAGGATGGCGACGTTGGTGGTGATGCCGGAGTATTGAAGGAGATGGCTGGGTATCATCATGCGGCCCTGCTTGTCCATCTCGACAGGCTCGGCTGCGGAGAAGACGGCGCGGCGCAGGTTGCGGGCGTCGGCGTCCCCGGTGGGGAGGGCGTTTAGCTTGGCGGCGAGCGGCTCCCACGCCTCCTGGGTGAAGAGGTAGAGGCAGCGGTCGTTGCCGCGCGTGATGATTAGCTCGCCCGACAGCTTATCCCGGAACCGAGCAGGCACCGCTACGCGACCTTTGTTGTCTACCGAGTGCTCGAACCGCCCTAAGAACATTGTTTCCTCTTGGTGGGAGGGGTCGGGGGTTTAGGGATCAGGATTGTTTGGGTGGTAGTAGTTGGTAATTCGTCCCTGACCTCTAGCCCCTGACCCTGGACTTATCCACAATTCTCCCCACTTTTCCCCACTTTTCGCCACTTTTTCCACATTTGTCCCCATTATAGGGGGTTTCGGGGAGATTGCAAGCGTATCCACAGTAGGTCAAAGTGGGGGTGAAGCCGTTAGTGTTCAGACCTGGGGTAAAGGAATGTTAATGTCAGGCGAGGACAGGTTCAGTAAGCCTTATCGAGCACTGAGCAGTTTTGTTATGGCCCACTTCTTACCGGGGAAATCAAAGAACCAGTTAGCTTTACTTAGAATGTTGTAGCCCAATATCAGGTCCATGGGTATATCGATAGTGGCGTTCACTTGGGACAGATCGACGCCAGCAACTTTGAGCGGGGGGAAATTATGATTGCCGATTGTCGTCGCCGCCATGATAAACATGGGTGTTTCCACGCTAAATCCGGTGGAGTCTGTTCCGTGAGACCGTCCCACTTCCTCAAAAAGGGCAGGATGCTTGTTTATAAAGTTCGTATCCGCGATCGTAATTCCTGCGCCTGTATCCCATACGGCTTTCGCTCTTACCTCTCCCAACCAAACATCAACGTAGGGGTGAAACTTGCCGTCATACGTTAGCTCCTGGACGTTACCAGGGGACCCGGATACTCCGCCTGGGTCAACCAGAATACTGCTCTCCTCAAAGAGAAAGAGACAGCAGAAGTCTTTGAGGACATCCATCCCGACCAGATTTCTCATGCCGGGGCTGTTACTTGCCACGCGAGATAGTGTCAGGTCCTTCTTTGAGATGGGGCCCAGGTCAAAACTTGGAACCGTTATCAGGTCGTCGCTAATGCTCGCGAATACTCCTGATGAATTCCTCTTCTCAAGGCTGTCAAATGTGCCGGTGTAATCGTCAAACACCATAGAGGTTCTCGCCGCACCGGTATCGAGAAGGAAGCGGTACTTGTTTGTGCCGACTTTAACGTCCACCAAAACTTCAGCAGCTTCGATCTCCTCTTCATCCTGTTGAATTATGAGATTGATCTTATTCATCTTGATACCTACACGTAAGAAATTCTGCGTACCGCCATTCTACAATCATTGGTTGGGTTTTGAAAGAAGCTGTCAGCGCTCAATGTGGAATTGCGTACTGAGAGCAGCCGGTGATGGTAGAGTATTGGGGCGCAACCATGAAACAGTGCCTCAACCCAAACTGCATAATTTACCAGCACCTGGACGAACTACCGGATGTCTATGTGAAGTGCCCGCAATGTGGAGGGCAACTGGTGGACTCCGCGCTGCCCTCGGAGAAGATCGCGTCGGGGCACCTCTTCGAAACGCCTATATCGCGCCCAATCACAAGCGCGGACCTGCCCGACGATCTTGAAGTTACTGAGCCTAGACATGCGACGGCAGCCCCATTGTCGCCCGCAAACTTCAAGGTGGCGACGGACAGCGGCAACCTGTACGAGTATGATTATGACGACGAGGAAGACCCGGAGGCTGCTATCCCGTACAGCGAGCCACAGCGCACGCGATGGCTCACCGCGAGCAAAGTAGTCATGGCGATGTCGGTGTTGCTGCTGTTCGTGTGCCTCGTCATGGGCCTGGCGCTGAGCACCCGCATCTTTTCGCAATCGAGGGTGGCTAGCAGCCCACAGGCCACCGAGACGGCCCTGGCATCGCTCCGGCCACCCATCAACAGCCCTATACCCATCCTGCCCACGATACCCTCGGCGGGCTATGTGGGAGCGCAGCCAACGATAGGCACGCAGCCTGCCCCGGCGCAGCCTGCATCTACTACCGCTCCCCAGCAACCGCCTGGGAATCCACAGCCTGCGCCGCCACCCCAGTTTCAGCCCGGCGGGGGAGTGCTGGACGCACAGATGAGCGTGAGGTTGGAGGGTGGCCAGCCTGTGGGCAATGCGCCCGTCTACAAGGCAGCCGACACGCTCAATCTGGCCGTGCAGGCGAACTTCGGGCAGGGAGGCGTCACCGCGCTGACCACGCGCTGGTATGGGCCGGAAGGCGCTCTCATCTACCAGCTTCGCAAAGAGTACCCGCAGCCCGGCACCTATTACGTGGGCTTCACCCTCAGAAGAAGCACCCCCTGGCCCACCGGCGACTATCGCGTAGACATCCACGCCAACGATGCTGCTTCACCGTCGTACAGCGTCAGCTTTAGTGTTATTCCGTAGAGGGGTAGTGTTGCAACAACTGGGCAAGGCTTGAACCGGGGCATGTGGATAGGGAAAGGTGCGAACTTTAGGCCACCAACCCAAAGGCGATAGGCACGAACCCGATCTCCAGGACAACCCCCGACCTCTACGATAACGCGAGGGCGTTGCTTAGAATGAGGATTTGGCCCCAAGCAAGCAGTAACACGCCCAACGGGGTGCTGAGCCGTCGTCCCCAGGGTAAGGTCTTCTCGATGAACATTACCGCGCCGAGCACGAGCATCCAGCCCAGGTTGCCGACTCCGACGGCGAACATCAATAGCATCAACAACCAGCAGCAACCCAGGCAGAAAAGGCCATTGTGGACCCCCAACCAGAGGGCTTCGGCGGCAGGGTGCCTGCCGTGCCACCGCGTGGCAATAAAGCTCAAGGGCGAGCGGCACTTATCGAGGCAGTAATACTTCAGTGGCGTAAACTGGTACAACCCGGCCAGCAACAAGGGTACCGCACCCAGCAGCCACGCATGGTCCAGCAGCCAGGGACTGTGCTCTACAGCCTGATGCACTCCCCAATTGCTGACGTGGGCCACCAGGCCGAAGATACTCCAAACGCCGATGTAGCCGATGAGCAACAGAGTTAGCAGCTGTGTGCGATCCTGCCGCAGCCTCACCATAATGAGAAAAGTGGAGACAAGGGGTATAATGGTAGGCAGCATCATAGCTGCGATCATCAAGGTCCAACCCGCCACAAACATGAGGAGGCTGCCACTGTCGCCCAGGTGGACCATTCCCATATCCTCGTGGCTAAGGAACCGTCCGTAGGGAGACTGGCTCCAGAGCCACAGGACAGCCCAGGCCAGCCCGATCAGCGCGCCTGCCACGCCCAGGAATAGTCGGTGATAGGGCGCTTGCATCTCTTGTATACCTCCTCAGCCCTCGAAGCGGAAACGGCCCTGGATGGCGGGGTAATCGCGCAGATCAAGCGCAAAGCCATAGGACGGAAGCGCGACCCGGTAGGTTGTGACCTGCGCGGGTTGACTCTTCTCACCGGGCAGGGTGGTGCAGATATCACTGTGGGGCTGGGACATATCGGACATCGCGTGCTCGCCAACATCGGGTCGAGTCACCACAGCCTCGATAGCCTGACCCACCCGTAGTTGGCCTTTGCCCTGCCGGATTGAGAACGTCATAAGGGCACGCTCCACGCCAGCTACTTCCCCTATCAAAGAGGCCACGTCGGCCAGGGGACCGCCCTGCTGACCGGTCCAGGCGCTGATGAGTGCGGCCTGCTGCTCGCCAGTTGCCTTATCGTCCACGTAGTAGACGACGGGCCGTCCTTGCAACACGTGGCCGTGCACGTGTCCCAGCGCGACCAGCGTCAGGCCCGACACGTCAGTGCCATCAATCGTTCCCCGCTCGACGTGCCAGGCGTTCATAGCCTCACAGTCGCTCCCGTCAGGCTCCCCCGCCGGCCGGCAGGGACAATGGGTGCCGCAGGTGCAAACTTCCAACAAACGGCCTTCCAAGTGGTATGTCATGTCGCCTCTCCTTCTCTTCTCCGAATTAGAAGCCAGATCTCTCTTCTTCTGGTGTTGGGACGAAGGTCTGCTCGCCGGGTTTGGGTGGGGGTTGCGTCCCATCGTCGAATGGAGGTTGCACCAGCTTGGGATCGCCTAGTTCCCCTTCTTCAAAGTAGAACTCAGTGCCCACTTCGAAATCAACCCTGGGGTGGTGCATAAGGTTTACTCTATCAAGCACATGTCCAGTGACTCTCTCCCCCGGCTCCCCCGGCTTGATTCGCGTTTGGGGTGTATTAGCTCTATCCCCAATCCCGATCCGAATCGCCTGTCTCAGATCGTCGTCAGTAATCGAAGAGCCGCTGGCGGTGATATTCACCGAGAGTATCTGGTCAAAGTCAGGCGGCCTGGTGATCGCATGCGCCAGGAACAACTCCTGCCCTTTGCCAAAGAGCAGATATTCCAGTTCGTCTAGTGGTTGGGCGTTAGGGTCGAATTCGCGGAAGTAGATGATGTTCTCCACATGGGCCTCAACAAGGGGGTGGTCCTCATCAGGGGGGATGATCTGTTCGCCACCTCTCTCAAGATGACCCCGGTAAATTTTCCCCGTTAGAATGCGACGCTTAGGGCGTTGAGGATCAAGTTCAGCTATCTCGAACTCCAACGGTTCCATCGTATACATAAGCACGTCGGGGTGTTTGTCACGGTCAGCCTTGTAGATAGCATGCGCCTGTGGACTAAGTGTCACCTCCAGAATCACCTGGAAATTGTGCGCGTGGCGTTGCGGGTTGAACATGAACATGGGCAGGTGTGAGAGATAGATCGTCTCTTTTCCGACCATCATCCAATTATGCACCCCCTTGGTCTCGCCATGCATGTGGCCCATGTTCCCACCATGCATGCCATCCATGTGCCCGCCATGCATGTCGCCCATCGTATTGTTGGTCATTGTGGCATCCTCCTAATGAAACAGTAAGGTAACTGTCGGGCTGATGTAGGCCAATAGGCAAAAATCCAGGGGGTGTCTAGAAATGCAGAGATAGAGTGCAACGTATGCACGGGTATAAAGGAGCGGTCATGTAGTAGGAAGAACCGTGACGTTACAGATACCAGCTTTGCTTCTTGTAGATCAGACATTCCTGGGAACTACAACTGTCTACAGTATACTTACTGTTTTGAAATGGTAGGTGGCACAAGAACTGGTACAAAATAGGTGGAGAATAGTGACAGGATAAACGGCTTTGGGCTTGACATGTTTGCCTGGTTTGAAGGCTGAGACTATCAGGTTACTCTCCAACCTTCCCTTCCATCTCTCCCCAATTAGGCACTCCCAAAGAAAAGCGCCATTTGCCATCCTCAGTTTATTAGGGATGACAAATGGCGCTTTTCTTGGGCTTATTACGATTTCGCCGGTGGCGTACCCACGTTACACGGAGCAACATCACCATACCTATTTCAATTTCCCAATAATGCGCTAACTTCTATCTTCTCGTTACGCCGCAACGGTTGGCAGGTTCGCCAGGGCTGCCTGCACTTCGTCTACCGGGTACTCGTAGTCTTCCAGGTCGCCGCTGAGGTAACGGTCGTAGGCTGATAGGTCGAAGAATCCGTGACCGCTCAGGTTGAATAAGATGGTCTTGCTCTCGCCTGCTTCTTTGCAGCGTAGCGCCTCGTCTATCGCGGCGCGGATTGCGTGAGCCGACTCAGGGGCCGGGATGATGCCCTCGCTGCGTGAGAACTGTATCGCCGCCTCGAAGACCGGGTTCTGTGGGTAGGCCACAGCCTCCATGTAGCCCGCGCTGTAGAGATGGCTTACCAGGGGGGCCATGCCGTGATAGCGCAGGCCGCCCGCGTGGATGGACTGCGGTACGAAGGTGTGGCCGAGAGTGTGCATCTTCGCCAGGGGGGCCATCTGCGCGGTATCGCCGAAGTCGTAGGCGTAGACGCCTTTGGTCAGCGAGGGGCAGGCCGAAGGCTCGACCGCCACCACGCGCAGGTTGGGCGACTTGCCGGTGAGCTTGTCGGCCATGAAGGGGAAGGTGAGGCCGGAGAAGTTGCTGCCGCCGCCCACGCACCCTATCACCACGTCGGGGTATGCGTCGGCCATCTCCATCTGCTTCTGCGCTTCCTGCCCTATGATGCTCTGGTGCATCAGGACGTGGTTGAGCACGCTGCCCAGGGAATACTTGGTGTCGTCGCGCATCGCGGCGTCTTCCACCGCTTCCGAAATGGCGATGCCCAGGCTGCCCGTCGAATCCGGGTTCTTCGCCAGTATGCCGCGCCCGGCGTTGGTCTCGGGGGAGGGGCTTGGGATGACCCTCGCGCCGAATACCTCCATGAGCGATCGGCGGTACGGCTTCTGGAAGTAGGACACTTTCACCATGTAGACCTGGCACTCAAGCCCGAACATCTGGGTCGCCATCGAGAGCGCGCTGCCCCACTGTCCAGCGCCGGTCTCCGTCGAGAGACGCTTCACGCCTTCCTGCTTGCTGTAGTACGCCTGGGGTACCGCGGTGTTAGACTTGTGGCTGCCGACGGGGCTGGTGCCTTCGTACTTATAGAAGATGCGGGCGGGGGTATCGAGGGCCTTCTCAAGCCTGCGCGCCCGGTAGAGGGGCGTGGGCCTCCACAGCTTGTATATCTCCAGCACCTCTTCGGGTATGTCTATATACTTCTGCTGGCTGACCTCCTGCATGATGATCTCCATCGGGAAGAGTGGGGCCAGGTCCGCCGGGCCGAGGGGTTGTTGGGTGCCTGGGTGCAGGGCCGCAGGCACGGGCGCGTGCAGATCGGCCTGGATGTTGTACCACGAGCGCGGTATGGCGTCCTCATCTAGCAGGTACTTGGTACGCTCTCCCGGCAACTCCTTGTTCTCGCGCATCGCGTCCATATTGGTCGTGCTCGCCATCTTGTGTTTCTCCTTTCAAATATCGGGTGTCAAGAAGACACATAGCTTTCGGGTTGATTTTTCGCATGGAATGGCTTGAAACTATACTATAACCTACAATCCGGCAAGTGCCCTCACCTCCCTTAGCGTGTTTCCCTTGTTCTCATGAGTGACTTAAAACAAAAAAGCCCCATCCCCAACAAGGGACGAAGGCCAAAGGCTATCGTGGTGCCACCCTCTTTCGGCACAAGCGTGCCGCACTCTGTCAAGTACCTAGTCGCCCACACAACGTGGTCGTCTGCCGATACCCAGCTCCCTGATAACGGTGGAGTGT
>DASWMJ010000013.1:0-8144 GCA_036399775.1 Chloroflexia bacterium | reverse complement strand
AGAACGAAGGTCCCCACCGCATCAACGTGCAGGCCGCCTACGCCGAATTGGGCGGCCAGATAGCATCAACCCTAACCCCTGACCCCTGACCCCTGACCCCTGACCCCTGACCCCTGATCCCTGACCCCTGATCCCTAACTTTGATATAATTCTAAGCATGGAACAACCGGAAACACCGAGGCGGGTGACGTCTCTATGGCGCAACCGCGATTACATGCTGCTGTGGAGCGGCCAGGTCATTTCGACGCTGGGTAGCTCCATCTCGATGATCGTCATACCGTTGCTGATACTGGCGCTCACCGGGTCGCCTGCTGCAGCGGGGTTCGCGGGGCTGCTGCTGACCGGGCCTTACGTGATATTCAGCCTGCCCGCGGGGGCGCTGGTGGACAGGTGGGACCGCAAGCGGGTGATGATACTGTGCGACGTGGGGCGCGCGCTGGCCTTCTTCAGCATCCCGGCTGCCCTGGCGTTCGATGCGCTGACGGTGTGGCAGCTCTACGTGGTGTCTCTCATAGAGGGCACATTGTTCGTGTTCTTCAACATCGCGGAGGTGGCGGCGCTCCCGAAGGTGGTGGAGAAGAAGCAGCTTGGCGACGCTACCGCTATGAACATGGCGGCGTTCGCGACTACGGCGCTGGTGGGGCCTGCGGTGGGCGGCTTCCTCTACCAGAGTATAGGGCCGGGGGTGCCGTTCCTGCTGCATGCGTCGGGGCTGGCAGTGTCGGTCTTCACGCTAGGGCTCATAAGGACGCGCTTCCAGGATGAGCAGGTGGCGGGCGCGACGCGCAATATGGGTAAGGAGATACGCGAGGGGCTGGCGTGGATGTGGAACGAGCCGTTGGTGCGCTTCACCTCTTTCCTGAGCGGGGCGCTCAATTTCGCCTTTGCTGGGAGCTACCTGATACTGATAGTGCTGGCGAAGGGGCTGGGGGCGAGCGAGACGGCTATAGGCACGATTTTCAGCGTGGGGGCAGTCGGCGGCATCATCGGCGCGGCCATCGGCGGGCGCATCAACAAGAAGTTCGCTATCGGGCGTATCGTGCTGGTCACGACATGGCTCAACGTATTGATGTTCCCCCTGATAGCCGTCGCTCCCCACATCCTCTTGCTTGGGGTCATAGCGTCTGTGCTCTTCTTCGCAACGCCCGTGTATAGCGTGGCCGTGTTGAGCTACAGGCTGGCGCTCATACCGGACGCTTTGCAGGGGCGGGTGAATAGCGCGGTGAGGCTGGTGGCGTTCGGGTTCCAGCCGCTAGGGTCCATGCTGGCGGGATTATTGTTGGAGAGCGTGGGGGCCGTGCCTGCGGTGGTGGTATTCTCGGTGTGGCTGCTGGGGTGGGGCGTGCTGGTGGCGCTCAATCCGGGCATAAGGAACGCCGGGACCGCCAAGGAACTCAAGCCAATCGTTGAGGAAGTGACACCGGCGGCATAGCCGGACGGCTGTAGGCTGGTTTAAGCAAAGAGAAAAGGTCCTGGCAGAGCGCTCTGCCAGGACCTTTTCTCTTTGCTTATTATTTCTTGGTGAGGTCGAAGCGTAGCTGGTCGGACAGTGACGCCCTGCCGTTTATAATGCGACGGCCCACCAGTTCGGTGGGGGTCGCACCGGAGGGTATGTCGAAGACGAGCAGGGTGCGCGTGACGCCGCCTGGGGCTACGGGAGTGTTGAGGTAGTGGCGTCCGAAGATTCTCGCTATCTCGCGTGTGCCTTCCCCATAACCATGATCCGACAGTTCGGTGTAGAGATTGCCGCTGTTGTCTTTGAGCAGGAAGTCTGCCGTGTCGCCCAATGAGCGGGTGGACCTGCCGTCGTTGCGGGCATCAATCCAGATGAGCCAGAAGGTGCCGAACGGGACATAAGTGACGCCCGATTGCATGTCTATCTGCTGGTGTGCGGCCATAGTAGCCAGGCCAACCGTCCACCCGTTCCAATCGTTAGCCGTACCGCCGACGCCGGGCACGGGTCTGGGCGTGGCGGCAGGTTTGGGCGTGGCAGGTGGCCGGGGTGGCGCTGTGGGCGGCGGCAGGGTAGCTGGAGGCCGCGTCGGCGCTATGGTCGGCGGGATGGCAGGGCGAGGCGTGGGGGTGCGCGTGGCTATGCGCGTGGGAGCGGATGTTGATGAAGGCACAGGCTTCGCCGTATCCGTAGCCCGGCGGGTAGCGGTGGCAGCGATAGCAGTAGGGGTGTGGGTAGCAGGGATGGCGGTAGCAGTGGCGGTGGAGAGAGGAAGCGAAGTCGCGGTAGGCGGTGCGGCTTCAGGTGACTGCCCATTCGGCCTCGGTGTAGGCGATGAAACGGAAGCAGTAACAGTAGTCCCCCCGGTGCCGGTTGAGATCGTGCGCGAAGCGGTAAGCCGGCCTGGGACCGGAGTGGGCGAGCCATTGGCAGAGGTATTCATCTGCAATACGCCCGCCGCGACCAGCGCAAGGACCACGATGAGGGAAAGCATGCCGCCAATAGCCCTGTTAGGTGCGACCTGCCTGGGAAGCTCACTCGCGGCGAGCGGCGTAGTGATGGGCGCGGCCTTGCCTGGAACGCGGGTGGTCGGGTCTAGGGCCAGGCCGCACCGGGCGCATGCAAGCCGTCCAGCCTTTATAGGAGAATGGCATCTGGGGCATACCTGGGGTGAAAGCATGAAGTCGCAGCAGCCTTTATTGTTTGTCGGGTTAAAAAGGTTATATGCCGCCACCGAGTAGGGCAAATTATTTATACCACAAAGCGTATACCCGGCGCTATGCTCAAAGGAGGTATTTGTAGAATGACAATCGTATTAGTGGCGTGGGGTGGCTAGCCCGTTTTCAGGGTGCGCAGAGCGGCGTGGGTGGCGCTTATGCCCCGGACGCCCTGCTCCAACATATTGTCCAGGTGGGCTTTGCGGCAGCCTACATCCGCGCGCCACTCCTCTACGGAGCAACCGGCCCATGCCGCCAAGTGGGCCTCTATTTCGGGGCGGCCAAAGCGGTGGTCGAAAGTGTCTGTGGGGCGGTCCCAACTCGATAGTAGGAGAGGGCGCACGCCTGGGAGGAGGCCGCCCTCGCCTTCGTGGTTGCCAGGTCCAAGCATATGCACGGTGTTGAAGCGGCGCACGGCTGAGCCGTAGGTGCTGCTGACGTAGAGGTTGACGACCAGGGTGAGGCGGGCTATCCACTCGGCGGGTACGCTCAAAGGCTCCGAGTCGAGGATGGCGATTACGTCGTTGACGGTCTCGGCGTGCATGGTGGAGCCGATAGCATAGCCTTTCGTGATTAGCTCGAACATCTTGTAGACGCGGGAACCCCAGAGGTAGACGGCCAGGTGGTCGCTCATCTCGTTGGCAAGGACGTAGGTCTTGTGCGGGTCGGCGTCCGGTTCGAGGGTGAAATCGAACGTCTCGTAGTGCCCACGCAGGTAGACGCGCCGCGTGTCTGGGGGCATGAGGTCGAGGAGGGCGGTGAGGGTGGTGGTCTTGCCCGCCATAGGAGGCTCAGCCGCCACGATGATGGAGGCACGGCGGGCGAGCATGGCCCACACGAGGGCCATCAGGCCTGTGTCGGCGCTGCCCGCGTCAATTATCTGCATTACGGAGAGTGGTACGGGTGGCTGCCAGTGCCACCCCCACCAGCCAAACGGCTCGTCGTGTTCTTCCATGATTCGTATTGCGTAGTACGTATTGCGTAAAGCGTGTTGGGTTGGTAATTGTCGGAGTGTAGGGGACGGGTGCGCTCTTATAAGGGTGCTATATAATTATACGCCAAGTGAGTTGTGCGCGCCCATATAAGAACGAAACCGCCAAGACGCCAAGAGCGCCAAGTACCCGCCAAGTATTTTATAGTTTCTCACGCACTGACTGTTCACTTACCCCATACAAACCCCAATAACTTGGCGTAATCTTGGCGCTCTTGGCGTCTTGGCGGTTTCGTTCCGTACTACTGGCCGCAACTTGTCAATCCTTTCATTTGGCCTATATCTAACGACGCAATACGCAATACGCAATACGCAATACGCAATACGCAGTACGAACTACGGAACCATGTGGTATAATAGCTGGCACGCTGAGTGCTTTGAAAACAGGGCGTTTCGAGGTGGCACCAGGAGAGGGCGCGTTATGATAATGCAGAGTCGCAAGTGGCGACTGGCTATACGGTTTGTGACGTTGGTAATTACCAGCGCGCTCATGCTGGCGTTCGCGGGGCCGGTCTCTTACGCCTTGCAGGACGATACGCCCAAGTCCATAACAAGCCCCAGGCAGCTTTCCGACAAGGAGGAGCCGGTGGCTAACTCCTATGCCAACGTCAAGGGCGTGCTGGATGTGAAGCATGCGTTCGTTGTTCGGGATGGCAGCGAGACCTACTACTGGATACCCTTGCTCGGCTACGACAGCGAGCTTTTCGTGCGTACCAAGGAGAGCAGATACGTCTTCCCGCATGACGCGGTAGCGCCACAGAGCAGCAAGACGTCGGGATATTACGCGGGCAAGATCACTTCCCTGACCGGGGAGGCGAGCGCGGACAAGGCGCTGGAAGAGATGGCGGTGCTGGGAATAGGGGTAGACAAAGAGAAGGCGATGGTGCTGTTGCAGGGCGAAGTGCCGAAAGCCTACCGCCCAATGGTGCCGGTGATACCCGTGCTGGCGTGGCTGTGGCTGGCGGCGCTGGTGGGCATCGTGCAGATCTGGCGGCGGAGGCCGGCGCGGCGCAGGTTGAGCCAGGCGACTGTGCCAGTACGGCCTATCAGGTAAGGAATAATAGAATGTTCTTCAAGCAGTTTCTGCGGGATGATTTGGGGTGCGCCTCCTATCTCATCGGGGATACCGGCGCGGGCGAGTGCGTGGTGGTTGACCCTCAGTGGGATGTCACCGAGTACCTCCACGTAGCGGCTGGCGAGGGGATGCGTATCAAGTACGTGGTGGAGACGCACAACCACGCCGACCACGTTTCGGGGCACGGCAAGCTGGCGCACATAGGCGCGCGGGTAGCGGTGCATGAGGCGGCGGGGGTAGAGTACGACCACATGCCCCTCAAGGACGGCGACACGCTTGACGTGGGGAGCGTGCGGCTGAAGGTGCTCCACACGCCGGGACACAGGCCGGAGCATATCGCGCTGGCCGCCTCGGACACGTCGCGCTCGGATGAAGCCTGGCTCGTGCTGACGGGCGACTCGCTTTTCGTGGGGGACGTGGGCAGGCCCGACCTGGCGATTGAGGCGGGCGAAGGCGCGGCGCAGCTCTACAGGTCGCTGCACGATAAGCTGCTCACGCTGCATGATGGCGTGGAGATGTACCCGGCGCACGTGTCCGGCTCGCTGTGCGGCAAGTCGATGAGTCCGAAGGGTAGCTCCACGATAGGCTTTGAGAGGCGGTTCAATGCGCCGTTGTCGGAGAAGGACGTGGAGAGCTTCGTCAGGCGGGTGACGGATGAGTTGCCGCCGCAGCCTCCCCACTTCGGGCGCATCGTGGAGAAGAACCGGGGGCCGTTCGTGACGGACGAGGTGGAAGCGCGGCCCATGAGCGCGGACGACGTGGAGGCGATGCGCCGCCAGGGTGCGCTGGTGCTTGACGTGCGCTCGCCTGAAGCGTTCGGGGGAGGGCACATACCGGGTGCGCTCAACGTGGATCTGCACGGGGGGCAGTTTGGCAACCGGGCATCGTGGGTCATCACGCCCGACAAGCCGGTGGTGCTCGTGCTGGAAACGCCGGATGACTTGCACAAGGCGGTGGCGCGGCTCGCGGCGGTGGGGCAGACGAGTTTAGAGGGCTACCTGCTGGGTGGCATGCACGCCTGGGATACGAGCGGGCGGCCACTCGAAAGTATAAAGCAGATGCCCGCGAGCGAGATGCACGAGCGCATGGAGGCCGGGGACAAGAGCTTCCAGGTGCTCGACGTGCGCGAAACGTCCGAGTGGAAAGACGGGCACATCCCAGGCGCGATACATGTACCCTTTCACCAATTGGCGGCGCACCTGGATAGGCTGCCGAGCCACAAACCCGTCGCCACTATCTGCGGGGGCGGCGTCAGGAGCAGCATAGCGGCCAGCATCCTCAAGGCCGAGGGCTTCGAGCCTATCAACATAGCGGGCGGCATGGGGGCGTGGGAGGCGGCGGGGTACGAGACGGAGGCGTAAAACGTAAGTAACTGTTCTAGTACCAGCTTATCGCGCGCCGCGCATGATAGTTAGCCCGCGCGATACTCCTCCTCGGATACCGGCTCTAACCAGGTTGTCTCTCCAAAGTTGATAGCGAGATGCTGCATGGCGTGCTCCTCTTCCGGGTTGGCTCCATGCCAGTGCTCTGTGCCCGCCGGTATGTGCGCTACGTCGCCCTCGACTGCATCTAACGCCTGGCTCCCGCGCTCCTGCACCCGCCCACGCCCCTTGAGGAAGTAGAGCGTTTGCTCTCCGCTATGGACGTGCCAGAACGTTCGCGCTCCTTTCTCGAATGTCACCCGATTGACGCCGAATTGGCAGTCCTTGTTGGTGGCTACGGGCTGGAAATATACAGTGCCGGTGAAATTATCGGACGCGCCTTGTTGGCGCGGTATGTCGTCCGCTTGCTCGAAATGCATGCTCATCTCCTGTCTCCTTACTCATGTTTGGGAATAGACCCGACCGCCGCCCGGTGCTCCTGCTTCGACTTAGCTATCAGGTCGGGATCGCTGAGCAGGTCAAGCGTGCTCATCGCCAGGGTTTTGGCTGCCGCGATCAGCGCATCATGTCCTCGCTCTGTCTTGGTCGCCGCAGCGACTTCCCTCGAATGCCAACCTACATCTTCGCCACAGATGCCGAATTGGGCATACGCCGTAGGGATCACCTGACTGATATTGCCAAAATCCGTAGAAGCGCTCACCTCTTCTGCATAACCTACCGTGCGCCCAATCGCCTCCATGTTCGCCCGCAGCACCCCGCCTAGCACATTGTTTGGAAGATAGCTCAGGTACGGCTTCACATATTCATGCCACTCAAGTTTCGCGCCTGTGGCAGTGGCCGCGCCCTCCGCACAGGCGATGACACGCCTCTTCAGCTCCTGGGCGTATCCCAGGTCGGACGAGCGCACGCGAACCCGGCAAGCGGCATATGAAGGGATGATATTCGGCGCATCACCGCCGTGTGTTATCACGCCATGTATGCGCGCCTCTGACCGCACCTGCTGGCGAAGCAGCCCTATATTGACGAAGGTCTGGATCACCGCGTCCAGCGCGTTGATACCGTGCTCAGGGTCAAATGCTGCATGCGCAGCCTTGCCGTGAAACTCGAAATCAATGCCATAGGCGGTCATCGTGCTTGGGGCGATATGGTCGTAGGTGAACGGATGGACCATGATCGCAGCGTCCACATCGTCGAAATATCCATGCTCTAATATAACTATCTTGCCTCCTGCGTTCGGGACAGCGGATTCTTCGGCGGGCGTGCCGATGACGACCACCCTGCCGGGCAGATCGCCCAACTCGCCATGCTGCCCTAAACGAGAGAGGGCCATGCCGGCGCCAATAGCGGCGTTTCCGATGATGTTGTGCCCACAGCCGTGACCAACTTTGGGCAGCGCGTCGTACTCGGCTAGTATAGCGACGGTCGGTCCCCCTGAACTACTACCGGCCAGCGCGGCCCGGAAGGCGGTCGGCAACTCGGCAATGCCTCGCTCCACCTCTGCGCCCGATGCTTCGAGCATACTGGCAAGCCTGGCCGATGCCTGGTGCTCCTGCAATCCGATTTCCGGGTTGTCTGCCATCCAGTCGCTGCATTCGATCAACATCGGCGCGATCTCGTCTATCTCGCGCTGCACTTTCTCCTTCAACGCCTGTATATCCGCCATCTCACTTTCTCCTATCCGCGTCCCGATGCTGCTCTACTTCAATGGTAATGTGGATCAGATCACGAACCTCGCGTGCGATACCGGCTGTCGATAAGCTCCACTCTAGCAGACCAATTCAGTTGTTGCAACACTACCCCAATGGATAAGCTCTTGTTATCTGTCATGCCCAAAGCCAAGCACGATATATACCAATCCCTGACCCCTAATCCCTGGTTCCTGACCCTAGGGCGGATGCAAAGTCAGGAGTGAAGAAGCAAACAGATAGCACCTACTTGGGATAAGATGCGAGTTACCAACAACCATCAAACCCAAAAGAGGTGCTATGTGTCATGAAATGTACCATGCTTCCGCTGGATATTCAAC
>DASWMJ010000012.1:0-21579 GCA_036399775.1 Chloroflexia bacterium | reverse complement strand
TCCAATCTAACCGCCAAGACGCCAAGAGCGCCAAGTACCCGCCAAGAATATAAAGGGTTAAGGAATCAGGGGTAGAGATGAGATACAGGCTAAAGATATACCAGGAGTCACGTTACCGTAATACTTCTTGGCGTTATCTTGGCGCTCTTGGCGTCCTGGCGGTTCACGTTTCAGCCTCTATTGGGTTGTGGCTGGTTAACAGGCAGAGATCATAGGAGCAGAATATGCCGGAGAAAGAGAAATACACAGAGCGCGTGGTGCCCTTCACGGCGGGGGATGGGTTTGCTTGCAATCTCATCAATGTGCGGGGGAGCAAGCCTCCTCATAAAGGGCCGGTGATGCTGCTGCATGGGGCGGGAGTGCGTGCCAACATCTTCCGCGCCCCCGTCAGGACGAACATAGTAGATTACCTCGTTGAAAATGGATACGACGTGTGGCTGGAGAACTGGCGGGCCAGCATTGACCTGCCCCCCAACGCCTGGACGTTGGACCAGGCGGCGGTGTACGACCACCCACAGGCAGTGAAGAAAGTCGTTGAGGAGACGGGCAGCGATAGGGTCAAGGCCGTTATCCACTGCCAGGGGTCGTGCAGCTTTATGATGTCGGCGCTGGCCGGGCTGGTGCCGCAGGTTGACACCATCGTCAGCAACGCGGTGTCTCTCCATACGAGGGTGCCGGGCTTCTCGCGGGCCAAGCTCAAGTACGCGCTACCCGCCGTGCGTCCCCTCCTGCAATACCTCAACCCGCAATGGGGCCTGCACGCGCCCACCCTGCCCGCCAAAGTCATCTCGCTCTTTATCGCGCTGACGCACCACGAGTGCAACAATCCCGTGTGCAAGCAGGTCAGCTTCACTTACGGCAGCGGCTTCCCGGCCCTGTGGCGGCACGAAAATCTCAACAACGCCACGCACGAATGGCTCAAGGGGGAGTTCGCCCACGTGCCCCTCACCTTTTTCTCCCAGATGGAGAAGTGCGTGGAGGTGGGACATCTCGTGTCGGTGGATGGGCATAAAGAGTTGCCCGCCGATTTCGCCGCCCAGCCGCCCATGACCGATGCCCGCTTCGCGCTCCTGGCGGGCCGCAAGAACAGGTGCTTCTTGCCCGTGAGCCAGGTAGAGAGCTACAAATACCTCGATAAGCACAGCAAGGGGCGGCACTCCCTCCACATATTGCCCACCTACGGCCACCTGGACGTTTTTATGGGCAAGAACGCCGTGCGCGATACTTTCCCTTTGATCCTTGCCGAGCTAGAGAAGAAGCAATGAGGAGGCTGCACTATGGCCTCACCGGGTGAAAGACAAGACAAAGGCGAGCAACCCGTTATCAATTTACGCGGCGACTTCTTAAAGGAATGGAAAGAAGCCGGGGCCGAGCATGGAGAATGGGGCCATCCCGTAACCGGGCATATAGAGGCGGCAGGCGGCGAGGCTGTCTATTTCGAGCGCGGCCTGATGTGGAAGGGCGCGGCAAGCGATGGCGCTCTCGTGCGCTGCCGCCTCCACCCGCCCCTCCTCGGCAGGCCCCGTATCGCCAACCCCGGCGACGCGCAGCCGCTTCTACCCCACCTCTTCCACTGGCATCTCCAACAAGCTACTCTGGATAGTATCCAACAGAAAGAGCCGGGCCTATTCACAAAGCTCTGGGAGGGGCTGGCCTTGCAGAAAGTGACGGAGGAAGAGACACCGGCGCAGGTGGTGTCGTTGCAAGCGGGACTAATCACACATACGGAAGTTGGCGATAGTGAGGCTGATGGCTTTACCCTTGTGCAGGATGGCGATCTTCACACGGGCGGCCCGGCGTTGGAAGACCGCAGCCTCTATAATCTCATCTTGCGCCTCCCCGACGGCGACTTATACCAACTTGCCCCTCACGCGCTCTACGCCAGGCGTTCGTGGGAGAGATTCGGCTTCATCCACGCTACGGATCTGCATATCAGCAGCCGCGTGGACCAATTCAAGCCCCGGCTGCGCGAGCTTGGGTTCGAGGAGGGAGCGGAGGCCTGCGCCAACTACAACGACGCCCTGCGCGACATGATCCGCTATGCTAACGGCCTGCATGACGCAGGCGCGCTCGACCTGATCTTGATGACGGGCGACCTGACCGACTACATGTACGAGGCTGGCGACGACAGAGAGGGCGGGGGCAATTTTACCTTCTTCGAGCGCATAATTCGCGGCCAGGCACCCTCACCGGAGGGCGTTGCCAATCCTGAATTGCGGGTGCCTATCTTCACAATACTGGGCAACCACGATTACCGCCCCAACCCCTACGACCTCTTGTGCGACCTCGACCTGGGAGACACAGGCAAGTTCGACTACTTTCCAGACTGGCTCTGGTCGCCGGGGCGCACCAAAAACATTGGCGCGTTCGGTTCTTTCAACCTCACACGGGAGGAAGCTAGCGCCCTGCAAGGTGGCAAAAACCCCTGCCTCGATATGAAAGCCGCCAACGACGTTGTAAGCGTGGACGCCGATATGCTGACCTACTACCGCCAGCGTATCAACGATATGGACTCGTATGTGGTGGAGCTTGGCCCGCACCGCATCGTCATGCTTGACAGCCGGTGGGAAGAAGGTATAATAAAGCGCTCCTTCGAGAGCTTCTTGAAGGTTGTGAGCGGCCAGATAAACGAGGACTCGCGGAACTGGCTGGCCCAGCACCCTAACCTCGTGGGCTTCGACAAAGAGGAAGTCGCCCTGGTGCGCGGGGCGTTGAAAGAAGCGGGAGCGGGTGGCCTCGTGGTCGTAGGCGTACACGGCCCGCCCCTCAATCCGAGCGGCGATGAGTACGCCCACTACTTCCGCGAGACCGAGCACCCGACCGCCGACCCGGAGGAGGTAATTGGCTACCTGCGGCGGCGCGACGCGTTTGCCTTCCGTCATAAGGGCATGCTTCCCATCCCCGCCGACGTTGACGAGGTATATAAAAGCTGGCCCCGCACGGGCACGCCTTATTTCAAGCGTGGGGGCGTTGGCGAGTTGCTCGATTATGGCATATCGAAAGGCAGCGCGGATGAGTTCTTATGCCTCTGCGCGGGGGAAGGCGCGTCGAGGCCCGCGGACCTGGTGCTTTGCGGCCACATACACCGAAACGTTGAATACCGGGTGGGATTGGACCCTGACGGCGAGACGCTCTTTTACATGGATTTCTACAGCGAAAACCCCCCGGCATACTACAGCACCGTTTGCAACACGGACGCACATAGCCATGCTGGCGGGCTGAGAAAGGGCGACCAGATACATATCTTTGTAGAAGAGAATGCGCGGCCTGGGGCGGCGCCCACGCCGGTACAGCCCGGACACGGCAGGCTGGCGGTGCCACCTTACGCCACTCCTCTAAACAGCGCCGCCGACCCGCGAGCCTGGTGGGAGGAGCGCCGCCCGCTCGTTATGCAAACCGCCGCCCTGGGGCCTGTAGACACAAACCAGCGCGCCGACATGCCTGACGCCTCATTCCAGGGGTTTCGCGTGCTTTCGGTCGAAGACAATACAATCTCTAAGATAAGCTACGTAACGTTGGCCGAGTTGCGGCCCGGAGCATTAAGAATACAAGTGTAGGGCATGAGCGCAGCGGGGGCCATGCCTCGCCCTCATGGGAGGGCAAATCAGCTTGACACGTGAACCCAAGCAGAGCGAGGCATGCCTCGCCTCTACGTCAATATTTCGTTCTAAATTCTGAAGATTTACATGCAAATTACCTCTTGCATAGTGGGGAAATTAGTAGTAGTATAAAATCTAATACTTACGAGGTATTGTACCTCTGGTATTGGGTTGCTATAATCTCTTTGAAGCATGGTAGTAGCATCTCTATATCTTTACCCGTGCCATGCTCGATAACGGTATAGAAAACGGGCAATCTTTGCCGAAGGAGTTTAGTACAGTGGGCAGGGGGCGGGCGGCGCTTACTCTATCTCTCAAGAGCTTCACCTCACAACTTCCCCTTCAAGCTGGCGCTTGAGTCTCCTAAAACCCACAGCACAAGACAACTGGCGGCAAAGGAAAATATCTTTTGATCTAAAGCTTCGTCCCAGCGAGGCATTAGATAGAGTCGGCCCTATTTGGCCGCAGGTCCACGCTCAAGGGTCAAGCGAATACCCTCTCCCCGGAGACGCTTAACCCTGCCGTCGCAGCGCTGGTGGATGTACACCATTGGAATTAGGTAGGAGACTGACTTATGAGTAAATTCTCGATACAAACGCCCAAGAGACGACTAAACGGACTGGCCATCATACTCATCCTGTTGGGTATTGCCGCCCTGGTCTCCGCCTCCGTCCAGTTGGTGGTGTCGTTGAACACACCCACTGTGTACAACGCGCAGGCAGCAAGAGGCGAACCCGCTGTGGACGTGCCTCCCGTAGTGGATGATGGTGGCCCCACAGGCACCGGCAAAGGTGAGGAGGATTGCACCAAGAGAGGGGCGGAATGCACCCCGGTTCCTGAGCCTGAGCCTGCCGTGACCGCCGAGCCGACCGAAGACCCCGGTGGCCGGGCTACGCCGGAACCTGCGGTTGACCCGACCAAAGAGCCTGTAGTCGAACCCACTAAGGAGCCTGTCGTAGAGCCTACGAAGGAGCCGGTGGTCGAGCCTACAAAGGAGCCTGTCGTAGAGCCTACGAAGGAGCCGGTGGTTGATCCGACCAAAGAGCCTGCGGTTGAGCCTACTAAGGAACCTGTAGTCGAACCCACGAAGGAACCTGTGGTTGACCCTGACCCCACTACGGCCCCTGTCGTAGAGCCTGATACGCAGACCATCTACGCGCATACTGACACCTACGAGTGCGACGGGACGGAGTGGCACTTCATCATCACGCAAATTTCGAACGAGGATAGCGCGCCCGACTCGATCACCGTTACCTGGGACAACGGCGCTCAGCAGACCGTAACGCGCTCTTCCTACAGCGGCCATGCAGCCCACTACCTCACCACCCAGAACCTCACCGCCAGGGTTACTTCGGCGCGTGCGGTCGTAAATGCTGATTGGAGCGGCCAGTTCAACCTGAGTCATGGCCCATGCGGCAATCCTCCAACCAGCACCTCCGTGCCTTCGACCAGCACACCCGCCCCATGCAATTGCCAGAACCAGGTGACCGTCGTTGGCGGCATCAGGCTCGTGGGCGGCCACGTCGAGGCCACGTTCAAGAACAACTCTACTACGTGCGCCCATCAAGTTGGCCTCGCCAGCTACATGCGCGTCAACAACAACATTGACGACCAGGTATTGTACGAATACGAGCAGTACACCCTGGCACCCGGCGAGGAGCACACCCTCGCGGTGGGCCTGCCGCCCTGCGCGACCCAGGTAGACGCCTTCTGCGGTGAAGTAATCCAGAGCTTCCAGGGTGGCGTGCGCTACGGCGAGCGTCTGCTCTCCGACGAGAATTACGGCGGCAACAACTACTGCGTGCTCGGCACCAGCACTCCGGTGCCTGCCACCAACACGCCCGTACCTCCTACCGACACGCCCGTACCTCCTACCGACACGCCCGTACCTCCTACCGACACGCCCGTACCGCCTACCGACACGCCCGTACCTCCTACCGACACGCCCGTACCGCCTACCGACACGCCCGTACCGCCGACCAGCACCAACACCCCGGTGGTGCCGCCGAGCAACACGCCCGCGCCTCCCACCAGGACCAGGACCAGCACTCCCGTGCCTCCGAGCAACACGCCTGTGCCGCCCACGAACACGGCCATGCCTAGCTCCACAGCTACTGCTACCGCCACGCCTGGCATCTGCAACTGCACCGGCCAAGTGATCGTGACGCAGGGCCTCACCGTAGTGGGCAATAGCATCAAGGTCACGCTCAAGAACATCTCTACTACGTGCAGCCACGAAGTTGGCATCGCCACCTACAAGAAGTTCAACAACAACATTGACGACCAGGAGCTATACGATTACGAGCAATACACCCTGGCGCCGGGCGAAGAGCACACGCTCTGGGCGGACCTGCCCGACTGCCAGTGGCAGGCGGACGCCTTCTGCGGCCCCGTGATCCACAGCTTCCACGGCGGCGTGCGCTATGGCCCGCGCCTGCTCCATGCGGATCATGGTGGCACCGAATACTGCTACCTGCCCACGGCCACCGGCACGCCTCCGGTCAGCACCAACACGCCTCAGCCTAGCAACACCGTGAAGCCGAGCAAGACGCCCACCAAGACCGCCACCGTAGTGGCTACCGACACTGTGAAGCCGAGCAAGACACCTACCAAGACAGCTACAAGGACTACTGCTACACCTACGGAGACGATGGTCACAGCCACCATTACGGTAAAGCCGAGCAAGACACCTACCAAGACAGCTACGATGGTCACAGCCACTCCTACTGAGACGATGGTCACACCTTCCCCTACGGAGACTATGGTCACGCCCACCAGTACGTCTACAGAGACGGCTACGAGAACAACTGCTACACCTACAGAGACCGCGACGATGGTCACAGCCACTCCTACAGAGACGGCTACGATGGTCACAGCCACCAGTACGAGGGGTACAGCTACCAGTACGTCTACAATGGTTACAGCTACAGAGACAGCTACGAGAACTACACCTACGGAGACGATAGTCACGGCCACTCCGACATCCACGCGGACTGCTACGAGGACATCTACGCCGTTCACGCCCACCAGCACCGTGAAGCCGAGCAAGACACCTACCAAGACAGCTACGATAGCCACAGCCACCGACACCGCTGCACCCAGCAGGACGCCAGATATTAAACCAACCGATACGCCTATAGCTACGCCGACCACGCCTACTGAGGAGACGCCTATACCTACACCTACTACCCCTGTCGAGCAGACGTCTACACCTACCACGCCTGTGCCCACCGGTACCATCTCTACGATAACAAGAACGCCTGGGGCAACCAATACGCCTGGGGCAACCAATACACCAGGGGCAACCAATACGCCTGGGGCAACCAATACGCCCGCCGCAACCAGCACGCGACCGCCTGCTGCCCCTAACACTCCGTTTGCCCAGACTTCGCCCTTCGTAGGCGGAAAGACACCGACAGTGCCGGTGATCGTCAGGCCAACGCCGCCCAGGCCAGCCCCCTGCTGTTTGGATGACGCAGGTGTGCCCTCCGGAGTATTGGTAGCCATCGCCACCCTACTTAGCATACCGGCAGTCATGCTGATAGTAGGTATGAGGGCAAGGAGGAGACGCTCCAGGGACGACGTATTCAAGCTCTAAGCCGACAATTCAAAACAATAGTGAGAGAGGGGTCCGGTTTGCCGGACCCCTCTCTTTTTCTGCGCCTCAACTCTAGGGCTTCTCCAAAACGCTCCACATGAGAAAAGGAAGATGTGTATGTGACGACAATCCATTGTCGTCACATACACATCAGAAAACTTCTCTTCGTTTAGGATATACAAGCAGGAGGCGCGACCCTGGCACAGCCCTGGCATCAACTCCTTATGCCACGAAGTCAGCCTCGGACCTGGGGATGGGGCACCAGAAGCGCAGGGTAGTGCTATTGCTGCCGGGCGCGGACTCTATAGTGAGGCTGCCCTGAGCGTCGCGGATGCGCTGCCGCATCGACTGTAAGCCTAGCTGTTTGCCTGCCGCCCGCTTGGAAAGAGCGGCATCAACGTCAAACCCCCTGCCATCATCGGAGATGGTCAAATGGATGCGCCCACCTTCCGCCTTGAGAGAGATTGCCACTCTGCTTGCGCCGGAATGTTTGCGGACGTTGGCGAGCGCCTCCTGGGCCAGTCTATAGAGCAGCAACTCTAAATGGTTGGGGAGGCGCGCTTTCAGGCCGTTCTCCATCTCAACGCTTATGTTCGTGACCTGGGAAAAGTGCTCTACATACTCCTCAAGGGCGAATACCAGGCCATAGTATGTCAATATCTCCAGGCTCAGGTCAGCCAGTACTGCCCTCAATTCGGAGACGGTGCCGGAGATCGTCTCGCGGAGGGCGCGTATCTCCTGCTCGGCACGGTCATGCTCTCCGCGCTCCATGCGGCGGATAGCCCTGTCCAGCGCCATGAGGGCGATACCCAGTGATTGCAGTGGGCCGTCGTGTATATCCATTGACACGCGGCGGCGCTCCGCCTCCTGGGCGTTCATGATCTGGTTCAGCATGCGTGTCTGCTCGGCGGCGTGTTCTTCAAGTTGGCGCTCATGCTCCTTGCGCTCCGTGACGTCTCTGACGATGGCCTGTATACGCCCATCCTCCAACATCTTTATGCCGATCTCGCCGGGAAATAGCGAACCGTCTTTCCTGACCATATTCCGCTCGCTACGTACCGCCTCTCCCGTCCGCAGGCTGGAGAAGCCTACGGGCCTGCCCGCGGCCCCTTCAAGTGAGATCACATCGCTCACGTTATGACGAAGTAGCTCCTCGTGCGAATAGCCGAGCATCTCGCAGGCTTTGGTGTTCACGTCGAGGAACTTGCCATCAACATCGAACACGAAAATACCGTCCGACGCCTGCTCCATCAGCATGCCGTACTTGCTCTCGCTTGCGTGCGCGGCCTGCTCGGAACGCATGAGCGCAGATATACCCTGGCGTATCAGCAGGTGGAGCATCAATGCGGTGAAGGCTACGTAGAACCACCCCTTGAATATCGAGATGCGAGCATACAGGTCGTGGTCGCCTATCAGGTTATACAGGAGGGTATCGGTGAGAAGGATCCACAGCACACCGATGAGCACGTAGATGGCGACTATTCTCAGCGCGATCCGCGTCATGAGGGAGGCTTTGCGTTGGGGTGGTGGCGTGTTCATCGCATATCTCCACCCACCAGGTGTAAATGCAACAGCTTACTCGCAGCCAGGTTCCTTAAGGTCTCTGGTCCTCCATTCTGCGATACGTAGCACATGGCCGCCTTCCAACATAGGTAGCCTGCCAGGCCTGGCAACCTCCCTGAGTGTAGCAGAGGGGGTATAAAGATTGTGTTAAGATTGGCGGCTTCGCTATTCCAGGTAAGCAATGGTAGGGGCGACCCGGTGGGTCGCCCTGGTGGGGTTGGCGTACCATGCTTTGGTGCTGTGCCACTACCAGGGCGACCCACCGGGTCGCCCCTACCGGAAACATTCCTTTTTCTCTAACTTGAACTTTTATTCTTTCAACAACTGCCGGTAGAGCCGCTTGTGCAACAGGGCGATGCGCTCCCAGCCGAAATAGCGCGACAACTCGATAGAGCCTGCGGCCAACCTCGCGCGCAAATCCGCATCGCGCGCCAGCTTCTCTACTGCCTCCACCAACGCGCCTACGTCGCCTGGGGGCACCAGCAGCGCGTTGTCGCCGTGTACCAGTCGCGGCCAGCCGGAATCTTGCGCCTCGGCGTTGCTCGCGGGCGCGGGGGTGGTCGTTACGATGGGCAGGCCATGTTCCAGCACGGCCATCAGGCTGCCCCGCCTGAATGATGCACCGTCCGCGTAGGGGAGCACGGCCACATCGGCGGCCAGCAACGCAGCCGACACCTCCCGCGGGGTGAGGTAGCCGGTCCAGACAATGTCGCCCTGCACGCCCAACTCCCTCGCCATGCCGTCCAGGTAGGAGGCGGTGGCGCGGTTCGTAGGGTCGCTTGAGCCTGTCCCGCCCCCCACCATCAGCAGACGGTAGGGCCGTCGCTCTCCCTGGCTACCGCCATTCAGTGTGGCGAGTGCGCTGAGCAGATCGTCCAGCCCTTTAGAGCTATTCAGGAAGCCGAAATAGGCGAGCAAGGTAGTACCGGCCTTCGCGCCCCATTTAGCCCGCCACTCTTCCCGGTTGTAGCCTGCCGGCGGGCTGTTGGGGATGTTGGAGCCGATGGGTATAAGCTCGACGCGCCTCACCCCCCAGGCGCGCAAGCGTGCGGCGTCGGCGGGGTTGGTGGCTATAGCGGCGTCCGCCCCCCACGCCATCAGCCGGTTGGCCCACTCGCGCACAGGCCCGGCCTTGGGGAAGAGGTAGGGCACCAGCAAGTCGTGGAAGGTCACGACCGTTATGCCTCCCCACTTGCGCCTGAGCAGCAATGGGAGCAGGTTGATAGTCGGGCGCATCTCGTAAGCACCGGTCTGGTACTGTATATGGGCGATGCATGCCCGCGTGCCCCGGAGGGCGCGGAGGGTAGCCCGCAGGGTGATGCGCCTCGCTACAAGGGGTATCTCCCCGCCGGCGAACCCTGAAGCCTGGCTTGGCGGAGGGTATTTGCGCGTGAGGGTTCTGTTCTTTACCCCTGCATCGTGTAGTGCTGCGCCGAGGCGGCAGGTATAGTCGCCCACACCGCCACGCGCCGGTGGATATTCGCCCGTTACCAGCAGCACGCCCTGATTGAGTAGATGATACGGTAGGGGCGACCCACCGGGTCGCCCTGGCGGGGATGGCGTACCATGGTTCTGTGCTGCCCCAGGCTGGGCGACCCACCGGGTCGCCCCTACATTCACTACACGCTCCCTGAGCCTGCTACTAAGCACCTGCCGGTATATCTTCAGTCGCGCGGCGCGTAGAGGCCGCTTATGCCCCAGCAGCCATTTAGCGCCCTCCGAAATCATTTGCGCGGCATACATACCCAGCAGGTAGAGGCGCACGAAGCCGCTTACCGCCTTGCCTTCGTGGAGGCGAAAGTAGCGGGCCTTGCTCGTGTTGAAGTTGACATGCCGGGAGGGCACGTCCTGGCTCGTGCTCTGCCCTCCGTAGTGCGTGACCTCGGCCTGGGGAACGTAGATTACACTCCATCCTGCATCGCTCACCCTGCGGCACAGGTCCACCTCTTCACTGAACATGAAGTAGCCGGGGTCGAACGCTCCTGCCTGGACCATAGCCTCCCTGCGGCACATCAGCGCGGCCCCGCTCAGCCAGCCTACCTCTTGAGTCTCGCCGTCCGGCTTATCGAGCATATAAAAGTCGCGCAGCAGGCGGCTATTGTCGAACCACCTTTGCAGGGGCGTAGACTCTACAAGGGCGGTCAACGGCGTGGGGAAGCGCCGCCGCGAGGGTTGCAGGGTGCCGTCGGGATTGAGTAGACGCGGCCCAGCGATGCCGACCTCAGGGTGCGCCTCCATGTAATCTACAAGCGTAGCGATAGAGCCTGGGTGAGCGACAGTATCAGGGTTGAGCAGGAAGATATATTTGCCTCGCGCTTCCCGGATGCCCAGGTTGTTGCCCCGGCTGAACCCCAGGTTCGCAGGCAAAGCGGCCACCTTGACGCCTGCGAAGTCGCGCTGCACCATCTCCACGCTGCCATCCGAGGACGCGTTGTCCACCACAATCACCTCACAGCGCGCCCACCATTCGCCCGAAGCGTCAGGCAGCGACCGGAGGCACCCCGCGAGCAGGTCCGCCACGTTCCAACCGAGTATAACGATGCTCAAGTCAGGCGTCATACCGGCGAATATAGCACACGCCCCTGCGCTTGACAACCACCCACACCCCGCATAGAATCCCCGTAGGAGTGTCAAGAGATGAAATCAGAAGTCGGAAATCAGAAGTTAGAAATTAGAAATCAGAAATCAGAAATCAGAAGTCAGCAGACCCCGGATAGTAATGCTGAGGCGGACACTACTCAGCACTCAGCACTCAGCACTCAGCACTCGGAACCTGGTCGGGCGTGGCTGGCGCATTATGAGGCGCAGGTGCCGCATACCATAGAGGTACCCGATATTACGCTGCACGAGTTCTTCGAGGCGACGGTGCGCGACTATCCTAACAATGTCGCCACTATATTCTTCGGGGAGAAGCTCACCTACGCGCAGCTTGACGACCACGCGAACCGTTTCGCCGCCGGGCTTCAATCCCTGGGCGTGCAGCCGGGCGACCGGCTGGCGATAATTCTGCCCAACTGCCCACAGTTCTTGATAGCCCTGTACGGCGCTCTCAAGGCGGGCGCTGTTGTCTTGCCGCTCAACCCTGCGTACGTGGCTCGCGAGTTGCGCATCGTTTTCGGTGACGCGGGGGTGGAGACGGTTGTTACGATGAACACGCACGCCTCCCGCGTCGAGGAGGCGATGGTGGGCACGCCTGTCAAGAATCTGGTCGTGACATACACGCAGAACTATCTCTCCCCCCTCATGGGCCTCATGCTCTCTGCGAAGGAGCGTCGCGACGGTACGGCGGTGCCGGTCTCCACCGGCGAGCACGTCCACAACTTAGTTGACATAATCAAAAGCGACCCGCCCGACTTCACCCGCTCGCCCGCCACGCCGGAAGACACCGCCTTGCTCCTTTACACGGGCGGCACCACCGGCATGCCGAAGGGTGCGATGCTCAGCCACCACAACCTCGTCGCCAACGCGTTGCAGATGAACGCCTGGGTGTGGGACGCCCGGCCTGAGCGCCATGAGGTCTTCCTGGGCGTGATACCCTTCTTCCACAGCTACGGCCTGACGGTGGTGATGAACCTGGCTATCTCGGTGGCGGGCGCGATGGTGCTGGTGCCCCGCTTCACGATGAAGGACGTGCTGGGGGCTATAGGGCGATTCCGGCCCACCATCTTCCCGGCGGTGCCCACGATGTACAATGCCATCGCCCGCCACCCCCTCTCGCAGCGATACGATCTACGCTCCATAAGGGTGTGCATATCGGGTGCGGCACCCCTGCCGGTGGAGGTCTCGCAGGCGTTCGAGAGCGTCACCGGAGCGCGGCTGGTCGAGGGGTACGGCCTTACCGAGACCTCGCCCGTCACCCATTGCAACCCCATCTACGGCGAGCGGCGCGTGGGGAGCATTGGCCTGCCCATCCCTCTCACGGATGCCCGTATAGTTGACCCTGGGAGCCATCAGCTTATGCCGTTGGGCGAGGTGGGTGAGCTTGCGGTGAGCGGGCCACAGGTGATGCAGGGCTACCGGGGCCACGTCGAGGAGACGGCAGCCGTGCTGGAAGATGGCTGGCTCTATACGGGCGACATGGCCCGGCAGGACGAGGACGGCTACTTTTACATCGTGGACCGCAAGAAGGACCTCATCCTGGTGGGCGGCCTCAACGTCTACCCGCGAGAGGTAGAGGATGTCCTGTATGAGTGTGAGAACGTGCAGGAAGTGGTGGTAGCCGGGGTGCCCGACGCTCACAGGGGAGAGATAGTGAAGGCATACGTGGTGCTCAAGGCCGACGTGGAAGTGACGCAGCAGGAATTGCGCCGGTTCTGCGCCGAACGGTTAGCCGACTACAAGGTGCCCTCCCAGATAGAGTTCCGCGAGAGCCTCCCCAAGAGCGGCGTTGGCAAGTACCTGCGGCGGCAGTTGATCGAGGAAGAGTTAGCAAGGGCGCGGGCATAAGGGTCTTCAGCACATGGAAAGAACTATACTGAATATAGAAGATGTATTTGGCGATCTCCCCACGTTGGAGACCGAACGCCTCATCATGCGCAGAGTGGTCCCAGACGACGCGCAGGATGTCTTTGAGTACGCCGTCAACCCGGAAGTAGCCAGGTATACCACGTGGGAACCACACCAGAGCGTAGAGGACAGCAGGCTCTTCGTCGCAAGGCTGTTGGAGAGCTACGCCGCAGGCAAGGTCACTACCTGGGGCATGGTCCACAAGGCGGACGGCAAGCTCATTGGTATGTGCGGGTTCGCGGAGTGGATTCCCTACCATGCGCGGGCCGAAGTAGGGTACGCTATGTCTCGCAAGTACTGGGGTCAGGGGTTGATGACCGAGGCGGTGCGTGCCGTAATCGCGTTCGGCTTCGAGACGATGCGCCTCAATAGAGTAGAAGCCAGGTGCCTGGTGGAGAATATCGGTTCGGCCCGCGTAATGGAGAAGGCTGGTATGCGGTACGAGGGCATACTGCGCCAGCACATGTACGCCAAAGGCACCTATGATGATTTGAAGATGTACTCTATACTGAGGAAAGAGTGGAGCGGGTGAGTAGTATCTACAGCTTAGCGGAAATTGTTGAGGTGTACGATAATTAGAGACAAGCCAATGCAAAGTTGAACATGTGGCTGACGCTGTCGAACCAATTGGCCCCTGTCATTCTGAGCGCAGCGAAGAATCTCGTTCCTCGCATACCATGCTTACAGTAAGGTTCTCAGGGCAAGATTCTGCGCGAGGGACGAGATTCTTCGCTGCGCTCAGAATGACAAGGATACAGGGGTGCCCATATGGCAGCATACAAGCTTCGCAACATCCCTGGTAACAGACGAAGGAGTAAGAAACTATGATAAAGCAAGCCGTACAGGATGCTCTCAACGACCAGATCAAGCACGAGCTATATTCTGCCTACGTCTACCTGTCGGTCTCCGCCTACTGCGAGTCGATAGGGCTACAGGGCTTCGCCCATTGGATGCGGATGCAGAACGCTGAAGAGCAAGAGCACGCTATGAAGATATTCGACTTCATCAACGACCGGGGCGGGCGCGTCAGGCTACAGGCGATAGACCAGCCCGCGTCCGACTTCGGCACCCCCCTGCAAATCGCGGAGAAGGCGCTTGAACACGAGCGCAAGGTGACGGGCCTGATAGAGCGCCTCTATGAGCTAGCCGTCAAAGAAGGCGACTACGCCACGCAGGTACTTATGCAGTGGTTCATCACCGAGCAGGTGGAAGAAGAGAAGAACGCCAGCATCCTGGTAGAGCAGCTAAAGATGATAGGCGATAACCGCACCGCCCTCCTGATGCTAGACATGGAGCTGGGCAAGCGGCAGGCGGGGGCGTAAAAATCCAAACTTGACATCGCCTCCCCCATGAGGTAACATACCGCTACCTCAAACAGACCCCACTTCGACATACTTTCTATAAGGAACAGCTAGATGGTGAGCCAGCCGCTAGCAGCAGGGACCTCGGCGGCAGGTCGTCCCGGCGCAAAGATGGTTTCGCACTCGCATGGTGCGCTACCTCTGTGCGCGGCTGCCTATCTTATGCATGGACTTTGCGCGAATACAAATATGAAAGTGGTGAAATGAGCTTATTCTACATTTATACGCCATACATGCAGAGCCGCGCCGGTTCGTCCTCTCTCTCGCTGGTGGAGCGCGACAACCCCATGAGGCTGCTGCTTGAGTGGGCGACTTCTAGGGGCACCGGCCCCGACGAGCGCCGGAACGAAGATGGCCTGCTGGTGGCGGGCGACCAGGACACGCTGCTCCTGGGGGTGCTCGACGGCGTCTCATCGTTGGAGCCTGCCAGGGTAGTGAACGGCGGCCACTATGCGAGCAAGCATGCTACCTTGAGCCTGTGTGACTCCTTCATCCAGGGTAAGAGAGACCTCGCGGCTATGGTGCTACGTGCCAACGACGCGGTGCGGGACGTGAGCGCAGAGCATGGCATTGATTTCCGGGACCCCGCACAGTTGCTTGCGAGTACAGCCACTTTGCTGCTCATAGACTTCTCCTCGCGCACCATGAATTACGGTCACATTGGCGACTCTGCCCTTATGCTGAAGTACCATGATAAGCCCTGGGAGAGAGCCACTACCAACAAATTAGCTCAATTCGAGAGTGAAGCCATCAACGTGGCACTCTCGGCAAGCCCTGAAAATCCTGCCATAGCCTTCCAGGACCCCTCAAGCGCAGCGCGGCGGATGCTGGCCGAGAACCGCCGCCACCAGAACGCGCCCGGCGGCAGCGGCTACGGGGTGCTGAACGGCTGCGACAACGCCCTATTACAGCCCTATATAGAACGCTCTGAGAATCCCATCCCGCTTGACGAGATAGAGAGATTTGCCTTGCTGAGCGACGGGGCCACCCTTACCACCAGGGAGGGAGAGGGGATAGAGCGCGGGCACCTCTTCGACTTGCTGTTATTCCAGCATGGAGTGGAGTTTTACCTTGAGAGGATAAGGGAGATGGAGAACTACGATTCTACGCTCAAGAGGTTCCCCAGGGTCAAGGTCCACGACGACGCTACCATCATCATAGGGAAGAGGTCCGGTTGATGCGAAACGCCCCTGTTGTAATCGTACTCGCGGGCGGCGCTAACTCGCGCTTCTGGCCGCTTGAGCATAAGACCCTCTTTGAGTTCCTGGGCGAGTCTTTGCTGGCCCGGCATGTGCGCGTCCTGCGCGAACTGGGGTGCGCCGACTTTATCATAGTGGGCAACCCTGAGAATAGCGACCTGCTCAACGCCCTGCTCCCTACTCTGCCAGGCATAGAAGCAGTAACTGTCACGCAGCTACAGCCCCTCGGTATGGCCGACGCGCTGCTCGCCACCGAACCTCTTTTGCGTGAAAGGTACGCAGGCCGGGCGATCTATGTCACCCAGGCGCACGACGTTGCCGATACAGAGCTACACTCCTCCATGCTCGCGGCTTACCGCTCAGGCTCAGCCGAGGGCTACCTACCGGCCCGCCGGGTGGAGCAATACTTCGAGGGGGGCTACCTCGTGCTCGACGGCGAGCGTGTGACGGGCATTGTCGAGAAGCCGGGGGCAGGCAACGAGCCGAGCGATGTTATAAAGCTGGTGGCCGACATCTTCTCCGATTGGCAGCCTATGCTCGAGGCGGCAAAGGAAATAGCGAGCAGTGGAGGGGACGACATCTATGAGCGCGCCCTCACCAGTCTGCTTGCCGACCGGCGCTTCGAGCCTGTTTACTACACAGGCCCGGCGCACACCATAAAGCACTCGTGGGACGTGCTCAACGTAATGGACTACTTCCTGGGCACCGGCTTTGTCGGCGGGCGTATGCAGGCTGCGGGGCAAGACGATCGGGAAGGTGTCTATGTTGCCCCAGGCGTAAAAGTGCCGCCCGATGCCAACATATCAGGCGCGGTATATCTGTCGGAAGGTGTGGAGATAGGGCCTGCGGTCATCATACAGGGGCCGGTTTACCTGGATAGGGGAGTGCGGCTGTCGGCGCGCACAACCGTTATCGGCCCTGCTCACCTGGGTGCGTCGGCGCGGCTGTTTCACGGCGCGATGGTGAACGGCCCCGCCTACATCGGTGATGGCGCGAAGATAGGCAATAACGCCCTGGTACGGGCCGCGATGGTGGGCGGCGGCTCGGAGGTGGGCTACAGCACCGAGGTTGCGCGCAGCTACGTGGGCAGGCATTGCGAGCTACATACAAACTACGTAGGCGATAGCGTGCTGGCCGAGGGCGTGCATATGGGGTCGGGCGCTGTCACCGCAAACCTGCGCCTCGACTACCGCAGCGTGCCCGTGCAGGTAGCGAGCGCGTCGGGAGGCGTGAGGCGCGTAGATACCCGGCGCGAGAAGCTGGGGGTGATCGCGGGCAGCTACGCCCAGATGGGCATCAACGCCAGCGTCATGCCGGGCCAACGCATCGGGCGCGACGCGATAGTGGGCGCGGCGGTCACGCTTGAGCGCGACTTGCAGGACAGTCGCTTCGTCCGCCTGCGCTGGTCCGAGGATGGCACGCCCCAATTGGAGGAGATTGCCGCCCCAATCAAACGTTCAGAACTGGTGCAAAAACGCTTGCATTCGCCCTAACATCCCGTCATAATTAACGAAAGTTTTGAGTTATGAGTGTTGAGTTTTAAGTTTATACTCCCAGCACACAACTCAAAGCCATGCCCTAGAGCGAAGCGAAGGGTCAACACTCATAACTCAAAACTCGCGAAAGGGGAGGGTGAGGATGACAGCCATGATGGAACGGTTGCAGGTGTTCTCCGGCACGGCGCACCCGGCTCTCGCCCGGGCCATAGCCACCCACCTGGGCACGTCCCTGGGGCAGGCGCTTGTCAGCCAGTACCGCAATGGCGAGACGCGCGTCTGCATCGAGGAGAGCGTGCGCGGCTCGGACGTATTTATCGTCCAGCCGACGTGCCACCCCGTAAACCATCACCTGATGGAACTCCTCATCATGATAGATGCCATCAAGCGCGCCTCGGCCTCTCGCATCACCGCCGTCATGCCCTATTACGGCTACGCCAAGCAGGAGAAGAAGAGCCGCCCGCGCGAGCCGATCACGGCCAAGCTGGTAGCAGATCTGCTCCAGACGGCGGGGGCCGACCGCATCCTCACCTGCGACCTCCACGCGCCCGCCATAGAAGGCTTCTTCGACATCCCTGTGGACCACCTGCAAGGCCGCCGCTTGCTGGCCGATAGGTGCAGGGAGTTGGACCTGCCCGACCCGGTGGTCGTGACCCCCGACCAGGGGCGCGTGGGCTGGGCGCTTGAGATGCGCGAGCGCCTGGGCGACGCAGATCTTGCCATTATCGCCAAGCAGCGTCCGACCGCCGACAAAGCCTATGCCATCGAGATGGTGGGAGACGTGCGGGGCAAGACAGCCTTGCTCATTGATGATATGATTATGACAGGGGGCACACTGATCGCCGCCGCCCAGATGCTTCTGGAAAGGGGTGCGCGCTCGGTCTACGCCTGCGCCACCCACGCGTCGTTCGCCCCCGGAGCGCGAGACTTATTAGAGAAGTCGCCATTCACCAAAGTGCTGGTGAGCGATACGGTGCCACTCCCGGCCAACGGCTACGACGAGTCCACCAAGATGGAAGTAATCAGCGTGGCCCAACTCTTCGCCGAAGCCATATCGCATATCCACGAAGACCGCTCGGTAAGCGCGCTCTTTCGCTAATTTTAGATTTTAGATCTTGGATTTTAGATTAGGTCTGTTCTCAATCTAAAATCCAAAATCGAAACGTTAGTAGGAGCATTCTAAGTTTTTGGAGCCTGACAGTTGGATAGCACTTCTCGCAGCCGTGCTATGCCTCTTTCTAATCGCCCTCGATTCTGCCGTTGAAACGGCGCTCACCAATATATCCAGGTTGCGCTTGCGGCAACTCCTCGAAAGGGGAGTGCGCCGCGCCCAGGCGATAAACGATCTATTGGAGAACCCGCAGCGCTTCCCCTCGGTTATCCTCTTCATCAACACCCTCGCGCTCATAACCATCGGCTCCCTGGCCCTGTACATGTCGAAGGATTTTGTCGAGTGGTGGTCGCACCCGCTCGCGGTGAGTATGGCTGCCTTTTGCGTGCTCGTCTTTGGTGTGGCGGTGCCCAAGGCGCTGGCTCTACGCAACCCGGAACGCACGGCGCTGGCCCTCTACGGCCCCATAAATACGATGCGGCGCGTTATCACTCCATTCGTGGGCTTGATGTCGTTCGTAGCTAACCCGTTCGTGAGGCTGCTGGGCGGGCGCACTACGCAGGCCGGACCTTTCGTGACGCAGGAAGAGATGCGCATGCTCGTCAACGTGGGCGAGGAAGAGGGGGTTATCCAGCAGGAAGAAGAGGAGTTGATACACTCCATCTTCGAGTTTGGAGACACCGTCGTACGCGAGGTCATGGTGCCCCGGCCCTACATCGTGGCTGTAGAGGACAATTTTACGGTGGGACAGGCAGCCGACGTAGCCTTGCGCACCGGCCACACCCGCCTTCCCGTATTCAAGGAGACGATAGACACCGTAGTAGGCGTGGCGACCGTGCAGGACATGATGCGCGCGCTGCGTATCAATGGAGAAGGCGAGACTGTGACCAGGGTTATGCGCCCGGTGCATTACGTCCCGGAGACGAAGAAAGTGGACGAGTTGCTGCGCGAATTGCAAAAGGGGCGCATGCACCTTGCCATAGTAGTAGACGAATACGGCGGTACTGCCGGCCTCGTCACCATAGAGGACCTGCTGGAAGAGATAGTAGGCGAGATACAGGACGAATACGACGTTGAGCCGCCGATGGTGGAAGTCATAAACGAGCAGGAAGTGCGCGTGGACGCTCGCGTATCCCTCGATGACATCAACGATCTGCTCAGGGTAGAATGGAAAGCCGAAGACTCGGATACTATAGGCGGTTACGTCTATGAGCAGTTAGGTCGCATACCCGTCCCAGGCGACACCGTACCTATCGAGGAGTACGTAATAACCGTGTTGAGTACCGAGGGCACGCGCCTGAAGCAGCTATCCATCGTGCGTCAGGAACCGGTTGGCGTAAGCACGGATGATAGCGACGATGAGGATTGAGTGGCGAGTGGCGAGTGGCGAGTGGCGAGTGGCGAGTGTGGGGTACGGCTCTCAACAAGAACTTGAGGGAGAAAATAGAGCTAATGACGGACGAAACTGATTACGACTTGCTGGTGAGGGCCGCCGCCAATGCGCGCGCCCGTTCATACTCGCCTTATTCAAAGTTTCGCGTGGGCGCGGCGCTCCTCACGAACGACGGGAAGGTGTACACGGGTTGCAACATCGAGAATGCCGCATACTCGCCCACCATATGCGCCGAGAGGGTAGCCCTGGGCGCGGCCATCGCGGCGGGAGAAGAGATAGGCAGCTTCGAGGCGATAGCGGTAGTTGCGGACGAAGCCAAGCCAACCAGCCCCTGCGGCGTGTGCAGGCAGGTGCTCTCCGAGTTAGCCCCAGGCGTCATGGTGATTATGGCAGCCGCGCCTGAGAAGAGCGGGGACAGGCTTGAGATGAAGATAGAGGAGCTATTGCCGCACGGGTTTGTTTTCCCAAAGGGCCAGGACTAGACACAGCAAAAGTGCAAAAGAGGGCCGAACTATGTCAATAGTCAAAACCGGATATGAGCATGTCGCTCTTGATGAAAACGGCATCCCAATTATTGCAGGCACCAACATGAAGGTGGTTGAGCTTGTTGTAGAAAAGAGAGCCTACGGCTGGAGTCCAGAAGAATTATATTTCCAGCACCCCTATCTAACGTTGGGCCAAATCCACTCGGCCCTCGCCTACTATTGGGACCATGCAGCAGAACTCGACGCTGACATTGAGCGCCGTGTGGAGCACGCTGACCAGCTACGACAGGCCTCCGGGTCGTCACCTTTAGCCAAACGGCTGCACATCTAGCGCCCGGATGCACGACTCGCCTATCCCATATACCCCCGACGCAATACAGACCTCCCTTAATACCCTAATCCTGGGCCGCCGCATAGAGCTACACCGGCAAGTCGGCTCCACGAACGACTTGGCGCGGGAGGCCGGGCGGCGGGGCGAACCTGAAGGATTAGTCATACTGGCGGAAGAGCAGCTAGCAGGCCGGGGCAGGTTGGGGCGGACCTGGGTAGCCCCGCACGGCTGCTGCGTCCTCTGCTCGGTACTGCTACGCCCTCGCTTCTCTCCTGCGCACGCCTTTTACCTCACCATCGCCGCCGCGCTAGCCATCCATCGTGCTCTCAAGGGACCAGGGACCAGGGATCAGGGGTCAGACTTGGCTTCTGGCCTGACCCCTGGCCCCTGGCCCCTGATCGCTCGTATAAAGTGGCCTAATGACGTGCTGGTGAATGGACGCAAAGTGTGCGGCATTTTGAGTGAGAGCGAGTTCAGTGGTAGGGAGTGGGCTTTCGCGGTGGTGGGCTTTGGCATCAACGCCAACCTCAGTCCCGGCGAGCTAGGCGACCTGCAAGACAACGCCACTTCGCTTTCTGCTGAATTGGGCCATGCTGTAGATAGGGCGGCGCTGCTGGTGCGCGTGCTGACGGAGTTAGAGAGCATTTACCTGTCGTTGCAGGGCGGCCAGACGGGCATGATCTACAGGGAATGGGTGGCGGCGCTCGAAACTCCCGGAAGGCGTGTAACAGTAGATGCCCCTGAAGGCCGAATGATAGGCCAGGCATTACGGGTCGAGCCTGACGGTGCCCTGGTGCTCCGCCTGGACAGTGGGGAGGAGCGGCGAGTGCTAGCGGGCGATGTCATGCTGCCTGGTTAAAGAAGCAATATATCTGGTAGGGGCGACCCGGTGGGTCGCCCTGTCTGGGGTAGCGCGTAAGCATGGTACGCTATCCCG
>DASWMJ010000011.1:0-33134 GCA_036399775.1 Chloroflexia bacterium | reverse complement strand
CTTGACAATGTTAGATTAGAAATCTGGCTGTGACCCCGGTGCCTGGGCCAAGACTCGGCTGGTCAGCCATGGCACTTGCCTGCGATTCTCTCTGAGCGTAGGCGGTGGCCTTACTGGGTTAATGTAACATTGTCAAGGTGTATACCCTTAGTAAAAAGCACGATAGCAGATTCACCAGAATGCAAGAGGTCGAAAGCGCGATTGATAATCAAGATGAGGTTCTCCAGCTTGTCTCCTGATTAGCAGGGATTTTAATTCTGTCCCGGCCTTCTCCTAATCTTCCGACATCTTTATCCACCCATGCCGCAGCGCGTAGATTACGGCCTGGGTGCGGTCGTTGACGGCTAGCTTGCGGAGGATGGAGGTGATGTGGTTCTTTACGGTCTGGTCGGAGATATTGAGGATGCGGGCTATCTCCTTGTTGGAGTTGCCCCTGGCTATGCAGTCGAGTATCTCTACTTCGCGGGTGGTGAGGGGAGCGAAGACCGACTCGCCGCCGTCCGACTCGGTGGAGGCTAGCTCGCGGAACTGGTTCAGCATGCGGGAGGCGACGAAGGGGCGCGACAGTACCGTGTCGTTGATGGGGTAGTGCCCCTCTGATACTTCGCGTATGATGTCCAGCAGGCGGTCGGGCAGCAGGTCCTTCGCGGAGTAGGCGGCGGCACCCACTTTGGTCGCGTTGAACAACTGCTCGTCGTCCTCGTACACAGTCAGGATGACTACCGCTATCTGGGGCTGGCGGCGGCGCACTACGCGCGTTACTTCGAGGCCGTTCAACCCAGGCAGGTTGATGTCAATGAGCATGATGTCGGGCGCGAGCGTTTCGGCCATCTGGATTGCCCTCTGCCCGTCAGCCGCCTCGCCCACTACCTCTATATCTTTGGTCGACTCCAGCGTATGGCGCACCCCCTGCCTGAATAGCGGGTGGTCGTCAACGATCAGTACGCGGATTCTTTCCATGATAAATGCTCTCCTTTTACCTGATTAGTGTTCAGCGGTCCACCATCCTGCCAGCGTTTATCAAGACATGGATTGCATGACCTGTGCCGCCCTTACGAGACTTTCGACACCGGCAACACCAGCGTAATAGTTGTACCGGCTTCCGGCCTGCTGTCAATCTTAAGCGTGCCCCCGACCGTGGCGGCGCGCTCCTTCATGCTCACCAGGCCGGAGCTTGAGGGGCGCATCCTCCGTGCCGATCTGGGGTCGAACCCGCGCCCGTTGTCGCTGATGCTTACGACCATCGGGCCGCCGGGGCGCTGTTGTATGTTGACATCTATTTTAGTCGCTTCGGCGTGCTTGTGGATATTCTGCAGGGCTTCCTGGATGATGCGGAAGACCACAAGCTCCTGGTTGCCCGACAGGGTGAGGGTCTCAGGCAGGTTCAACTCCACCGGCACCCCGAATTGCTCTACGTAGTCCTGGGTGTACTGCCTCAAGGTCGGCAGCAGCCCCACGTCGGTGAGGGAAGCCGGGCGCAGGTTGAAAATGAAGCGCCGCACGTCCTTGAGGCTCTCTTGGAGAGTGCTGCGCACCCGCGCAAGCTCGCTCTGCACCTCGTCCGGGCGGTGGCGGAACATCTGCTCCACGAACTGCAACCGCATGACGGTGTTCGCCAGCACCTGGGCCGGGCCGTCGTGTATCTCGCGGGCCAGCCGTGCGCGCTCGGTCTCCTGCCCCATGATGATCTGCGCCCACATCACCTGCTCGTCCGCCGAGGGTTGCGTGCCCTTCGCAGCGTCCACGTCGCTGTCCGGCTCCTGTGAAGATAGCACCCACCCGCACGCGCCCTCTATCTGGTGGATCAGCCAGGTAAGGCGAGTTTCAAGCTGCTCAAGCCCAATATTCTCCCTCTCCAATAAGGCTTTGCGCTCGCGCAATGACTCCTCCTGGCCCTGTAACGAGTTTAGCTGGTCCTCGCTGAGGGGGCCGGTTATCGTGGCCGGGGGTTCTCCCGATGCGGTGAGGAAGTGCAGGCGGTAGTGAAGCTCATCCAGGAAAGTCTGGAGGTGCTCGCGCTCGCGGGTGGCGTGGCGTAGCTGCTGCTGAGTAGACGCTTCGATGCGGCGCAGGCGGTCCACCGTCTCACCGATGGCGGACTCTACCTCGTGTCTCAGCGATTCCACACCCGATTGTTCTATACTCTCAGATGGCATCGGCACACAAATCCCCAACTCAAGCCAGAAGGTCTAGCTAGCAGACTGAAGTCAAGGCTCTCTATAATATACGAAAGAGTATGACCAGAATCAGGATATTGTTGCTATTGTACACGATAGCACCTCACTAAGCAATACGTGACATAACTTTCATAGGACAATTAGGCTACCTGGGATTAGTACCAAAAAGCTGGTTGCTACGTATACTATGATGTATGATATAATTTGAGGGACGCGGCAGGCGCATTCTCCAAGAGAACAGGACCGTTTGATAGCGATATGGAAGCACCCAATACAATCAGGTCAGAGCAGGGCGAGGCCCGCTATCTGGTGAGCAGCAAGCGCCACCAGGCACGCAGGCCGATGCCGGTATTGCGCCTCATAGGCAATTTCCTCATCCTGGCAGGAGTAATTCTCTTGCTGAGTATAGGCGGCTGGTACGGCTATACTACGTGGAGCAACCAGCAATTTATAGACCAACTCCAGGCGGAGGGCGGCATTGTCAATCCTTCGGTTGAGGCGACGGCTTTACCCACTGCTCCCGCTCCCGTTGTGATACCCAATCTGGCGGGCGGCACTATAGCCACCGAAATGCTTGGTATTGCCAACAAGCCGCCCGTGGTGGATAGCTCACCGCCCATACAACTCGTCATCCCCAGCGTCAAGATTGATACCAAAGTGGTGCCGGTTAGCTGGGTGATGTTACCTGCGCCCGGCGGTAAACTCAAGAGCGAGTGGCAGGTGGCGGACTACGCGGTGGGCCACCACGCGGGCAGCGCCAACCCTGGCGAGCCTGGGAATGTAGTGCTCTCCGGCCACGTGGACTACAAAGGCCAGGTTTTCAAAGACCTCGATAAGGCCCAGAAGGGCGATGAAGTAGTGCTCCACACCG
This sequence comes from Chloroflexia bacterium, assembly GCA_036399775.1. Classification (GTDB taxonomy): domain Bacteria; phylum Chloroflexota; class Chloroflexia; order QHBQ01; family JADMIH01; genus JADMIH01. Next base: position 30,086 of record DASWMJ010000011.1, on the reverse strand, counting down.
AGAAGGGGCAGTACGTGTACGTAATTACTGACCGCGTGCTGGTGAAAGAAGAAGGTGTTTCACACGAGGAGAAGGAGCGCAACGCTCGCTACATGAACCCCACGCCTGACCCTACCCTCACTATGATTACCTGCTGGCCTTACGGCATAGACACCCATCGCCTGATAATGATTGCGAAGCCTTACCAGTCTGCCCTCACCGCCCAGTCGGAGTTCACTATTCGTTAGAGGTTTGGGTCCTGTTGCTCATATCAAAAATGGACCCAAGAGGTCCATTTTTGATATGAGCAAGTTTGGTTCAGGCGTTACCGCTGGGCGAGCCTGCGCTGTCTTGCTTGTCGGGGTCTATGGTGCTCCAACTGCCTACGTCGGATAGAGCGTCTCGCTGGGTGCGCTCGCCTGCGTTGCGGGTTGGGGTAGCCGTGCCGTCGTCTCCTTCGCCTTCGGCCAGCTTGCCCTGTGGCGTTTCTACGGTGGGTGCGTTCTCTACGGCGGGGAGGCCCCAGGACGTGCCCGTGCGCTCGCTGTCCGAGCCTTCTATGATGTGGGGGAAGGTGCCTTCGACGCGCGTTACGCCTGCGGTCTCATCTGTGCTTGCCTGCGCTCTTGCTTCTGGGACGGCCCGCGCGATATTGGGGTTATCCTGGTCAAGCTCGATGTCGTCCTTCAGGCTCCAGACGGGGTCGTTGCCGGACGCTCCGCTCGCGCCTGCTTCTCTGTCAGATTGGTTTCCCATGGCCTTACCTCCTTTTTAGTCAGGAAGTAGCATTTCCCGTGCCCGTTTGCACCTTCCTGGCTGTATGGTGCGCGGTGAGGTGGTGTGGGTCGGTGCCTGAATGGCCGCAGGGGTCTACGTGGATGCTCGCGCTTTCGAGCCTGGGGAGGTTGTGCAGGAGACGGTGGCGCACTTCCTCAGCGATCTGGTGGCTCTCCGATGTGGGCAGGTCCTCGTCCACCAGAATGTGCATCTCCGCATGCAACCTGTGTCCCAGCCAGCGCACGCGCACACCATGTATTTCGTGGACGCCCTCTACTCGCTCGGCGGCATGCTCTACCGTATCCACGAATTCCGGGTCTACCGCGTCCATCAGCCGGTGCCACATGGTCAGCGCAGCGTCCTTTAGGATGAAGAGGATTGCCAGGGTAATCAGCAGGCCGATGATGGGGTCGGCCATCGGGTAGCCCAGCCACACGCCTATCACCCCCAGTAGCACGGCCAGCGAAGTGAAGCCGTCCACACGAGCATGCTGCCCATCGGCTACCAGGGCCGCGCTGCCTATCTCCTTGCCGATGCGGATGCGGAACTGGGCTACCGCTTCATTGCCGATGAAGCCGCTCACCGCCGCCACTCCCACCCATAGCAGGTTGCTCGGCGCTTCAGGATTTGCCAGCTTGAGGATCGACTCGTAAGCGGCCACGAGCGCGCTCACCAGGATCATGACGACCACCACCACTCCCGCCACGTCCTCTGCCCGCCCGTAGCCATACGTGTAGCGGCGGGTAGGCGGGCGCTTGGCCAGGGCGAACGCGATCCAGAGAGGCACGGCGGTAAGCGCATCGGAGGCATTGTGGATCGTGTCGGCCAGCAACGCCACGCTGCCGCTTATGACTACCACAAACAACTGGAACAGGGCGGTAATACCAAGCCCCATGAGTGACACCTTCAACGCCCATATGCCGCGCTCGCTGCTCTCAAGCGCGTCGTCAACGCTCACTTCGCCGTGACTGTGCCCGTGCCCGAAAGGCAGCAATTCTTTCAGCCAGCCCAATGGCCCTTGTGCGTGGCTGTGCTCGTCATGGTGGTCGTGCCCATGCCCCGCATCTTCATGCTCATGAGCATGCTCCCCCTCGTGATGCGCGTGCTCATGCTGGCTGCTCATCTCTTCCCCAACTCCCTCATGCGCTCCCATAAGCAAACCTCCACCCGGCTAACAGCAAGCACTCCCCATACCACCATTCAACCCCACCCAAAACACTCAAAACTCATAATTCATAATTCATAATTCATAATTCCCTAATGTCCCGCGCCACTCTCTAGCTGCTCAAGGGCATGAGGAAGGACGGGCAAGATAGCGTCCAGGCACTCCTGCACGCCCTTTGGCGAGCCTGGCAGGTTGATTATGAGCGTCCTGCCCCGCACACCCGCCACCGCCCTGGATAGCGCGGCCATAGGGGTTTTGCGTAGCGATTCTGCGCGCATTACCTCGGCCAGCCCCGGCACTTCATAATCTGTCACTGCCTGGGTGGCCTGAGGGGTCACGTCGCGTGGGGAGATGCCGGTCCCGCCGCTCGTTATAATGAGCTGGCAGCCTTCCGTGTCGCTCCACCTTCGCAAAGTATCCTCTATTGACGCGCGGTCGTCGGGCACAACTTCCGCCACCAAATCTTTGATGCCCAGGCTGTCGCGGAGTATCTTCGCCGCGAGCAACCCGCTCGTGTCTTCGCGCCAGCCTTGAGAAACCCCGTCGCTCACGGTTAGCACTGCTGCCTTGACCATGCGCTCTCTCTCCTTCCACTCTTGCCGTTATTGCCCCTGGTGCAGGTAATGTTATCACATGCAGGCAGATGCATCAGGGTTGTACCAATTAACGGGGGCGAACCGCCAAGACGCCAAGACGCCAAGAACGCGCCAAGAGTTTTATTGTTTGATTTTATGGCCACAATCGTGTTCGCCCTGAACAGATATTTTCATCTACTGTTATCGTGGCGTCCTGGCGGTTAGAAGAAGGGCCTGCTATCACCAAATATTAGTGCGAGCTTGGTATACTCTTATGCTTGCGGCGTTTAGTCCAGGCTACTATAATTGCATAGCAGCCGGCTTGGGTTGGAGGAGGGGCTTGAGGAAATTGGACTTGAGGAAATTGGGCGTGCGCACGGTGAGCGGCGTGTTGCTGCTCGCGCTAGTGCTCGCCGCCATATGGGTTCGCGGGCCTCTGCTCATGGTAGCGGTGGCGCTCGCGGCGGGGCTGGCTGCCCATGAGTTCTACTCGATGACGCGCCGCGCAGGCTACCTGCCTCTCTATTCACTCGGGGTTGCTCTCGCTCTGATCCTCGCGCTACGTGGCTATCTGCTGGGCGACCTCTTTGCCGGGGTTGCTTATGCAGGACCCGGCGTCGCGGTAGAGGTGCTGGTGCTCGTGCTCGCGCTTACCCTGGTGCTTGCGCGGCAGGGTGCAGGCTGGTGGCGCGTGCCCGTAACGCAGTCGCCCGCGTCTCAAACGGTATTAGCACCGCCACGAAGCCCTTACCTGGCATGGGCAGACCTGGGCCTCACGCTGGCCGGAGCGGTCTACACGGGGGGCCTGCTCGGATATGCGCCACTTCTTGCCGCGCTGCCTGGCGGCAATGGTATGTCGTGGCTCTTGATGGTGCTGCTGGGTACGGCGGCCTGCGATACGGGCGCATATTTCGTGGGCAGCCTGCTTGGGAGGCACAAGCTCATTCCGCACGTTAGCCCGGCCAAGACGTGGGAAGGACTCGTGGGCGGCACTCTTGGAGCTATCATCGCGGCGGTGGCGCTTTCCGGGTTGCTGCGCCTCGATTTTACGCAGGCTGTCTTCCTGGGCTTACTGGTGTGCGCGGCGGCAGTGGCGGGCGACCTGTGCGAGTCACTGCTCAAGCGCGCTGCCGGTGTGAAAGATAGCGGACACGTGATACCCGGCCACGGTGGAGTGTTGGACAGATTGGACAGCATATTGTTTGTCATACTTGCCGCCTACTGGTTTACCCAGGTAGCGGCCTGAGGCCAGGAAGAGATGCCAGCAACAAACGTGGACAACCAGACGAGTCGTACTGAGAAGAAACTAGATTATGAGCACCAACCTAGCATGGCCTGGTACCGGGTAATTCGCGTTTTATTCGGCATACTTTTCCACACGCTGTGGCCCTTGCGTGTCAAGGGCGTGGAGAATGTGCCCAGGGAAGGGGCGGCCCTCGTGGTCTGCAACCACCTTAGCCTGGTTGACCCGTTCGTAGCGGCTTATGGCGCGAATCGCCTTGTCAGTTTCATGGGCAAGGAGGAGCTTTTCCGCCTGCCTTTGGTGGGTTTCACCATACGCAAACTGGGCGCGTTCCCGGTGGACAGGGCGCGGCGCGACCCCGCCAGCATGCGTACCGCCCTGAAAGTCCTCAAAAGCGGTGAATTGCTGGGTATGTTCCCGGAGGGCACGCGCAGCACCACAGGTGAAATACAGGAGCTACGCGCGGGCGCGGCAAGGCTGGCAGCGCGCACGCGCACCCCTATTATTCCTGTTGCCATCCACGGGACCGACCGCGCCCTGCCTCGCGGCAAGTTCGTCCGTCCCGCCAGGATCGCCGTCACCTTCGGCAAGCCGTTCGAGCTTACGGAGCTATACGACCGCAACGACAAGGGTGAGGCGATGGAGCGCGCTTTAAACACGATTCGGGAGCGCATCGAGAGCCTACAAGAGGTTGGATAAAAATGTCGCATAGTGATAGAATGCCCTATGGCTATGCTTTCGGAAAGTCTACTACTTTCGGCTCTCGAACAGGCCCGCCGCGATGGGGCTGATTACGCCGAGTCGCGCGCCGAGGAACTGATCTCCGAGCGTATTTATGTTCGCAATGGGGCGGTTGAGAGCCTTACCACCGACCGGGATGATGGTTGGGGAATCCATTCGCTGGCGGGTGGGGGCTGGGGATTCTCGTCTTCGTCCCTGACGACCCAGGACGCGGCCCGCGACACCGCACGCTCCTCCGTGGAGATCGCCCGCGCTAGCGGCACGCGGCGCAAGAGCCGGTCCGACCTCTCCATCATGCCCACCGAGCAGGGCGAGTATACTACCCGGCTTGAGCGCGACCCTTTAGCTATACCCGTAGTTGAGCGGGTTGAACTACTGTTGGAGGCTGCCAACCGCATCTCTAGCGCGAGCGAGCGTGTGAAGGTATCCTCTTGCACGCTCTGGTGCTCGCGCGCCGAGAAGCTATATATGAATACCACCGGCGCGCGCCTTCGACAGAGCATCACTTACGTGGGGGCGTGGGTTGACGCCATTGCCACCGACGATAGCGGCTATTCGTACCGCCGCTCGTATGGCGATATGAGCCAGGCAGGTTGGGAGTTCATAGAAGGGCTGGGCCTGCCGAGTGAGGGAGAGCGTGTCGGCAGGGAGGCGTCTGAATTGGTCGCCGCGCCCTGGGCACCCTCCGGCCCTCAGACGGTGATACTCGGCTCGGATATGGTGGCTTTGCTCGTACACGAGTCGTGCGGCCACCCCACGGAGCTAGACCGCGTGCTGGGTTGGGAAGCGGCGTTCGCGGGCACCTCCTTCTTGATGCCCGATATGCTGGGCAGCTTCCGCTACGGCTCGCCCCTGGTCAATATGACCGCCGACTCGCTCATGCCGGGCGGGCTGGGCACTTTCGGCTGGGACGAGGAGGGTACGCCTGCCCAACGCACGCCCATCGTGAGGGAAGGCACGTTCACGGGCTATCTTAGCTCGCGGGAGAGCGCAAGCGCGCTAGGGCAGCGCTCCAACGGCTGCGGGCGCGCTACTTCCTGGGGCCGCATACCCCTGGTGCGCATGGTCAACCTGTCGCTTGAGCCGGGCAGCGGCTCGCTGGACGATCTAATTTCGCAGGTGGACGACGGCCTGTACCTGGAAACACCGTCGTCGTGGAGCCTGGACGACAAAAGGATGAATTTCCACTTCTCAGCCGAGTTGTGCCGGGAGATAAAGGGCGGCAAGTTGGGGGAGCTAAGCAAGGGCGCGTCGTTCCAGGGCCGCACGCCCCGCTTCTGGTCCTCGGTGGAGGGGATAGCGGGGCCTGACGAGTGGAGGCTGTGGGGCCTACCCCACTGCGCGAAGGGCGAACCTCTGCAACTCTGCCCCGTCTCGCACGGAGCATCGCCCATCCTGGTACGTGACTTGCAAATGAGCGGACGTAAGTAGCAACAATCAATATTCTCAAATTCGCAATTCGCCGGTTGGAGGTGAGGTCTTTGTCAAGTAGAGAAGAAATAGAGGCAGTGTTAGCCCGGTTGGAAGCGGCCCCGGCACGGTTCGCCGCCGCTCTATCCCGGTTGGAGGACGCGGACGCGATTACCACTTCTGCGGCTGGGGAGTGGTCGCCTCTTGAAGTGCTCGCGCACGCTCGTGCCGCCAACGACATAATCGAGCCACGCATCTTCTACGCCCTGGTAGGCGACAGCCCGCCTCTCGTGGGTTACGACGAGAATATCTGGCGGGAGGTAGCGCGATACATTACGCTGCCCATCACCGACTCCCTTGAGACGATGCGTCTGCGCCGGAAGGGGCTGGTGCATGCGCTGCGCGGCATCACCCCCGACGACTGGGACCGCACCGGCAAGCACGAGGTACGGGGTCCGATGACCGTGCTCGAAATGGCCCAGCAGATAGCGGAGCATGAGGACGAGCACCTTGCCCAGATAGAGCGCGCTACCGGCGCATCAAGGGTGCGGTAAGCGCGAATGGCAGGCCGGGGTTTGCTTGGCGAGGCACACGCCCTCAACGTCCTGGAGGACGCGCTACGCGCGTCGCCCGCCGACCAGACTGAGCTTGTGCTTGTAGGTGACAGCACCGAGGTTACGCGCTACGCCAACTCGGAGATACACCAGAATGTGGCGCAGCACAACACCCGCGTGGCGGTGCGGGTGGCAGTAGGGCGCACGACGGCGCGCGTCTTCACCAATTCGCTGGACGTAGAGACGTTGCGGCAGACGATACGGGATGCGGTGCAACTGGCGAAGATGCAGGCAGCTAACCCTAAGTTCCAACCGTTGCCCTCCCCTGAGATGGGATATGGGAGGACTAAAGAGCCGCCCCAGTCATATTTTGAATCCACCGCCAACCTGTCTCCCGACTCGCGCGCGGAAGCGATAGGGCGCATTATTGATGCCGCCGACGAAGCAGGGTACAAGGCGTTTGGCACATACCGATCCTCAGCAGCTGAACTGGCGGTAGCGAGCACGACCGGCATACGCTCTTATGCATCTTATACCACCGTTTATTTGAAGGCGCTCGTCGAGGGTCCGAATGGCACCGGCTTCGGGGATGGATTTGACCGTGACGCCGCCAGGATAGACCCTGCGAAGGTCGCGAGAGAGGCTGTAAATAAGTGCTGGGGCAACCGCGAGCAAATGGAGATTGAGCCGGGCGAGTACGAGGCGATATTCGAGCCTAACGCGGTGGCTGACATGGTGCGCTTTCCGGTCACTACAGGCATGGGTGCCCGGCAGGTGCTCGATGGGCAGTCGTTTATGTCGGGGCGCACAGGGGAGCGGGTGGCGGGCGAAGTAGTAAGTATATGGGACGACCCTGCCGACCCGCGCTGCCTTCCGCTTGCGATTGACTACGAAGGCTTGCCCGCCACGCGAGTAGACATAATCACCAATGGGGTGGCTAATGGCCCGGTCTACGATACGGCCACCGCGCTTGAGGCGGGCGTTCGCTCGACGGGCCACGCCGCCGACCCGTTCGATACATTCCCGGCAGGCCCCACCGCCGATCATATCGTTATGCCCACCGGCACATCTACCATAGAGGAGATGATCGGCAAGGTAGAGAGGGGAGTGTGGGTGACGCGCTTCCACTACACACACTGCCCCGACCGCAAGAGGGTGATAGCCACAGGTACGACACGCGACGGCACATTTCTAATCAGGGACGGCAGAGTGGTGGGCGCGCTGAAGAACCTGCGCCTTGAGATGGGCGTGCTGGACCTGCTTTCGTCCCTACAGGAAGCGGGGGAGGGGAAGCTATGCCAGGACTGGTGGGCGCAGAACGGGATGGCAACAAATAACTACTTCGTGCCCGCTATGAGGTTCGCAAGGTGCGTGTTTACGGGGGTGACTACTTTCTGACCGGGGCAAGATGAAGGGAGATAGATATGCCGTCGCTTCCTCAAACGCTTTACTCGCCTGAAGAATACCTGGCTCTCGAAAGAAAGGCCGAGTACAAGAGCGAATATTTCAACGGGCAGATACTAGCGATGTCGGGGGCGAGCAGAGAGCATAACCTGATCAGCGGCAATATATTCGGCGAGATACATTCCCAGCTTAGAGGCAAGCCGTGCGAGGTATATATAGGTGATATGCGGGTCAAGGTCAATCCGGCGGGCATGTATACGTATCCTAACGTGGTCGCAGTCTGCGAGGAAGGAAGATTTGAGGACGAGCAGGTTGACACGCTGACCAATCCGACTGTGGTAGTCGAAGTGCTATCTCCGTCTACAGAGGCTTATGATCGCGGAGTGAAGTTCGCGCACTACCGCAAATTGGCATCTCTTCAAGAGTACGTGTTGGTCGCCCAGGATAAGGTCAGCATTGAGCATTTCGCCCGGCATAGTGGCCCCGTCGGCCAATGGGTGCTTACGGAAATGGATGACCTGGATGGCACGCTGCACTTAGCCTCTATCGGCTGCGACCTGGCTCTACGCGACATCTATGACAGAGTGGAGTTCCCCTCAGAGCAGAATATGTAAAATGTGGGCTAGAGTCTTCAGTATGTGTTAGTCTGGCGCATTCGCCTCAAGCGCGTATGCAATAGCCTGCTCAAGCGGCATGGCCCGACCCCTGGCCCATGCCGCCGTGAATGCCGCTTCGCCCAATTGTGTGCGAGCAACAGCCAGGGCGCGGTCGTATTCGGCCCTGTCAGCGGGGGGCACCGGCGTGGTGCTAGCCACCTCTCGCAGACGTTCCAGCGCGCCGAACAAGGTAGTTGCCTTCTCCGCGTGCCCCTCTGCCAGGGCCAGGAATGCTAACCCTACCAGGTTCAGACCGATATAATGCGCGTTCCCCATCGTGTTCAGCAGGTCCGAAGCTTCTCTGTATAGCGCTCGCGCCCGCGTGAAATCGCGCCCGCACCGCGCTATATCCCCCAAACAGAGCAGGGTCAGGGGCATTCCCCACTTGTCCCCCAATTCACGGAACAAGGCTATGCTTTCATCGCACAGATTGGTTGCCCTGGCTAAATCTCCCTGACGGCGTACTACGTGTGCGAGATTGCCGAGCGCCAGGGCGATCTTCCATTGCTCGCCCATTGCTCTTTGGAGCGCGAGGCTCTTTTCCGTAAACTCTGCTGCCCTCTCGAGGTCTCCCCGGTATAAGGCATCGACCCCCAGGTTGCAGTTCGAATCGGCAATATCCCTTTCGCTGCCCAGTCGCTGGTAGAGCGCCAGCGCCTCGCCATCGCGTGCCTCCGCCAGTTCGTAGTCCCCGCGATACACGGCAAGGTTGGATAAGTTGTTGAGGGCAGACGCGATTAGCCGGTCGTCGCCGAGGCTGCGCGCCAGGTCCAGGCCCCTGTTCAGCAGCGCCGATGCTCGTTCAATATCGCACTGCCCCAACGCCAGCCAACCAGCGCCGTTGAGCACCTGGCACTCCAGGTCGGGTGGCAGGGGCGCTCCAATGCTGCTGCCCAGAACCCGTTCCATCCACCGACGCCCTTCCGCAAGGTGGCCTCGTATCCACCAGAACCTCCACAACACCATACACATACGAGCCGCAGCCGCCGCGTCCCCCCGGTCGAGCGACCAGCGTAGGGCCGCCCTTATGTTGTCGTGCTCTGCGCTCAGCCGCACCAACTGCGGACCGGCCAGGCCCGATCCGTCACGCTCCACAAGGGTGAGATAGTGGCCTGCATGCTTATCCCTCACCACACCAGCTTCTTTACCTTCTTCCAGGCGCTCCAGCGCGTACTCTCGAATCGTTTCCAACATCAGGAAGCGCGGCTCGCTACCCTTGCCTGCGCCCTCGCTGATACGGGGCAACTGGTATCGAAGCAGGCTCTTGTTGAGCAGGGATTCGATTGCGGTAGGGATGTCAACGCTGCCGGCCTCGCCGCCTATGTCGCACACGGATTGTGCATCTTCGATGGTGAAGCCTCCCACGAACACTCCCAGCCTCTGGAAGAGGGTGCGTTCTCCATCGTCCAGCAGGCTATAGCTCCAATCTATAGCGCCTCGAAGCGTCCTCTGGCGGGGGGCTTTATCATGCGGACCTCCGGTCAGCAAGTGGAGGCGGTGCTCTAGCCTGGGGAGCATGGCCTGGGGAGTGAAGAGCTTCACGCGAGCAGCGGCCAATTCGATAGCAAGCGGCAGACCGTCCAGGCGCACGCATATCTCAGCCACGGCGGGCGCGTTCTCCGGTGTGATGGCGAAGTCGGGCTTGACCGCCTGGGCGCGCTGGACGAAGAGGGCCACCGCCGCGCATCTCGGAAGCTCTGCGGTAGGTGGAAGCCCTTCCAGGTCGGGCACGTCCAGTGGGGGCACGGGGAACTCGTGCTCGCCATAGAGGTGCAAGAGGGCGCGGCTGGTGACGAGCACCTTGAGTAGAGGGCATGCGGCAAGCAATTCGGAGAGCATGGGCGCGGCTTCGGCCACCTGCTCAAAGTTGTCCAGCAGCAATAGCATCTGCTTATCTTGCAGGTAGGAAACCAGGGTTGCCTCCGGCGCCTGGCCTGGGGTGGCGGCTATGCCCAGGCCAGCGATGATAGTGGGCGCGACGAGGGAGGGGTCGCTCAGGGGAGCCAGGGGGACGAACAAGACGCCGTGCTCAAGGTCCTGTTGGAGGGCGGCAGCGACGGCCAGGCTGAGGCGCGTCTTGCCTATGCCGGGCGGGCCGGTGAGGGTCATCAGCCGCACGTCGGTGCGCCACAGCAGGCTGCGTACTCTGCTTACCTCTCTATCTCTGCCTATGAAGGAAGTGGCCGAAGCGGGTAGATTTGAACGTGGGGGCGGTTTGTCTGCATCCTGAATCGCGCCAGTAGCCCTGGGGTACTCTTCCAATTCGAAGGGTAGCGAGAGCTCAGCCGGAGAGGAGGGCGCTACGTAAGCGCCTACCCCACCCCTGGCCCATTGAATAAAGGTGGCGTGGTCTTGGGCGGGAAGCTGTAGCGCCTCGGCCATGCGCTCGGCGACTTGCCGGGAGGGACGGCGCAACCCCGCCTCTATCTTGGCGACTGTGACGCGGGCGCAGCCTACACGCTCGGCCACGTCTTCTTGAGTGAGGTCGAGGGCCTGGCGGCGCTCTCTAAGCCAATCAGTGAAGGTAGTTTCGGCCACTGCCACACCCCTGGGGGCGTTTGTATACCCGGTTTGCCCAGTTTGTATATCTCGGTTGCCCGATTTGTATACCCGCTTGTATACCCCATTGCAAGCTGAATTGCGCCATAATCTTACCAGGGCGTATGTACGCAAGCAAGTCTGATACTGTTAGTGATTATCAGGAGGGAAAAGCGATGGGACAGGAACATGACGAGGCAGCCATTCGCCAGATCGTACAGCAGGTGCAGGACGGGTGGAATGCCGGTAGCGGCGAGGGGTTTGCCGCGCCCTTTGCCGAGGACGCCGATTACATAGTCGTAGATGGGCGGTACATAAACGGGCGGCAAACGATAGACGAAGGGCACCAGTACATCTTTGATACCATTTACAAGGGGAGCAACAACACGATGCAGGTGGAGAATGTTCGCTTCATCCGCCCTGATGTTGCTCTAGCCCGGGTCCACGCCCACCTGAAGTTCTCCGACGGTGGGGAGATGAAAGAGGGCACGGCGCGAAGCACCTGGGTGTTGACCAAGGGCGAGAACGGGCAGTGGAGCATCGCCGCCTTCCAGAACACGCCTATTGTGGATCGGAGACGTTAACACGCGCCGTGTGTCATCTCAAGTTCATCAATCAAAATAAATGCGCCGCTCAGCCGCGCATTTATTTTGATTGAAAGACTCTAATTGCGTGCGGGAAGGGGTGTTAGTCGGAGGTTTCGCTCTTCTTAGCGCTACATGAAGCCTGCCATTTCGATGCCGCCGCATCCCAACTGATTATGGCTACGCCTTCTCCATCCTCCGGTATGTTAGCGCCACACGAAGCGGCATTGGCAAATAAGTCTTTCTGCATCTGCTCGATCTCTTTGATAAGCTCCTTGAGTTCTTCCCCGCTCTTGGTGGCTGCGGCAAATGAGCCCATCACCTCGGCCATCTTCGGCCTCATGAGCTTCAAAGTGTTGGTATAAGGCTCATAAGCAACCACCGACACGCGGAAGGGGCCGCCCGCAGCAAAGACCTTCGAGAAGCTTTCTCCTGGCTGCAAAACGGAGGTCTGGGCGGCGTTGCGGTCGGGCATGATGATGCTGACCACAGCTACCTGGTCCGTAGATGTGTTCTGCACGGTAAGGTCCGAGCAGGCCGCGAGCAACAGGCCGAGCACAGCCAGGCTCAGCGCACCCAGTACCCTGTGTAGTCTATTCTTTTTCATGCCCGGTCTCCTATCTTTGGCAGAGAGGTGAGGTGCTCACATTCACGTTGTCGGACGATTGGGGTGCCTCTTTCTCTCTGAATACGCCTACGCCTTCCGGTACTGCCACAAACCTGTAGTTGTCGCCGCTATCAACCTTGATGGTGCATTCGCTGCTTGTCCCATCAGCTTCGAAAGTGAAACTCAGCTTATAGCGGCCCGGCGAAAGCCCCACGAAGGCGTCGCTTTCAGCCGTTCCGACGGTGAGGCTGGAATTGCTGTATGGGTCGGGGGTGCCTGTGTTGACGGGTTCCAACGTGACGCTCAAATTGCCGTCCAGGAGGTTCATGATATTGACTTCGCCCGTGCCCAGGCCAAGCGTGTTGAGTATCTGGCGCTGGGTGATAGTGCCGTTCTGTATCAAAAAGTAAAGCAGCGCCACTCCCCCACACAACCCGACCAGCACCAGGAGGCAGCCACCGACGCAGCAACCAGCGCGGCTCTTTTTCTTCTGGACGTATACCACAGGCTGCTGCGCGACGGGAGGTTGGGCCTGCCATTGCTGCGTGGGGGGCGGCGCGCTATAGGGGTTGGGGTTGTAGGGGGGCTGCCACTGCTGGGGGGGCGGCTGCATCGGCTGTGGCATGGGTGGGGGCAGCGGCTGAGTGTACAGGTTGGTGGTTTGCGTACCCTGCGGCTGCTGGGGAGGCGGGGAGAAATGGGTGGGTGTTGGTGCCGGTGCAGGCGCTATTGGCTGTGTAGGGGGTGCGGACGAGTGCGGGTCTCCTGGGACCCAGGTGCTCCCATCGTTGACCAGCCAGTCTCCGCTCTCTTCGTTGAGCATCCAGTAGCGGCCCTGGGCGTCCTTGACCATGAGGCCCTGTATGGCTACCTTGAAGTCTTCGGAATTGAGCCGCCCCGTAGTCAACTGACCTTTGAGGCGGAAATATTCGTCTTCGGCGCTCTTGAATCGGGGATCAACGGGAGCGGTTGGGCGCGGCGTACCGCACTTGCGGCAAAAGCGATCCGTTTCGGCAAGCTCGAATCCACAGTTAGAGCAGTTCATGCGCGCTCCTTCTCGTATTTGAGCATATGTTACACCTTATCGCGCCTTGCTTCAACCAACCGTCGGGTGCTAACCGCCAAGACGCCAGGCGTTTGATTGAATGGGTCATGGCCCGCAAGGCTGGTAGACCTCGAACTCTGGGCCTCCCATGTAGTCCCGCAACCTGGCATGCAAGGTGCTCTCTTAGAAGGAATTGTGATGGACTATAGACGAAGATATACCTCGCGGTGGTTAGCTGCGACGGCGGAGGAGAAGTGTGAGCCGGAATACTATAAATGAATTGATACGATCTTCGGGCGACGACCCGGATATTATTACGCTTACAGCCTGGGGCCAGGCAATCTATTATGCTCTCACCGGCGTATGGTCATTGGTGAGTATAAGGACCTTCCAGAAAGTGACCGGGCCGAAAGTTGACACATGGCTGGTCAAGACGGTGGGTACGCTGGTGCTGGTCATCGGCGGCGTGCTTGGTATGGCGGCGAAGAAGGGGCGCGTGACGCCGGAGATTGCCCTGCTCGCAACGGGCAGCGCGGCTGGGTTGGCGGCTATTGATGTCGTTTACGCCTCGAGGAAGCGTATCTCGCCTATATATCTGCTTGATGCGCTGGCGGAAGGCGGACTGATCGCTTTATGGGCTGTTGGGTGGAAGCTCAGGCAGGAGCGCGATGGAGGAGAGGGGAAGGGCCAGGCTGCTGCCCAGCAGTAAAATACTACGTATGCCAACACCATAATTATTGTAGCATACACGTCCAAGATAGGCATAATATCTGACACCCCTAAATGTTCAAAGATGGGTAAAGCAACAGTAGGGGCGACCCGGTGGGTCGCCCTGTCTGAGGTAGCAGACAAGCATGGTACGCGACCCCTACTAGGGCGACCCGGCGGGTCGCCCCTACGTAAACATTCCTTCCTCAAATCTGAACACTTGTCGTACTATCTGGCACCGTACTTGCTTCGTTAGGAGATCGGGCGAGTGCGATTGTTGGCGTTTAGTGGATTGGAGAGATGTAATGAGAGTAAAGGGCGGTGGCAGTAATCCCACGATGATGATACTTATCGTCGTGTTGGTAGTATTGATACTCGCGGTGCTGGGATATTTTTTGTTCCTGGCTCCCAGGTAATAAATGATTAGGAGGCTCCCGGTGCGTAAAGGTAAGAATGTAATCGGTAAGGATGTAATCAGCTACATGGATGGGGTGAAGCTCCATTCGGTGAAGGACCTTGTTATCGGAATGGACAATGAGACGGTGGTGGCCCTGCTGGTAGAGGAGGGCGGCCTGCTGAGCAGCGCCAAAGTGGTGCCGATGGAGAACGTAGCCAGCTTCGGCAAGGACGCGGTGGTCATCGCGGATAGCGGCGCGGCCATACCCGCCGACAACTATCCGGCGGTGCAGCAGATACTGGACCTGGACGACAAGCTGATAGGCAAGAAAGTATTCACGGAGGGTGGGGACGAGCAAGGCTCTATCAGCGACCTGTACTTTGAAGAAAGCTCCGGGCGCATATTAGGCTTTGAGGTGTCGGGCGGGCTGATAAAGAACGTGCAGAAAGGCACATCCTACCTGGATATAGATGACATCGTGAACGTCGGGCCGGACGTGGTGCTCATCAAGTCCGAGGCCGTGTATGCGTTGGACGCGCAGGTGGGTGGGCTACAGGGTGCCATCGAGACGGCCAAGGAGAAAGCGGGAGAGGCAAAGGATAAGGTTGGTGAGGCGGCAGGCGATGTGAAAAATAACGTGAAAGATGCCGCTCAAGACCCACAGGCAGGCGTTCAGCAGCGTGCAGAGGATGCCGTGATAGGTCGCCGCGCAGGCACGGATGTTGAGGCCGACAACGGCAGCGTTATCGTGGCGGCGGGGCAGCGTATCGGCAACGCCGAAGTGGAAGCCGCACGCGGCCAGGGCAAGCTAGAGGCGCTCCTTGCGTCCGCAGGGTTGGGCCAGGCCCAGGGTGCGGGCAGTGGCGCGGGCGAGGCGCTAGGTCAGGCGGGCGACAACATCGGCCAGGCGGCAGCGCAGGCAGGAGACGCCGCAGGGAATGTGTGGGATAACTTCACCCGCAAATTCTCGGAGTGGACCGACTCGGCAGGCAAGCGGATGGACGAGGAGAAGACCAAGCAGCGCCTCGCCACGATCCAGGACGCGGTTGGCCGCCCCGTTACCAAAGTTATCCTCGACAGGCAGGACAGCGTAATCCTCAACCTGGGCGACATCATCACGCACGAAGCGGTTCAGAAGTCATTCGACGCGGGTATGCTCGATACTCTGCTGGATAACGTGTATAAGGGCGATGTGACCTTCGAGCGCGACGAGATGCGTGTGCAGGAAGAGGCGCAGGCTACGGTGGAGAAGGCGAGCGGCAACGCTACGGTGGTGCAGGAGATGGAGCAGAATGTCGAGCAGGCGCAGCAAGAGCGCGAGCAGCAGAAAGAGCAGAAGCGCGCAGAAGCGGAGCAGGGCCGCGAGCAGCGCGCTCAGGAGCGCGAGCAGAGCACGCAGCAGCGTGAGGCAGGCGATAGCTCCTCCTCTACTAAGCCCGTAGCTGTGTCTCAGCGGGGCGGCAAGGGTGAGGGTGAGGACTCCTCCGAGAGTATGACGTTCGCGCCGACGGAGCAGCACACGCAGGCAAGCAGCCCGGAAGGGCAATTCAACTCGCAACAGTCGTAGCCTCTTCCCCACACAGGGGAGGTGGTAAATAACCAAAATAAAAATCACGGCGCACGCCGTGATTTTTATTTTGGTTTTTGTTATATACGGGGTGCGAGCATATGCTTTCACCTCTACCAAGTGCTGGCCCAACACTGGCCGAACGGATAGGTGCCGGGCGGGGCGATTGGTGATACAATCAAGGTATAGAAAAACTCTTATATGAAAAGAGGCGCAATTATGATGGATGGCGGCGCGGGCTGGTGGTCGTTTATAAGGCATGATCCGACGCAAGATAAGCCGACGGTAAGCCGTGCACTCTTACGCAGGGTGGCGGGCTACGCGCGCCCTTACAAGGGGCGCATAGCGGTTATGCTATTGACTATTGTGGGCATCTCGTCAATCGCGGTGATTCCCGCGCTGCTGTACCGGGCGCTGATTGACGTAGCTATACCCAATAAAGATTTCGGGTTGCTCAACTGGCTGGGGCTGGGCATGATAGTGCTGCCCCTGATTTCGGGGCTGCTGGGAGTGCTCCAACGGTATATCGGCTCGCAGATAGGCGAGGGGGTGATATTCGATTTGCGGTGTGCCCTCTTCCGGCACCTGCAAATGATGTCGCTGCGCTTCTTCACGAACACCCACACGGGCGAGTTGATGTCGCGCCTCAACAACGACGTGGTAGGGTCGCAGCGCGCGGTCTCCGGCACTATCGTGGATATCGTGTCGAACGCCATAACTTTGTCAGTTACCCTCACGGTTATGTTGCTGCTGGAATGGCGGTTGACCCTCGTCTCCATCATTGTCCTGCCCCTGTTCATCCTGCCTGCGCGCCGGGTGGGTAACCTTTTGCGCGATATTGTGCGCAAGCAGCTTACTCAGAACGCCGAGATGAACGCCATGATGAACGAGACGCTCAACGTCAGTGGCGCTCTGCTGGTCAAGATATTCGGGCGGGCGAACGACGAGAATGCCCGCTTTTATGACCGCGCCGCGAAAGTGCGCGACACAGGTATCAGGCAGGCGCTCATAGGGAGGTGGTTCTTCTTCGGGTTGCTCCTCACGGGGGCAATCGGCACGGCGATAGTTGCCTGGATGGGGGGCGCGCTGGTCATCTCCGACACCGGCTTCACGGTTGGCACGATCGTGGCGTTCGCTACCTACCTGGGGCAGCTATACGGCCCTATCGGCTCGCTGAGCAACGCCCGCGTGGACTTCGTGACCTCTATGGTCAGCTTCGAGCGCGTGTTTGAAGTGCTCGATTTGCCTGTGGAGATCAAGGAGAGGCCGGACGCGAAGGTGCTGGACCAGGTGCAAGGCAGAGTGGCGTTCGAGGATGTCTCGTTCAGCTACCTGGCGGGTGAGGGTGGGCCTACCGCCGCAGCCGCCGCGCTATCCGAGGTGGTACGCGTTGGGGCGACCCCCGCCGCCGTGTTCAGCCTCGGCTCGCGCCCTTCCCGCGATAGCAATGGCACAGGCAGGGCAGGCAGTGGGCGTGCCAAGCCTGAGGAAAGCGCCGACGCGCCCGCAGACCCCACAGAGGTTCGCTACGCTTTGCGGGATGTGAGCTTCGAGGTTGAGCCGGGGCAACTCGCGGCGCTGGTCGGGCCTTCGGGCGCGGGCAAGACTACCATCACCTATTTGCTGCCGCGCCTGTACGACCCGACGGCGGGGCGCATCCTGATTGACGACGTAGCTATACGCGACGTGACGCTGGAGTCGCTGTCGGCGCAGATCGGCATGGTGACGCAGGAGAGCTATCTCTTCCACGACACGATACGGGCCAACCTGCTGTATGCTCGCCCTGATGCTTCCGATGAGGAGATTGAGGAGGCGGCAAGGGCGGCGAATATAGACGGCTTCATTGCATCGCTGCCCGACGGGTACGATACGATAGTGGGCGAGCGCGGGTACAGGCTGTCGGGTGGGGAGAAGCAGCGCATCGCTATAGCGCGCGTGCTGCTGAAGGACCCGCGCATACTGGTGCTGGACGAAGCGACCTCCTCGCTGGATTCGCAGTCGGAGGCGTTGATACAGGCCGCGCTATACCGGCTGATGGTGGGGCGCACTTCGCTGGTGATTGCCCACCGCCTCTCGACGGTGCTGGCCGCAGACGTTATACTTGTGGTTGACAAGGGCCACATAGTGGAGCGCGGCACTCATGCTGAGTTGCTAGAGAAGGGTGGCCTTTATGCAGAGTTGTATAAGACGCAGTTCCGCGACACCGTGAAGTCTGAGGCTGAGCTAGAGCCTGCCGAGGTGTAGCGGGCGGCGAATAAGAGAAACAGGAGCACAGCAGAATGGCCCTCAGTGAGAAGGGAGATTATCGCTCGGTCATCGAATATGGACTTGGGGAGGGAGCGCCTGCCCCAAAGAAAGTGATAGTGGTAGGGGCGGGCATGGCGGGGCTGGTGGCGGCTTATGAGCTACAGCGCGCCGGGCACGAGCCGTTGATACTGGAAGCGCAGCATCGCGTCGGAGGTCGCGTCTACACGATGCGCGAGCCGTTCGCGCCCGGCCTCTACGCGGAGGGTGGGGCTATGCGCATACCGAAGGCCCACGACCTGACGATGGCGTACATAGAGAAGTTCGCGCTGAAGGTGTCGCCCTTCACGATGGGCAACCCGAACGCCTATTATTTCATCAACGGCTGCAAGTTCCGTGTCGAAGAGGCCGACGAGAATCCTGATTGCCTGGGCTTCGAGGTGGCAGACCACGAGCGCGGCAAGACGGTGGACCAACTTTGGGCCGAGCTTCTGCGCCCATTCGCTGCCCGGCTGGAAGAGCACGGCGACGCCTGCTGGCCCGAAATCGAGGCCGAGTACGATGATTATTCTACCCGCGAGTTCCTGGAGGCCAACAATTGGTCGGATGGCGTGATAGAGAGGTTCGGACTGCTCGCCAACCAGGAGGCGCTGATGAACGCCTCTTTCCTGGAGTTGCTGCGCGAGGAGGTGGGCAGCTACTACACCAATATGGTGGAGATAGACGGCGGGATGGACAACTTGCCCCGTGCGTTCCTGCCCTCTCTGCAAGACCGCATCCGCTACGGGGCGAAGATGGTCGCTATTGACCAGTCGCCTGAGGGGGTGACGGTGCATTACCGCACAGCCGGGGGCCGGTTTGAGGTCCAGGGCGACTACGCGATAATTACCGTGCCCTTCCCTATACTGCGCCACGTCGAGGCGCTCAAGCCTTTCTCACGCGCCAAGCAGCGCGCTATACGGCAACTGCACTACGACGCCTCGGCCAAGATACTGTTGCAGTGTCGCCGCAGGTTCTGGGAGGAGGACGAGGGCATCTACGGGGGCGGCACCATGACGGACCTTCCCATTCGTACTGTCTATTATCCCGATCACGGCAAGGAGACGGGGCGTGGGGTGCTGCTTGCCTCATATACGTGGGGAGATGATGCACAGCGTTGGGGGTCGCTGACGCCTGAGGACCGAATATCGCAGGCGCTGGAGAACCTGTCTTGCATACATCCGAAGGTGCTGGAAGAGTTTGAGGTGGGCGCGTCCAAGATGTGGCACGACGACGAGTTCGCGGGAGGGGCTTTCGCGCTATTCGACCCAGGCCAGCAGACCCACCTGCACGACGATATAGTGGCCCCGGAAGGCCGGATATACTTCGCAGGGGAGCACACGTCGCTGTGCCACGCCTGGATACAGGGGGCAATCGAGTCGGGCTTGCGCGCCGCCCAGCAGATACACGAGGAGAGTTTTGCCAACGTGGGCAGCCTTGTTGACGGGGAGGAGTAGGTGGTCGTGAATACTTTTCCTGGAGCAGTCGCATCTAAACTGCCCGGATAGAGGACGCTACCGGTTGGCAAAACCCACTATCCTGTGTCATTCTGAGCGCAGCGAAGAATCTCGTCCCTCGCGTAGATGCTTATTCGTAGCGTTCTTAGGGCTAGAGGGTGCGCGAGGGACGAGATTCTTCGCTGCGCTCAGTACAGCACTAACAAAGAAATGTCTGCGTAGGGGCGACCCGGTGGGTCGCCCTGGTGGGATGGCGAACCAACTTTACGCGTGACCCTGGCAGGGCGACCCACCGGGTCGCCCCTACCTTACACATTTTATTCCTGGACATAACTTTGTTAGTGCTGTACTCAGAATGACAAGGTCTAACTTGGTCTTGCTCACTTTAGATGTGTTCGTCACTAACATCAGTCTTTGGACCGATTGACGCGAGCTTGAGCGTCCACTATCATATCTGAATTGAAATGCCAGGCGCAGGATAGATTCAGACCATGCTAAATACCTTTTCGATAGCCAGCCAGGGGCAGCAGAGCCAGGAGCCATACCGGAGGTCTGGTTAGCTATGCTTGCGCTTTAGAAGCTAACATCACACGCCAGACCGCATGCGGTCTGGCTCTTTTTCTTTTGTGGGAGTTGTCAGGAGAGAGGATATGGAGGTTGAGTTTCTTGTCCGGGGGATGATTATAGGATTCTCTATCGCCGCGCCCATTGGGCCGATCGGGATGTTGTGCATACGGCGGACGCTGGCGGAGGGACGCGCTACGGGGCTGGCGGTGGGGCTGGGCGCGGCATCAGCAGATAGTATCTATGCGTCTATGGCGGGGTTCGGCCTCACGCTGGTGTCGGCCTTCCTGGTCAGCCAGCAGGTATGGCTGCGGCTGATTGGTGGGGGTTTCCTGTGCTACCTGGGGGTGAAGATCTTCCTTGAGACGCCTGCTATGAAGGCCGCGAACGTGGGGGGTAAAGGTCTGCTCGGCGCGTACACCTCGACGTTCTTCCTTACGCTCACCAACCCGGCGACTATCATCTCTTTTACCGCCGTGTTCGCGGGCCTGGGCGTGGCGAGCGTGGGTGGGGGCTATCTTGGGGCCTCTGCGCTTGTGGTGGGTGTGTTTCTCGGTTCGCTATTGTGGACGGTTATATTGACCAGCGCGGTAAGTATGTTGCGCGGGAGGTTCACGACGCGGGGTATGCGGTGGGTGAACAGGGTGTCGGGGGTTACTCTTATGGGGTTCGGTGTCGCGGCGGTTGCGAGTCTTGCTTTCTGAGTAAACATGTTCTCGGCTTCTACTACTCCTTTCTTACGCCCCTCCGGGGCTATAAAGGAGAGAGGGCGCTTGTCCCCAGGCTTGCGCCGTGGGGCTACATTCTTACGCCCCTCCGGGGCTGTTGCTGGAAAGGTGGTTGGCTCTCTCCAGGCTTGCGCCAGGGGCTAAGTTCTGCCGCCCCTCCGGGGCTTGGCTTGGGTGCTGACCCGGAGGGCTTGGCTTGGGTGCTGCCCTCGTATACTATGCTGGGGTAATATTGATAGGGGCGCAATTGCAAGAGGGTATGCGAGGGACGAGATTCTTCGCTTCGCTCAGAATGACAGGGGGTAGAGGGGCGGCTTTCCCTCATCATTCCGATGGCTTCAAGCATGGCGTGAACCTTGCTCACTTGTTTTCATAGGAGGAGATATAAGCGATGCCGAATAGATTAGCGGAAGAGACCAGCCCTTATTTGCGGCAGCATGCCGACAACCCGGTGGACTGGTATCCGTGGGGGCCGGAGGCGCTGCAAAAGTCGAGGGAGGAGAACAAGCCGATACTGCTGAGCGTGGGCTATTCGGCCTGCCACTGGTGCCATGTGATGGCGCACGAGTCGTTTGAGAATGAGCGTATCGCCGCCATCATGAACGAGCACTTCGTCAATATCAAGGTGGACCGGGAGGAGCGGCCCGATATAGATTCTATCTATATGGAGGCGGTGCAGGCGATGACGGGGCATGGAGGGTGGCCGATGACGGTGTTCCTTACGCCTGATGGGGTGCCTTTCTTCGGGGGGACTTACTTCCCTGCCGAGGACCGACATGGGCTGCCGAGCTTCCCGCAGGTGCTACAGGCGGTGTCGCGTCTTTACAAGGAGCAGCCGGACAAGGTGCAGCAGAGCGCGGCGGAGATAGGCAAGTTCCTCAAGGATAGCGCTACCATGAAGCCGTCGCGCTCCGAGCCGAACGCGGGCATACTGGACGACGCGGCGCGCACTATGCTGTCGCAGTTCGATAGGGTTCACGGGGGGACGGAGGGAGCGCCGAAGTTCCCACAGCCGATGAACCTTGAGTTTATGCTCAAGTCGTACAGGCGCACGGGCGACACGGGCCTGGTGGCTATGGCCGAGCTGACCCTGCAGAAGATGGCCTACGGGGGTATCTACGACCAGGTGGGGGGAGGCTTCCACCGCTACTCGGTTGATGATGTGTGGCTGGTGCCCCACTTCGAGAAGATGCTGTATGACAACGCGCAGCTTACGCGCATCTATTTGCAGGCTTACCAGCTTACAGGGAACGTGCTTTACAGGCGGATAGCTGAGGAGACGCTCGACTACGTAACCCGCGAGATGGTTTCGCCGGAAGGTGGGTTCTACTCGGCGCAGGATGCCGATAGCGAAGGCGTGGAGGGGAAGTTCTACGTCTGGACGCCTGCTGAGGTTATAGCGGCATTGGGGCAGGAAGACGGGAAGCTGTTTAACTTGATATTTGATATTACGCAACGTGGCAATTTTGAGGGGCACAACATCCCGCATCTCACACGCACGCTTGAGACTGTGGCGGCCGCCAGCAACATACCGTTGGATCGGCTGGAAGAGGTGGTACGCACGGGCAGGGAGAAATTGTATACCGAGCGGAGCAAGCGCGTGCCGCCCGGTACCGACGACAAGGTGCTGGTGGGCTGGAACGGGCTGATGCTACGCGCATTTTCGGAGGCGGCGAGCATACTTGAGCGTAGCGACTACAGGCAGACGGCTATCCGCAACGCCGAGTTTGTGCTGTCTACGCTGGTGCAGCCTACAGGTGAGGGAGCACCGGAGGGGGAATTGCGCCTATTCAGGACGTACAAAGATGGCAAGGCGCACATCGAGGCGTTCGCGGAGGATTACGCCTTCTATGCCGATGGGTTGATTTCTCTGTACGAGGCTACGTTCGAGCCGCGCTGGATTGAGAGGGCGCGCTCTCTCGTTTCTACGCTGCTGGCCCACTTCTGGGATGGGGAGCAGGGGGGCTTCTTTTCTACCGCCGATTACCATGAGACGCTGGTGACGCGCCCGAAGGATTTGTACGACAACGCTATTCCGTCGGCCAACTCGGTTGCAGCCGAGGCTTTGTTGCGGCTCTTCCTGCTGACGACTGAATTTGAGTATGAGAAGTATGCGGTGGAGGCTATGCGGCCCGTGCTTGACGTGGTGGGGAGAGCGCCAGTGGCGTTCGGGCGGGTGCTCTGCGCGCTGGACTTCTATCTTAGCTCGCCTTCGGAGGTGGCGCTGATAGGTCCGTTGCAGGCGGGGGATATGATGGAGATGCTGCGGGCGGTGTGGGGCAGCTATGTGCCCAACAAGGTTGTGGCGGCAGCCTTGCCCGACGATGCGGAAGCCGCGCGCATTATCCCCCTCCTGGCGGATAGGCCGCAGGTGGGAGATCGTGCGACTGCCTATGTGTGCCGCAATTACATCTGCGAGAGGCCCACCACCGACCCCGCCGAGGTAGTTAGTTTGCTGGCGGGCAATAGCCCACCTGTGGAAGATATGGAGGAGGTCTAGGGGAGGGAAGAGTTAAACAAACAATAAAAAGCCTCGGTAGGGCGCTCCGCGCCACCGAGGCTTTTTATTGTTTGTTTAACAGGATGATTTCGCGCCCTAGCTCCCGCCTGTGAGGTCTATGCGGTAGACGTGCCAGTCGTGCAGGTGCTTCGCGCCCTGGCGTTTGTAGAACTCTATGGCGTGGGTGTTCCAGTCGAGGACGGCCCACTCGTAGCGACCGCAGCCTCGCCTGATTGCTTCTTGCTTGCAGTGTTGAAAGAGGGCGCGGCCTACTCGCCGGCCTCTGAACTCCGGGAGGACGAAGAGGTCTTCCAGGTAGAGGGTGGGTAGGGCGAGGAAGGTGGAGTAGGTCTCGAAGACGAAGGCGTAACCGGCCAGCGTTCCGTCTACTTCGGCGAGGAATATCTCGAAGCGGGGGTGGGGGCCGAATGCGTCTTTGAAGAGGCGCTCCTGGGCGGACTCGTCCGGTGGGGGTAGCTTCTCGAAGTCGGCCAGCGCGACGATCAGGTTGCCTATGGCGGGCGCATCTTCGGGGGTGGCGCGGCGGAGGGTGATTCCTGTAGGTTGGTCTGCATGAATATGATTTGCCATTTGCTGTTATCTCCTAAAGCAGTTGCCTTTATTGCTTGATTCTACACCAAAATGGAAAGTGTTCCGATTAGGAGTAGGGGCGACCCGCCGGGTCGCACGGGTTGGGATGGCGAACCAACCTGGTACGTGACCCAGACAGGGCGACCCGGCGGGTCGCCCCTACGTCAATTTTGATGTTGCAGGGGCTTATTTGTAGTTCTGGTTGTAGATTTGCGTGCCTAGTTGGCCTAGTTGGACCTCGAACGGGGTGCCTGCGTTTTCGGGGTGAAGCTCGAAGCGGTTGCGCTCGAAGTATTGGACGGTGTAGTCCTTGCCGTCTATAGGGTTTTTCTCTATGAGTTCTTCGGTGATGGGGAAGCCGAAGATCGCGAGGCCGCCGTTCTCGTTCCAGAACTTGAGGAAAGGGCCGGAGAGGTTGTGTCCTGTTTCTGGGAAGAACTGCGCGCCCTCAATGGGAGTGGCTGCCTCCTGGGGTTGGGTGGTGAGCGCGCCTAACGTCCCCAGTATCACCTGGCCGCCTGTTGCAGGGTGTAGCTCGAAACGCGCTCGCTCGAAGTATTGTGCGGTGTATATATCGCCTGTGCTTTTGACGGTTTCCTGGACGCGGCTGGAGATGGGAAAGCCGAAGATGGCTAGCCCGCCATTCTCCTGCCAGTACTGAAGGAATGGTTGGGAGACAAATTGGCCGGTCTCCTGGAAGTAGGCGTTGTTGGCGTCGGGTGTCAGGGCTGTGAATGTCCATTCGGAGGAGTGGAAGCCCCCTGCGGCATCTTCCAGTTCCAGGCGTGCCGTGTGGGGGCCGGCCTGCAAAGGGGGCATTACGCCCGATATGCGGAAGAGACCTTCTGCGCCCTGGACAGGCGCTACTGTCGCGTCGAGCGCGGCGCTGTCCACCAGCAGGCGCGCGCTCTTGGGCGGCTGCGAGGCTGTTACGTCCGCGCTCACAGCAAGATCGCTCGCTCCGGCCAGCACTTGCGCCGCGAGCATGGGGTTGTGGCGGGTTACTTCTACGGCTTTCACCGAGGGGCCGGGCTGGGTGGTGGGTGAAGGTGGGTCGTCCCGCGCGCTGACCCTGAACTGCCACTGCGCGCTCGCGGACTTGCCGTCCTGCGTTGAAGCCGTGATGATAACGGTATGTATCCCCTGCGCCAGGCCGGGCGATTGAGCGGTGAGGGTCTTTGTGAGGGACTCCGTGCCGGATAGCTGCGCCTCAAGGGGGCTGCCGTCAAGAGTCATTGTAGCGGTAGCGACTTCCCTGGGGGCGGAGACCTGCGCCGTTATCTCTATGTTGCCGACATCAACTATAGCGCCGTCCGCCGGGGTGAGGTTGCCGAACGCGATCTGCGACTGCGCGCCCCCGCTCCCCAGGTCGTTGAGGTCGGCTGGGTTCGTGCGTAGGGCAAGGTTGCCCAGGATAGACATGGCTGCTATCACCATGACGACAGGCAGGAGCGCGCCGATGCGCGGGAGCAGCCCGCCGGAGTATGCCTTCTCGTTGGCCTCCTCGATGCCAAACTCCTGCCCAACCTGCCCGAATACGTCGAGCCGGGAGGGGTCTACGGCACCTACCAGGGTGCCGTCTGCGATGACCGGAATGGGGTATGCCTCGTGGGGTGTGCCCCGGCGCATTTGGGCTATCGCCAGAACTTCGGTGAGGGGGGAGTCGGGTGAGAGGGAGCGTATTTCTCCCATAGGAGTGGCAAGCGCCCGCGCGGGCGTATCGGGCCAGGTGCCTTGCAATAGGCGGTCTGCGGCGGATAGGGTTATAAGCCCGGTGAGCGTTCCTTGCTCGTCTAAGACGGCGAGTGGCGTGTCGGGTGGGAAGCGTGGGTGGGCCGCGACCATGCCGGCGATAGAGTCGTTGGGGTGGACGGCATCGGTGGGGCGCGTGCGGTCCATAAAGTTGCGGGCGGTCATCTGCTCGAAGGCGCGATGCAGCATGACGCGGTGCCTGCCTACGTCGCTCGCCTCTCTTGCGGCCCAGCCAATGAGCACCAGGGAGAGGGAGGGCAGCCACTGGTCGGTGGTCAGCCCCAGGAACGCGCCCGCCAGGATGAGCAATAGGGCGGCGACTCCACCCAGGGAGCGGGCCACCCTCATGCTCGCGTCCCGGTCTCCTGAGAACCAGAATGTGCTTGCGCTGAGCGCCCAGCCGCCGTCGAACGGTACGCCGGGGATGAGGT
The DNA here is from genome assembly GCA_036399775.1 of Chloroflexia bacterium. GTDB lineage: Bacteria > Chloroflexota > Chloroflexia > QHBQ01 > JADMIH01 > JADMIH01. The sequence goes on along the minus strand of DASWMJ010000011.1, from coordinate 3,830 downwards.
TGACGAGGCCCAGCCACAGGTTGAGCATGCCCAGGGGTGTGAGAATGGCCTTGATGCCACCGGCTATGCCCTGGTGGTCGGCGATCATGCCGCCTGAGGCGAGTAGCAGGCCCGCGAGCGCCAGGTTGAAGATGGGGGCGACGACGGCTGCCGCGATAGTCCTCCCAGGCTCGGTGCCCTGGAGCTTGAAGGGTACGGCTGCGCCAAAGGGGAAGAGATTGATAGTGCGGGTGCCGTCGCGGGATACGGCTGAATGCACGAATTCGTGCGCTATGACGCTGAGCAGATAGAGGGCAATCACCGCCAGGGCGACGAGCCAGTAGAAGATACCGGCCCAGCCGGGAAAGTTGTCGGGGAGCCAGAGGAGGGCGACCCACCATAGCGCCAGCACCGTCGCCAGGAGCCATGTGTAATTGAGGTAGATGTTCAGGGGTCCGACACGGCCCAGGCGTAGGGTTGATTGCACGCGATTGCCTCCTTTTGCTCAATGACGGAGGCAACCGAGGCGGCCAGAGGTGTATGTCACCTCCGTCGTGCTGGTAACTATATCAGGTAGCATAATCGGTGCCAATGACCGTTATTCAGGGGGAATGGCCGGTGCCCCCGTCAAGCCGAGCCTGTTCAAGAGGGCGCCCATCGTCAGCCCTTGCACGAGCAAGGAGAAAAGGATCACGCCGAAGGTCATCGCGAGGATGAGGTCGCGGTCGGGGAAGGGGGTGTTGGGGGCGATTGCGAAGGGTATGCTGAGGGACATGGCAAGCGCGAGGGAGCCGCGCAAGCCGCCCCAGATTAGGACGGTTTGCCACCGGAAGGGTATGGGCCTGTGGATGTGCCTCAAAATCCAGCTTGCGACCGCGACCACCAGGGTGCGAACGAGCAGCACAGCCAGGATTGCCAGTAAGGTGGGTGCCCAGAACCGGCCCAGATCGGCCAGGTTTACTTCGAGGCCAATCAGTAGGAAGATCAGGGAGTTAGCCAGGAAGCCGAAGAACTCCCAGCTAGCAGCAACGGCAGCGCGCGTGGTGGGTGACATAGCTACGGACTGGCCGTAATTGCCGAAAACCAGTCCCGCGACCACTACCGCGATGACGCCTGATACGCCGACGCGCTCGGCCAACAGGTAGGTGCCGTATGCCAACACGAGGGTGCCAGTTGTCTCTACGAGGTAATCGTCTACGTGTAGGAGGAGGCGGGAGGCGAGGAAGCCTGCGAGCGCGCCGAGGAGGAGGCCTCCAAGCACTACGAAGAGGAATTCCTGGACGGTGAAGAGGGCGTCACCGGCAGCCTGGGCTATCGCGCCCGCCAGGATTATTCGGAAGATGACCAGGGAGGTGCCGTCGTTGAAGAGGCTTTCACCCTCCAGGATTACGGAAAGGCGGCGTGGCGCTCCTAGCTGGCGGAAGATTGCCAGGACGGATACGGGGTCGGTGGCCGAGATGATTGCACCGAAGAGAAAGGCGGTCTGCCAGCTAAGCCCGGCTACGTAGAAGAGGATGGAGGCGACGGATAGGGCGGTGAGGAGGACGCCGGGGACGGCGAGGAGCGCGATGGGGCGCAGGGTGTCGCGGACTTCCATGAAGTGCAGGTGATATGCTGCTTCAAAAAGGAGGGCGGGCAAGAATACGACGAGAATGAGGTCGGGGCTGAGGTCTACGTTGAGGTTGATGGGGGAGATGGCGATGATGCCGCCCGCTATGACGAGGGCTACCGTGTAAGGGATGCGGATGTACTTGGTGATGACTGCTACAGCCATTACGGCTATGAGCAGCCACACTAGCGTGGCGACATCCGCAGTTGCTGAGCCGTGTTCCATCAGCTTAGTGCGAATTTTGAATTTTGAATTTTGAATTTTGAGTTGTCATGTTGAGGGAGAGGGAGGGGCGCGGGTTAGTGCGCCCCTCTGGTTGTCGAGGTTGATGGTGGGTGTCGCGGGCAGGGTGATAGCCTAAGCACGCTGTTTTCGTCAGATGCTTGCCCCTGCCAACGCAACTGGTTGGATCGATAAGAAATCAGAAGTTAGAAGTCAGAAACTAGAAGTTAGAAACTAGAAGTTAGAAACTAGAAGTTAGAAACTAGAAACTAGAAGTTAGATTTCTGGCTTGCTGGCTTTGGGTTTCTTATCTTGTGTTAGGGTTTGGGTCCGGCTCTTTGGCACCCGTGGGGTGTTGTGGGGGCCGGACCACTGTTGGTTAGTGTACGGAGCGTGTAGGCTCGGTACTGTGTGGCTCCCGAAGGTTGGGCTGATGCAGGGTGGTTGTAGGTGTATGTTGAGAGGAGTGGCCCACTGTGGCTTGTTGGTTCTGAGGGAAGAGGCTCGCTATACGCATGGTATGCGAGGAGCGAGATTCTTCGCTGCGCTCAGAATGACAAGGGGGAGGGGGTTGGTGCTCTTTGTGCGTTGTATGTTGGTAATGCTGCATCAGTTTAGCCTGGGAGCTGGGAGGATGACGATCAATCCTTGTGGCAGGGGCACCAGCGGTACCCTGTTCCCTTGAGAATTACTAATTACGAATTGCTAGTTACGAATTAGGGTGGTTCTCAAGGGGTTGTGACTACTGTTGCGCTACGGTAGCCGGAAACATGCTTCTATTAACTTAATCCCCTTTGGGGCTGTTTTTGGGACATGATTTGGGGATGAATATTGGGGAGTTTTACACATTTTTGGGTGGGGTGGAAGGGCGGGATTGAGTGTTGGGGTTAGTCGGGGTGGCCGGCGCGGGAGATTACGCCGCCTCTGCGTCCTTGCTCGCTGGAGTCGTCGGGTTGGTTGCGCTCGCCCTGGTCGGTGTCGCTGCCTTCGGGGATGTCCTTCTCCTGGTAGTATTCGGGGTCGCGCCCGGCGTCGGCTTTTTCGCCGGGGGCTTTGCCGGCTGCACCTTCTGTCCGGGTTACGGCTTCGATGGCCGGTTGCGATACCATCTGGTATTCAAGGCCTTCGGCGTGGGCGGTGGGGCCTCCTATGGTGGCGGTTGGCTCTTGCTCGTTGCCCATGCCGGAAGATTGGGTGTTGGTGTTGTCTGACATAGGTGTTTCTCCTTTCGCTTTGTGCTGGCGACAAAGCGGGTACGCAACAAGTGTGCCAATAGGTAAGCGTTTAGAATCAGGGTACTATGGGGGCAGCACGCAAGCATGATATGTCAAAGAAGGATACTATAGGGTAGCAGGTAAGCATGGTAAGCATGGTAAGCATGGTACGCCATCCCCACCAGGGCGACCCACCGGGTCGCCCCTACGGAAAACATTCCTTTCTTTAATCTGAACATTTCTGCCATTAGCGGCGGAGGTATTTCGTGTAGTAGAGTTGGGTGCCTAACTGGCCGAGTTGCACCTCGAAGGGGGTGCGCGCGTTTTCGGGGTGGTATTCGAAGCGGCTGCGCTCGAAGTATTGCACGGTGTAGTCTTTCTTGTCTATGGGGTTGGTCTCTACGCGCTCCTCGGTGATGGGGAAGCCGAAGACGGCGAGGCCGCCATTCTCGGACCAGAACTTGAGGAAAGGCCCATTGAGGTTGTGTCCCGTATCTGGGAAGAACTGCGCGCCCTCCAATTGGGCTACGGGGCGTTGGGCGGGTTGGAGGAGCGCGCCCAGCCTGCCGAGGACTACGGTGTCGCCGGTTGACGGGTGCAATTCAAAGCGCGCCCGCTCGAAGTATTGCGCGGTGTAGACCTCGCCCGTATCTTTCGCGGTCTCCTGTATCAAGTCGGTGATGGGGAAGCCGAAGATGGCGAGGCTGCCTTTCTCCTTCCAATAGGCCAGGAAAGGCTCGCAGACGGTATGCCTGGTCTCGCTGAAGAACGCGCCGTTGCATTCGGGCAAAGCGATGGGGGTTGGG